>NZ_JAVDVQ010000001.1:0-466489 GCF_031456935.1 Arthrobacter ginsengisoli | reverse complement strand
TCCAAGCTGGTCTCCTACGCGCAGGGGCTGGACATGCTCACCTCCGCCGCCACGGAATACGACTGGGACCTGAAGCTGGATGAAATCGCCTCGCTGTGGCGCGGCGGCTGCATCATCCGCGCCGAACTGCTCAAGGACATCACCAAGGCCTACGCCGCGGAGCAGAAGCCGGCCAACCTGCTCTTCGCCCCGGCGTTCACCAAGGCGATCGCCGATGTCCTGCCGGCCTGGCGCCGGGTGGTCTCGACCGCGGTCCAGCTCGGCATCCCGGTGCCGGTGTTCTCCTCCTCGCTGGCCTACTACGACGGCCTGCGCCGCAAGCGCCTCCCCGCCGCCGTGATCCAGGGCCAGCGCGACCTCTTCGGCGCGCACACCTACGGCCGCGTCGACGCCGAAGGAACCTTCCACACCCTCTGGGGCGAGGACAAGTCCGAAATCGAGGCAGTCGACACCCACTAGTCCGCCACTGGCACCGACGGCCGGCGCTCCCCGCTACGCTGGGAGCACCGGCCGTCCGCGTTTCCGGGGATCCCGCCCGGGATCCCGCCACTAACCGCCCCCGCAAGCGTCCCAGGAGTGCAGCAAATGACCCAGCCCGTAGCATTTGTCACCGGTGCCTCCACCGGAATCGGCTTTGAGACCGCATGGAAGCTCGCGGCCCATGGCTTCACGGTCTATGCCGGGGCCCGCCGCGTCGAGAAGATGGAGCCGCTCAAGGCCCACGGAGTGGCGGTCGTGGCGCTGGACGTCACGGACGAGGATTCCATGACCGCCGCCATTGAGCAGGTGATTGCCACCCACGGCCGGGTTGACGTCCTGGTGAACAACGCAGGCTACGGTTCCTACGGCTCGCTGGAGGAAGTGGAACTGGCCGAGGGGCGGCGGCAGTTCGACGTCAACGTCTTCGGGATGGCCCGGATGACCCAGCTGGTGCTTCCGGGAATGCGGGCCGCAGGGCGGGGGCGGATCATCAATGTGTCCTCGATCGGCGGAAAAATGTATGAGCCGCTGGGTGCCTGGTACCACGCCACGAAGTTCGCCGTCGAGGGCCTGAGTGATTCACTGCGGATCGAACTCAAGCCCCACGGCATCGACGTCTCCATCATCGAGCCGTCGGGAACCGAGTCGGAATGGGGTGCGATCTCCGGCGACAGCCTGCTCGCCACGTCCGGTCGTGGGCCCTACATGGACCAGGCGAAAGTCGTGGCGGCGGCGCTGGCCTCGACCATGGGTTCGTCCATGTCGACGCCTCCGCACGTCATTGCCGACGCCATCGTCCACGCCGCGACGTCGCGGAAGCCCATGACGCGCTACCCGGTGGGAAAGGGCGCCCGGGCCATCCTGCTGCTGCGGCGGCTGCTGCCGGACCGGGCCTTCGATGTCCTGATCTGGAAAATCTACACGCGGTTTCCCGCATAGCGTCTTTCCCCATAGCGTCTTCCCGCGCAGCGTCTGCACGCGCGCGGGTTCCGGCGGAATCCGGGACCGGCTAGATCCGGTATTCGATCAGGTACTCGGCAGGGTCGACGGCGGGTTTGGTCTCGCGCTGCGCGTCGCGGTGCCGCCAGGTGGCCGGCACGCCCGTGAGGATCGATTCGGCCGGGGCGTCCTTGACCACCACGGCGTTGGCGCCCACCGCGCTGTCCCGGCCGATGGTGATGGGGCCCAGGATCTTGGCCCCGGCACCGATCACCACGCGGTCCTCGAGGGTGGGGTGGCGCTTGACCTTGGCCAGGGAGCGGCCGCCGAGCGTCACACCGTGGTAGATCATGACGTCCTCGCCGATTTCGGCAGTCTCGCCAATGACGACCCCCATGCCGTGGTCGATGAAGAAACGGCGGCCGATCGTGGCTCCGGGGTGGATCTCGATTCCGGTCAGAAACCGGGCCAGCTGCGAAATCAGCCGTGCCGGGAAGCGCAGCGCAGGCTTCTGCCAGAGCCGGTGCGTCAGGCGGTGCGCCCAGATCGCGTGCAGGCCGGAGTAGGTGAAGAAGTTTTCAACAGACCCTCGAGCCGCCGGGTCATGCGACCGGGCGGCGTCGAGGTCTTCCTTCAGTCTTGCGAAGAAGCTCACAAAGACCTTTCTACGAAATCGTGAATAGCGGGCCGGACTCAGCCCCGGATGTCGTCGTACAGCACGGTGGAGATGTAACGCTCACCGAAGTCGCAGACCACAGCAACAATAAGCTTACCGGCGTTCTCCGGGCGCTTGGCGAGTTCCAGTGCCGCCCAGACGATTGCGCCGGAGGAAATGCCGCCAAGGATGCCCTCCTGGACGCCAAGCTCACGGGCCACACGGACCGAATCCTCCAGGGTGGCGTCGAGGACCTCATCATAGACGTTGGTGTCCAGGATTTCCGGGACGAAGTTGGCGCCCAGGCCCTGGATCTTGTGCGGGCCCGGAGCGCCGCCGTTGAGGATGGCGGAGTCCTTCGGCTCAACGGCGATGATCTGGACCTCGGGCTTGCGCTCCTTGAGCACCTGTCCGACGCCGGTGACGGTTCCGCCGGTGCCGACGCCGGCGACGAAGATGTCCACCTTGCCGTCGGTGTCGGACCAGACCTCCTCGGCCGTCGTCTGGCGGTGGACCTCGGGGTTGGCCTCGTTGGCGAACTGCTGGGCCCAGATGGAGTTCTCCGTGTTGGCGACGATCTCCTGGGCCTTCTCGACGGCTCCGCGCATGCCTTCGGAACCGGGAGTGAGGACAATCTCGGCACCGTAGGCGCGGAGCATGACCCGGCGCTCGGTGGACATGGTCTCGGGCATCGTCAGGATGACCTTGTAGCCGCGGGCCGCGCCGACCATGGCAAGGGCGATGCCGGTGTTTCCGGAGGTGCCTTCAACGATGGTGCCGCCGGGCTTGAGGGCACCGGACTTCTCCGCGGCGTCGACGATGGCGACGCCGATCCGGTCCTTGACGCTGTTGGCCGGGTTGTAGAACTCCAGCTTGACTGCCACGGTGGCGTCGAGGCCTTCGGTCAGCCGGTTCAGCCGGACCAGCGGGGTGCCGCCGACCAGCTGGGTAACATCGTCATAGATCCGTGCCATGGGTGTCTGCGCCTGTCTGTTGTGGGGATACTGAGGTCAGCCTAACGAGGGCCCGCAGGCCCTAGCTAAGCATTAAGCCATGCTGAGTAATATTTCCGGGCCTTTGCCAGCTTCGGATTGATGATCACCTGGCAGTAACCCTGCTCCGGAAACTTGGCGAAGTAGTCCTGGTGGATTTCCTCCGCCCGGTGGAACACCGGCAGCCGGCTGACTTCCGTGACGATTGGATGCGCCCACAGCGGCTGGTTCCGCTCGATCGCCTCGGTAAAGAGGATCTTCTCCTCGGTTGTCTCATAGAACATCGAGGACCGGTACTGGGTTCCGACGTCGTAGCCCTGACGGTTGAGCGTCGTGGGGTCGTGGAGAGCGAAGAACATGTCCAGGATGACCTCCGCCGGGATGACTTCCTCGTCGAAAGTCACCGCCACCACCTCGGCATGGCCGGTGGTTCCGGAGCAGACGGCGTAGTAGTCGGGGTTGCGGTGATGGCCGCCGGTGTAGCCCGAAACAACGGAGCTGACACCCTTGGTTTTCTGGTAAACGGCGTCGAGGCACCAGAAGCAGCCTCCGCCGAGGACAAAAGTTCTCATGCCCTGTTCAATGGTTGAAGTGCCCCGATGATTCCCGGCGTCCACGGGGGAGTCCCGGAGATAGGGTAAAAATGGGGGTATGGAACCTGTAAACACCGACGTTACAGCCGGCCCAGCCGACGGCGCCACCAGCGATGCCACTGGCGGCAACGGATCCGGGGAAACGCCCGGGACCCCCACCCTGGGCATGATCCTGCTGGCCGTCGAAGAGCTCTGGCCCGAATCCCTGGCGGAGGACTGGGACGAGGTGGGCCTCGTGGCCGGGCGTCCCTCCGCCGCGGTGAGCAGGATCCTTTTCGCCGTCGACCCGACCCTCGAGGTGATTGAAGAGGCCATCGAATTCGGCGCCCAGCTTCTTATCACCCACCATCCGCTGCTGCTCAGGGGGGTTACCTCGGTCGCGGCGACCACGGCCAAAGGCCGGGCCGTGCACCGCCTGATCGAGTCGGGGACGGGGCTGCTGACGGTCCACACGAATGGTGATTCCGCCGTCGGCGGCGTCTCGGATGTCCTGGCCGACGCCCTGGGCCTGCAGAACGTTGCCCCGCTGACCCAGGCCGCGAACGGCCTGCCGGAAGAAGGCATCGGGCGGGTCGGGGACCTCGAGGACGTCCTGACCCTGGGCGACTTTGCCGCCCGCGTCTTCGGGATCCTGCCCGCTGTCGCCGGCGGCGTCCGTGTGTCCGGGGACCGCGACGGGCTGGTCCGCCGCGTGGCCGTCTGCGGCGGCGCGGGTGATTCCCTCTTCGACGAGGTCCGGGCGAGTAACGCCGACGTCTTCCTGACCGCAGATCTGCGGCATCATCCGGCATCGGATGCCCGCGAGGCGGCCGTCAATGACCGGCCGTACCTGATCGACGTTTCCCACTTCGCCAGCGAGTGGCTGTGGCTACCGGCCGCGGCCGAGGCGCTGGGCAATGTGCTGAGCGACCAGGGGCACGACGTCGAGATCCGGGTCAGCACCACCAACAGCGACCCGTGGGACTTCATTCTGACTCCAGGCGGGGACTAGAGTCTAGGGAGCGCCGAATAGGTGCCCGGCTCCTGCCGGCAGGGAACAAGCGGAGGTAAATAGTGGCCAAGGCAGCACCGGCGGAACAGTTGAAGTTGCTCGAATTGCAGGGACTTGATGCAAAGCTCAAATCCCTGTCCAACCGCCGCCGCAGCCTTGAAAGCGACTCCCGGATCACCGATCTGGAAGCAGCCCTGAGCGTGGCCAACGGTGACCTCGGCGCCGCGAAGGTAGCCGTCCATGACGCGGAGCTCGAGCTTAAACGTGCCGAGGCGGACGTGGAGCAGGTTGCCTCCCGGATCGAGCGCGACGAGGCCAAGCTCAACAGCGGCACCGGCCTTTCCAAGGATCTTGTGGCCCTGCAGCGCGACCTGGTGTCGCTGAACAAGCGGCGCTCCGACCTTGAGGATGTCGAACTGGAAGTCCTGGAACGGCTGGACTCACTCCGCCTGCGCCAGGCCACGCAGCAGCAGATCGTGGACGACATCCAGGGCTCCTTCGGCTCCATCCGTTCCGACTTGGACGAGCAGCTCGCGGAGATCGCCGCCGAGGCCACGGTGGTGCGCGGCAAGCGTGCCAAGTTCGCCGAGGGGATGGACTCCGGTCTGCTGGCGATCTACGAGAAGACCCTGGCCAAGCGTGGTGTTGGTGCTGCCCGGCTCTTCCACGGGACATCCGAGGGCTCGGGCATGCAGCTGAGCCCGGGGGACCTCGCCGAAATCAAGGCCGCGGCCGAGGACGACGTCGTGTTCTGCCCGGATTCCGGCTGCATCCTGGTCCGCTCCGCCGAGTGGGCCTAACCACCAACTGACTCGCAGCTGCGGTCGTTTTGAGCCGTCAAAACGGCCGGAACTGCGAGCTAGTTGGGCAGGATCAGGTTGAGGGTGTGCGGTTTTCTGGCCGTCCCCTCGACCAGTTCGGCGGTCCACCGTTCGGCGGCCGCCTGCTGCAGCTGGGCGGGTGTCTGCGGTGCCTTGCCCCGGCGGGCCAGCAGGTGCCGGGCGAGTTCGCCCCGGGTGTGCTTGGCAAAGTGGCTGACCACTTTCCGCGCGCCATTGACCTCGGTGAACACGTTGACAGCAACGGTCTGCGACGGCGGGGGAGCCCACGCGGCGGTGTAGGTACTGGAGCGGCAGTCCACCAGCAGTTCCCCGTCCGTTTCTGCCGCGAGGGCCGCGTTCAGCTGCGGCTTCCAGAAGGACGCCAGGCGTCCGACGTCGGGCAGTGCGGTCGCCATCGACAGCCGGTAGGCGGGCACGCGGTCGCCGAAGCGGATGGCGCCCCAGAGCGCGGAAATGACCAGGACGCACTCGTCCGCCCTCTTGCGCTGCGTTGGAGTGAGGGAGTTGTAGTCCAGCGCGTCGTACAGCACGCCGGAGTAGACCTGGTTCGCGGGCGCCGCCGGCTCTGCATGCAGCCGCGTGTTGCGTTCGACGTCGGCCCGCAGCGAGGCGCCGACGCCAAGAAGCGCCAGCGCGTCCTCATGGGCGCTGACCGTTCCGAGCCCTTCCAGCACCTTGGCACGGTATGCGTTCAGCTCGGGGAAGCTCAGGGTGGCCCATGCGACGGCATCGCCGGCCGTGGCGGGGGTCTTGCCTTCGGAGGGCGGCAGCAGAATCAGCACCGTCCAATCTTAGCGGCGGATCGGCGCCGGTCCGGTCCCGGAATCCGCACCGCCCGGCTCCCGGGACCGGCTGCTCAGCCGAGGTTGCGGCCGAGGAAGGAGAACACCTCGGGCAGGATGGAGCGCCAGTAGGTGTCGTCGTGGCCGCCGGGCCCGAAGCCGCCTTCGACGGTCCCCGGAAGATCCGCGCGGTAGTCGCGAACCGTGGCGGCAAGGTCGTCCCCGGTGCCGCAATCGATCCGCTTGGGCAGGGCGGCGAGGCGGGGCCGGAGAGCGAACACGTCGTGGGCCGCGAAATCGTCCGGTCCGTCGAAAGCACTGTCCATTCCCTCGTCGTAGCTGGCCCAGACCGCCGGACTCATGGCCGCCACGGCCCGGACCCCGGGCAGCCGGCCCTGGGACGCGAGCAGAAGGGAACCGAAGCCTCCCATGGAGAGGCCGAAGAGGCCGATCCTGCCGAGGTCGCAGCCCTGGCTGCCGAGGAACGGAACAAATTCCGTCACCAGCATCGACTGGGTGTCGCTGCCGTCGGCGCGGTGGTGCCACCAGGTGTTCCCGCCGTCCACTGCAGCGATCGCGAAGGGCGCGCCGCCGGCGTCGACGTGCTCCTGGAGGGCCTCGTGGGCAGCCAGGCCCTCCAGCAGGGCGACATGGCTGCTGCCAAGTCCATGCAGGAATACTGCCACTGGCAGTTCCGGCGGTTTGCCGCCGGGCGGTAATTCAGGTGCGGTCAGTGACCAGTGGCTGACGACGCCGCGGCGGAAGGCGGAGACGAAGGAGCCGGTGCCGGTCCGGACGGTCCACGGTGACGCGGCGGCCGGGGGCACGGTGGCGGCGGGAGAGGACGCCTCCACGGGCGGGATGCCCTCCGTGCACGCGGGCAGCGCGGCCGCACCCAACCCGATTCCAGCCAAGGCCAGCAGCCGGCGCCGGCTCAGGACGGATTCCTCCATGCCCCGATCATAGGCCCGAGCGCCGGAGGTGTCCTCCGACGGGTCAGACCTGACCGTAGAATGGACAGCGGATGGGTTGACCAGGCGGCCGCGCGTCACGCAAGTGGCTCGAGGAACGTCCGGGCTCCGCAGGGCAGGGTGGTGGGTAACGCCCACTCGGGGTAACCCGCAGGCCAGTGCCACAGAGAACAGACCGCCTGCATGCGGTGCGTGCTTGCACGCGCGGCAGGGCAGGTAAGGGTGAAACGGTGGTGTAAGAGACCACCAGCTTCCCGGGTGACCGGGAAGGCTAGGTAAACCCCACCCGGAGCAAGGCCAGACAGGGCACGTTTGAGGGCTGCTCGCCCGAGTGTCCGGGTAGGCTGCTGGAGGGCGTCGGCAACGGCGTTCGTAGATGGATGGCCGCTACTCCCGCGCCGGTAACGGCGCGGGAACACAGAACCCGGCGTATCGGTCAACCCATCCATTCACGCCGCAGGGAGTCCCTGCCGCCGTTTCGCTGCCGAGGGCCTTCCGCCCGCGCGAATATTCGGGCCGAACCGAATGCGTGGAAAAGGCCGTCGGTGTGGTCCTTCAGTTTGCCTCCAGGTGCCGCACGCGGTGTGAGTCATTTCACGCGGCACCGGGCGCCGGACTCCGCCGGGCCGACGGTAGAATGGTGCGTGAACGTAGAAGTTCTGCCGCCGGGTCTGCGTTCGCAGCCGGTGGCTTTTCTTTGCTCGACAGGCACCCGGGGTGGACCGAATCCCCGGCGCCGAGGTTCCGGACACCCTCCGGCAGCCGATTTCCGCATACGACGTCGTATGCAGTGGATTCTAGGAAGGTATTTTCTGTGAGCCAGACGTCAGATTCTTGTCTTGATACGTGGATGGGCCGGGAGGCGCTCGCCGAGGCCATGATCCCGGTGATCGGCCGGCTGTACCGCGAGAACAACGTGGTCACCTCCATCCACGGTCGCAGTTTGATCAACAAGTCCACCATGAACATCCTCAAGGCGCACCGCTTCGCCCGCCGGATGAGCAAGGAAGAACTGCGTCTCGAAGAGACAGCCCCGCTGCTGGATGCCCTGACCAAGCTTGAGCTCGGCGCCGCTGCAATCGACATTGCCCGGCTCACCGAGAAGTACCGGGTTGAGGGCAAGGGCGCCAGCCTGGATGAGTTCCTTCGTGCGGAACTCGCCGAGGTTGTGGGCAAGCGCGGCGGCGATGACCGCACCAGCACCGACGTTGTGCTCTACGGCTTTGGCCGGATCGGCCGCCTCCTGGCCCGCCTGCTGATCGAAAAGGCCGGCGGCGGCCACGGCCTGCGCCTGCGCGCCATCGTGGTGCGCCGCGGCTCGGACAACGACCTCACCAAGCGCGCCAGCCTGCTGCGCCGCGACTCGGTCCATGGCTCCTTCGAGGGCACCATCAAGGTGGACCTTGAGAACGACACCATCACCGCCAACGGTGTCCAGATCCAGGTCATCTACTCGGACAACCCGGCCACGGTCGACTACACGGCCTACGGAATCCACAACGCCCTCATCGTCGACAACACGGGACGCTGGCGCGACGCCGAAGGCCTGTCCCAGCACCTCCAGAGCAAGGGTGCTTCCCGGGTGCTGCTCACCGCTCCGGGCAAGGGTAACCTGAAGAACATCGTGCACGGCATCAACCACGGCACCATCACCGAGTCGGACAAGGTTGTCTCCGCGGCCTCCTGCACCACCAACGCCATCACCCCGGTGCTGAAGGCGATCAACGACCGCTACGGCGTTGTGCACGGCCACGTCGAGACGGTCCACTCCTTCACCAATGACCAGAACCTGATCGACAACTTCCACAAGGGTGACCGCCGCGGACGCTCCGCTGCGCTGAACATGGTCATCACCGAGACCGGTGCCGCCAAAGCCGTCGCGAAGGCCCTGCCGGAACTGCTGGGCAAGCTCACCGGCAGCTCCATCCGCGTCCCCACCCCGGATGTGTCCTTGGCCATCCTGAACCTGAGCCTGGAAAACGGCACCACCAAGGACGAGGTCAACGACTACCTGCGGGAAATGTCGCTGCACTCCGGTCTGCGCAAGCAGATCGACTACATCGATTCGCCCGAGGTAGTCTCCACGGACTTCGTCGGATCCCGCCGCGCAGGGATTGTTGACGGCCTGGCCACCATCTCCAATGACAAGAACCTCGTGCTCTACGTCTGGTACGACAACGAGTTCGGCTACAGCTGCCAGGTGGTCCGCGTCATGGAGGAAATGGCCGGCGTGAACCCGCCGTCGTTCCCCGCCAAGGATGCAGCAGCCACGCTGGAAGCAGCCGGCCTGCCCGTCGAGGTCACGGCCTGACGCCACCCCCTGCGAACTCTGTTCCACCTTTCCCGGCCGATCCTCTGGAATCGGCCGGGAAAGGGCACCACAATGGTGCAATGGAACAGAACTCGGCAGTAGAGCACGAAACCACGCTGGAACACGCACTGGACGTCGCGCGGCAGAACGCCAAGGAAGCCAAACGGCTCCTCGACGATGCCCGCGCCAAGTACGCGGCCGGTGACGTCAATGAGGCACGCGTACGGCAACTCGAATCGCTCATGGCCATCGCCAACGAAGACCTTGTGCGCATGACGAAACTGAACTAGCAGGGCACCCGTCCTCCACACTGTGGACAACTCCTGCAGCGTCGGAGACCGGGCCTAGGCTTCGGGAGTGGAAAGAGTTCGCCCCGCCCGGGAACGCGCTGGCCCCCAACGCCCTGCCCGGGACGGGCAGGGCGGGGAGCATTCTGCCGGCGTGCCTGCATGACCCGCACCTGGGCCGACTTCCGGCGGGCACGACGGCGGTCCCGCCAGGCCTGGGCCCTCCTGGCCGCGGCAGCACTCGCCGTGGCCGCCGGACTTGGCTGGTTCTTCACCGCCGGACAGTTTGCCGCCGTCGAAGGGCCCGCCGACGGTCCCCGCGAGGCTCCCGTATTCGCTTCCGGCTGGATGAACGCCGTCCCGCCCGTACGGCAGGTCCCACCGGGCCCGGTCGCGGCGCTGCTGGACACCCTGGCAGTCAAGGGCCGGGCGGCCAAGGACAACTACGACCGGGCCGCCTTCGGCCAGGCCTGGCTGGACTCCGACCGCAACGGCTGCGATACCCGCAATGACATCCTCCGCCGCGACCTGCCGGACGCCGAATTCACCGAAGGATCCCGCTGCCTGGTGGCCGCCGGATCGTTCCGGGAACCGTACACGGGGCACCTGGTCACCTTCCGCCGCGGAGCCGCGAGCAGCAAGGCGGTGCAGGTCGACCACGTCGTGGCCCTCGGGGATGCCTGGCAAAAGGGAGCGCAGCAGCTAACCCCCGCGCAACGCGAGCACCTGGCGAACGACCCGCTGAACCTGATCGCCGTCGACGGGCCCGCCAACCAGGACAAGGGCGCGTCCGACGCCGCCACCTGGCTTCCGCCGAACAAGGCCTTCCGCTGCCACTATGTCGCCCGGCAGATCTCCGTCAAGGCGGCCTACCGGCTGTGGGTTACGCCAGCGGAGAAGGAAGCGATGAAGCGGATCCTCGGTTCCTGCCCGGGGCAGCAGACGATTGTCGCCGCTGCTCAGTAGATCCCGGCCCATGGCTCGGGCGGCGGCCCTAGACCGCCAGACCGATCGGGCCTGCGGTGGCTGGCCCGCCGCACTGCTCGCTGCCGCCGACCCTGGTCCAGCCCAGGTCAACTTCCCGCTCGGCCAGAACCGTGCCGTCAGCTGCGAGGGCCCGGACCGTTACGTGTTTCGGGGATTGCATCAGAAAGCTGACCTTCCAGGTCCGGTCGTCAATCCTGGACGCCGTGTAGGAGCTGAAGGGCATGGAGGATGATGCGGGAAGCGGCGAGATGGAGGGCGGCGCTGACAGTGCGGAGGGCGGTCCCGGCGCAACCGGCGCGGGCACGGCGCCCGGGCTCACAGACGTCGAGGGGAAGGGGACCGGGCTATCCATGCGCACCGAGCAGACATCCGCCGCGCAAAGCTCGACGAGGGCCACGTTTTCAACACTGCCGTCAAGCGTCACCGTGAGGGAGTTGGACCACGCGATGGCCGGACAGGCGATCGGTCCGGAGCACCCAGCCGTGCCGGCGGCCAGCAGCAGCGCAACCGCGAGCTTTGCGATTCCCAGTTTCACCGTGGCGTCCATGGCCCCAGCATAGGAGCATCGGGCTGCCGGTGTCCCGGCAGGACGTCCCCTTGTGGGCGGTCGGCCGCTCCGCGAGAATGGGCGCGGCAGCGCCGGCGGCACGAAGTCCGCCGCTACGAGTGGAACGGAAACCATGGCACAGACAAAGGGCGGCCCCGGCAAGGCTCAGAAACGCCGGAAGGGCGCCAAAGGACACCGGTCCGGGCGGCCACGGCGGCTGGCCCTGGACGTCTACGAAACCGAAATGCTCCGGCTCCAGGCCGAACTCGTCGCCCTGCAGGAGTGGGTCCGCAGCACAGGTGCGCGCGTGCTGGTGATCTTCGAGGGGCGCGACGCCGCCGGCAAGGGCAGCGCGATCAAGCGCGTCACCGAATTCCTGAACCCGCGCGTCGTCCGCATCGTGGCGTTGCCGGCCCCCACGGAGCGGGAGCGGGGTCAATGGTATTTCCAGCGCTATGTGCCGCACCTTCCCGCCGCGGGCGAGATCGTCCTGATGGACCGCTCCTGGTACAACCGGGCCGGCGTCGAACATGTGATGGGATTCTGCACACCCACGGAACACAAGCGCTTTATGGCCCAGTGCCCGGTCTTTGAACGCCTGCTGATCCAGGATGGCATCCTGCTGTTCAAGTACTGGTTTTCGATCAGCCACGCGGAACAGGAGCGGCGCTTTAAGTCCCGGCTGGATGATCCCCTGCGGCAATGGAAACTCTCGCCGATGGACCGGGAAGCGATCCTCCGCTGGGAGGACTACTCGCGGGCCAAGGACGATATGTTCATGCAGACTGATACCGCCGAATCGCCCTGGTACGTTGTCGAAGCAGAGGACAAGCGCCGGGCCCGGATCAACATGATCGCCCATCTGCTCTCCAGCATTGACTACACGGAGGTCCGGGCGGAGCCGGTGACCCTGCCGGAAAGGCCGAAGGCGGTCAACTACACCCGCCCGCCGCGGGATCTCTACCGTTACGTTCCGGACCACGCTGCCATCCTCCAGCAGCCCGGCGAGGAATGACCAGGCGGCGGATCCCGCTTCCCGGAGCCGGGTGCCGCAGGCTGGCCCGGGCAGGTAGGGTACCGGCATGGACATTATCCTCGTACCTGGATTCTGGTTGGACGCCTCATCGTGGGACGAAGTGACTCCGCCGCTGCTTGCCGCCGGGCACCGGGTCCACCCGCTCACGCTGCCCGGGCTGGAATCGGCCGGCGCGCCCCGGGCCGGCATCGGGCTCCGCAGCCACGTTGACGCCGTCGTGGCGACGATCGACGCCCTCGATGCCCCGGTGGTCCTGGTGGGCCACTCGGGCGGGGGCGCCATCATCCACGGCGCCGTCGATGCCCGCCCGGACCGGGTGCTTCGGGCAATCTATGTCGACAGCGGTCCGCTCGGCGACGGCGGCGTCATCAACGATGACCTGCCGGCCGACGGCGACGAGGTGCCGCTGCCGCCGTGGGAGCTGTTCGATGATGAAGACCTCACCGATCTCGACGACGCGCTGCGTGACATGTTCCGTGCCCGCGCCATCCCGCAGCCCAGGGGCGTGGCGCAGGACCAGCAGCGGCTGCACGACGAGCGCCGCTACAACGTCCCGGCGACTGTCATCGCGTGCGAGTTCCCGTCCGCCATGCTCATCGACATGATCGGGGCCGGCCACCCGTACGTCGCCGAACTCGGGCGGGTCCGGGAGGTCGACTACGTCGACCTCCCCACCGGGCACTGGCCGCAGTTCACCAGGCCGGCGGAGCTGGGCGAGGCGATCCTGGCCGCCGTCGGCCGGAGCAGCTAGGCGGCACCTCCAGGCGACACCCCGGGCCGGGACCTAGTGGCCGAACGGGTCCGGGTCCACGCCCGGCATCCAGGTCAGCCCGGGCACACCCCAGCCGCTCTTCTTGGCCTGTTTCATGGCCTTGCGGGCGTAGCGGTCGATCAACCGGTTGATGTAGAGCTTGCCGTCGAGGTGGTCGTATTCGTGCTGGATGACCCGGGCAAACCATCCCGTTGCCTCGAAATCGACGGGCTTGCCGTCCCCGTCGAAGCCCTGCACCCGGGCCCACTCCGCGCGTTTGAGCGGGTACTGCCCGCCGGGGAAGGACAGGCAGCCTTCCTCTTCCTCGTCCGGATCCGGCAGTGCGCCGGAGATTTTGGAGAGCGTCAGCACCGGGTTGACGACCGCGCCGGACGGCGGGGCGCCGTCGTCGTTCTCGTACTTGTAGATGAAGAGCCGTTTGCCGACCCCGACCTGGGGCGCGGCGAGACCCACGCCGTTGGCGGCCTCATTGGTCTCGAACATGTCGGCGATCAGGGTCCGGAGCCCGTCGTCGAAGACGTCGACCTCCGCGGCGCGGCGGTGCAGCACGGGCTCGCCCCAGATCGTGATGGGCAAAACGGTCATGTCAGAAAAGTTCCTCTGCTGCTTGGCGGCCGGGTCGGATCAGTCGGCGATGGTGCGGCCGACGACGTCGCGCATTATTTCATTGGTGCCACCGAAGATGGTCAGCAGCCGGGCGGCCAGGTAGGCCTGTGCCACGGGGTACTCCAGGATGTAGCCGTAGCCGCCGTGCAGCTGCAGGCACCGGTCGGTGACGGACTTGGCGCGCTCGGACGCCCAGAGCTTCGCGCGGGCGGCGGAGGCGGCGTCGAGCTCGCCGGCGTTGAAGGCCAGGATGGCCTGGTCGACGTAGGTTTCGGTGACCTCGACCTCGGTGAGGATGTCGGCCAGTTCGAAGCGGCTGTTCTGGAAGTCGATAATGCGATCGCCGAAGGCGTTGCGGTCCTTCGTGTAGCGGACGGTCTCCTCGTAGACGGAGCGGACGACGGCGGAGCTCGCCACCGCGATCGCGAGCCGGCCCTGGGGGAGCTGCCCGGCGGCGTACTGCAGGCCCTTGCCCTCCTCACCGACGAGGTCCGCGTGCTGCACCCGGACGTTGTCGAAGAACAGTTCCGCGGTGTCCGAGGCCTTCAGGCCCATCTTGTCCAGCTGGTTGCCGGTGCTGTAGCCCTCGCCCTTGCGGACCATAAACAGGGAGAAAGAGTCGCGGCTGCCGCGGCCGCTGCTGCCGTCGGTGCGGGCCAGGACGAGGGAGGCGTCACCGGAGATGCCGTTGCCGATGAAGGTCTTCTGGCCGGTGATCAGCCAGTCATCGCCGTCGCGGACGGCCTTGGTGCGGATCCCGCGGAGGTCAGAACCCGCTCCGGGCTCGGTCCAGGCGATCGAGGTGACCGTCTCGCCGGAAACCATGCCGGGAAGCCAGCGGCCCTTGAGCTCGTCGGAGCCGTAGGCGAGCAGGTGCGGCAGGACGAGGTCATCGTGGAGGTGGAAGGCCAGGCCCACGGCGAGGTGGTTGCTCTTGGCGAATTCCTCGTCCAGCACAGCGCGGAACCGGTAGTCGTTCATGCCCATGCCACCGAATTCTTCCGGGACGGCCAGCCCCAGCAGCCCCTGTTCGCCGGCCGCTGTCCACAGGTCACGGGACATCATGTGATCCTCGTCCCATTTGGCGTAGTGGGGCGCAATGGCGCGGGTGTTGAACTCGGTGGCCATCTCACGGAACATCTCGTGGTCTTCTTCAAAAAGCGTGCGCTTCATCGCTGTTCCTTCCGTTCACGGTTCCATGGACAGACAACAAAGGCCGCACCGGATATCCGGTACGGCCTTCGTCTAAGGTCGGACAATTACTGCCGTCCTTCATGAGGGTGAGCGACGGGGGTTGAACCCGCGACCTCCTGGACCACAACCAGGCGCTCTGCCAACTGAGCTACGCCCACCATGTGCCCTTGCACGCCCTCCGGCGAACCGGCTGGCTGAAAAGGCAACGACAAATAGCTTACCTGCTCTTTGGGGCCGCTTTTGCCACTTTTCGGGTTTTCGTCAAAATTTTCCGCAAAACGTGGCGCAGATTACTCGGCCGGGGCCGGTTCCTCCGCGGTTCCCATCACCTTCCGGGCGATCCGCTGAGCGGTGGCGCTGTCCGGCCCCGGCGCGGGGACGAAGACCGCCTCGCGGTAATAGCGCAGCTCGTCGATCGAATCCTGGATGTCGCCGAGCGCGCGGTGGCCGCCGAGCTTGGCGGGGGACTGGAAGTAAGCGCGCGCGTACCAGCGCCGGGAGAGTTCCTTGATGGTGCTCACGTCGATGACGCGGTAATGCAGGTGTTCGACGAGTTCGGGCATGTCGCGGACCAGGAAGACACGGTCGGTTCCCACCGAGTTGCCACCCAGCGGGGCCTTTTTGGGATCCGGCACCCACTTCTTGATGTAGTCAAGGACGATCGTCTGGGCCTCCGCCATGGTCTTGCCGTGCGGAAGCTCCTTCAGCAGCCCGGAGCGGGTGTGCATGTCGCGGACGAAGTCGTTCATCTGCGCCAGGGCGGCGTCATCGGGCTTGATCACGACGTCGACGCCGTCGCCGAGGATATTGAGCTCCGAGTCCGTCACCAGCGCGGCCACCTCGATGAGGGCGTCGTTGATGGTGTCCAGGCCGGTCATTTCGCAGTCGATCCAGACGATGCGTTCATTAGATATAGGCACGCGCCCAGCCTACCGTTTCGTCGCCGCCGGACGGTCCGGTGCTAGGATTTCGGGTACGCGGGCGGAGACATTCTTCGCCGCCGCGGCGTGCCCCGGGCCGGTTCTCAGGCCGGCTGAGGGTGGAGACGAGCCCCACAACAGATTGGACGATCCTGCGATGACGGTGCCTGTGCCTGCGGCGGGGAAAACGGCTGCCGGCACGTCCCCGACGGCAGCCCTTGCTGATGTGGACAATGCCCGTTCACCGCTGCTGGCGGGATTTGTTGGCTCGCTGTTCATGGCAATCGGATCGCTGGGTGTGGGCTGGCTCGCTCCCGTGTCCGAACTGCGCCGCGTGCCGTTGTTCATCTGGATGCGCACCGAGGCGGTCGGCGTCGCGCTGTGCATTGTGCTGCTGGCCGTCGGCGGGATGCTGCTGGTCCGGTCCTGGCTCAGGCTCGGCCAGCGCGTGCGGGTCTGGGGGGCCGAGGCCCGCAAGGCCACCCTGCAGGCGGTCGCGCTCTGGGGCCTGCCCCTGATGTTCTCCGTCCCGCTGTTCAGCCGCGACGTCTACGCCTACATCGGGCAGGGCCGCCTGATGGTGGAGGGGTTCAACCCCTATGAGAACGGCATCTCGGCGCTGTCGAACTATTTCCAGCTTGGGGCCGACAAGATGTGGACCGAGGCGCCGGTGCCGTACGGCCAGCTCTTCCTTTGGATCGAGCAGCTGGTGGTCTGGTCGACCAACGTGCACCCGGAAGCCAGCATCATGCTGTTCCGCCTCGCCGCGCTTGCCGGGATCGTGCTGTGCATCATCTACGTGCCGAAGCTCGCCGAGCTGCACGGCGTCAACCCGCACCGCGCCCTCTGGCTGACCGCAGCCAACCCGCTCTTCCTCACCAACTTCATCGCCAGCGTCCACAACGATGCCCTCATGATCGGCCTGGCCCTGGCCGGGCTGTACTACTGCGCCACCCGGAGGGTCATCCTCGGCCTGGTCCTGGTGACCCTGTCCATCTCGGTCAAGCCCATCACCATCGTCTTCCTGCCCTTCATTGGCCTGCTCTGGGCGGGAAGGGGCGCCAGCTGGCCGCGGAAGTTCGTGTTCTGGGGGCTCACCGCAGGGACCAGCCTGGCCCTGCTGTACGCCATGAGCCTGGTCAACGGCTTCGGGTTCGGCTGGATCAACGGACTCTCCGCCCCGGGCAGCATCTGGATCTGGTACGCCCCGGTCGGGCTGCTGGGCCTGGTGGTCGCGTCCATTTTCAACGCCTTCGGGCTCGACGGCTGGGGGCTTGCCAAATGGGTGTACGACGCCGGGAAACTGCTGGCGGTCGGCATCATCGCCTGGCAGATCTTCCGCGGCGACTATGACCGCCTGATCCGCCGGCTCACGCTGGCATTCGCCGCCGTCGTCGTGCTGGCCCCGATGATCCAGTCCTGGTACGTCGTCTGGCTCATCCCGCTCTTCGCCGTCACCGGCATCCGTGACGACTGGCAGGTCAAGGCCCTGTACTTCATCGTGTCGTTCTTTATGGTGTACGCGATCTCGGACCAGCTCGAGGTGTTCCCCTACCTGCAGACCGCGGATCTCGGCCTGGCCCTGGCCCTCGCCCGCAACGCCGCGGCGATCATCGCGCTGCTCTTCGCCCTCTACCTGATCTTCCTTGACCCCAAGACCAAGCTGCTGTTCAGCAAGTCCGAGGAACCCGTCACCACCCGCCCGGTCATCTGAGTTTCCGCAGGGCTTCGCGGCGGGCGAGCGGACTCAGCGCCTCGCCGTGCCGCGCCGCGAAGTCCCGGACCCAGTCCGGATCCGTGGCGGCGTAGTCCCGCAGGGCCCAGCCGATCGCCTTCCTGATGAAGAACTCCGGGTCGGCCAGGTTGGGTTCGATCACCGCCGCGAGCAGGCCGGGATCCGTCGCGGATTTCGCACCCAGCTGGGACGTGATGGCCGCCCGCCGAATCCAGAAGTCCGCGTCCGTACTCCAGCGGCGGAGTACGGGGGACATGTCCTCCCGGTGTGTCTGCAGCAGCCCGCACAGCCGGTGCGAGACCCCGTCCACCAGATCCCACCAGGCACCGCTGCGGATGATTTCCTCGTAGAGCGGGAGCATGCTCAACTCGCCGGCCGCCTGCCGCAGCCCCGTGAGATCGATGGCCGCGTAGCGTTCCTCCCGCCAGTTGGCGCCCCGCCACAGCTCCAGCACGGTGCACTGCAAATCCTGGAGCGAACCGGGAGGCAGCTCCTTCGCTGCGGTTTTGACGATCCTGCGGACCTCCGGCACCCGGACGCCCAGCGACGGCATCTCGGACTTCAGGTAGGCCTGTGCCCCTGCACCCCTGACAGGATCAGCGGCAGCCCGCAGCCGGGATCGGATCGCGGACATGAGTTCAGCGTTGGCCATGGGGCAACTTTAGCCACGCCCCGGCTGGCCCTAGAGTTGAAGCCATGTCGATGATCAAGAGCCCCGCCGAGATTGCCCTGATGCGCGAAGCCGGCCGGGTGGTGGCCAACACGCTGGAACGGGTCCGGGCCGCCGCCGCCGTCGGCGTGTCCCTCAAGGAACTCGACGGGCTGGCCGCGGCGACGATATCCGACGCCGGGGCGACGCCGGCTTTCCTGAACTACCGGCCGCGGTGGGCCTCCGTGCCGTTTCCCGGGGTCATCTGCACGTCCGTCAACGACGCTGTGGTGCACGGGATCCCCAACGACTACCGGCTCCAGGACGGCGACCTGCTCAGCGTGGACTGCGGCGCATTCCTCGACGGCTGGTGCGGTGACGCGGCAATCAGCTTCATTGTGGGCACGGCCGACCCGGCAGACCAGGCCCTGATCGATGCCACCGACGCCGCCCTGGCCCGCGGCATCGACGCTGCCCGGATCGGTAACAAGATGGGGGACCTGGGCTACGCAATCGGCGGGGCATCACGCCGCGCCGGCTACGGGCTGCTGGCGGACCACGGCGGCCACGGGATCGGCAAGACCATGCACGCCGAGCCGTCTGTGCCCAACGACGGCCGCCCCGGCCGCGGCATCAAGCTGACCGAGGGCCTGGTCATCGCGATCGAGCCGATGCTGATCGTGGGCGGGAAGGACGACTACGTCCACGACGACGACGAATGGACCCTCCGTTCGGCCAACGGCCGCCGCGCCGCCCACAGCGAGCACACCGTGGCCATCACCCGGGACGGACCGGTCATCCTGACCCTGCCGTAGGGCCGGGCCTACGGTGCCCGGCGGGGAATGCCCCGGACGGGCGGCGCGCCCGGCGCGGGCGCCGTCAGGCGGACGACGGCGCGTCCCGGGACCGCGTCGCTGACCACCGTGAAGCCGGCCGCCAGGGACAGGCCCAGGGTGCCGTGGTAGAGGTCGGCCGGACCGGCCTTGGGCCGCTGCGCGGGATCGACCGGGTACCCCTCCACCACCGCCGCGCCGTGGGCGGCGGCGTGCCCGACCGCAGCCGCGAGAAGCGCCCGCGCCACGCCGGTCCGGCGCTCGCCGGGGGAGACCACAAAACAACTCACGGACCAGACCTGGTCCGCGGCGGGGTCCCGGGCCACTTCAGGTCCTGCCGCCGACAAAACCTTCGACCGCAGGATCCTGGGATAGCACCCGCGTGGTTCGACGGCGCACCAGCCCACGGGATTCCCGCCGCGGAAGGCCAGCACCCCTGGCGCGGCGGCGCCGGCGTCGAACCTGTCCCGCAACTGGGCCTTCCGCTGGTCCGGGGTGGCCGCGGACCACTGCGGTCCGGTCAGGGCGAAGAACCGGCACCAGCAGCGCGACGGCTCGCCGCGGACGCCGAAGAGACGCTCGACGTCGGGCCACTGCGCGGCAGCGGTAGTGACGGCTGCCTGCCCCCGGGGTGCTGCTTCGCCCATGGGACGAGGTTAGCGCCCGCCGGCCTGGCGGACGGTGCGCTGGCGATGGGCGGCGAGCCTGAGCTGGATGATGCGGGCGGCACCGGCGATGGCGACCAGGACACCGCCGCCGACGGCCGCAATGAACAGTGCAATTCCGAGCGGAACCGACCCTGTAAGACCGAAGAATTTCACCTGCACATATTCCTGGTTCTGCAGTATGAAGGCGATCAGCAGGATCAGGACCACCAGCGCGCTGGCGACCGCGACCCAGACCATTCCCGCCCGGGTGACCTGACGGGTTTCCGGGGCCGGTGCTTCCGGCGCCGCTGCCGGGGGTGTTTCCACCACCGGCGCCGGCGCTGCGGTGGCTGGGGGCCCGGATACAAGATCGGTGCCGCCGGCCCGGGTGCCCGGGCCGTAGCCGTCGCCGGCCGACCCGGACGGGACGCCCGGCATGTCCGCGTCGGCGGGCGAAACATTATGCGGATCGTGGGGATCGAATCCGCGGGGTGTCTGGGTCATGGCGGCCGTACCTTTCGGTTGCGGGCAGGGCTCGCAGTCCTCCCGTGGACTGTCCTGCCTGTCCCCTCCATACTAAGTGTGCTGATGGCTGACGGGGCCCAAGGGCGGGGTACGGCACGGTGCGGGTACCGGCAGACCGGCCGATGCTGCTGGAACGGGCAGTTGGCACCGGGCGGGCGACGGTATAGCGTCGCAGCCAAGGGATGCCGGGAGGAGGAGTCGCTGCCGTGACCATTGTGGACAACGCGGTTTACGTTGACGGTTACCGTACCGCGGACCCGGAGAGCCTGGACGAGACGTATTTTGTCCTCCGGCAGCGCCAGGGCATGGCCTGGATCGGGCTCTACCGGCCGGATGCCGACGAACTGCGCTCCGTGGCCCAGGAGTTCGACCTCAACCACCTCGCCGTCGAGGACGCGATGGCGGGCCATCAGCGGGCCAAGCTGGAACACTACGGCGAAACGCTCTTCGTGGTTCTGCGCCCGGCCCGGTACCTGGACGACCAGGAAAAAGTTGAATTCGGCGAGATCCATGTCTTTGCCGGCGAGGATTTTGTGGTCACGGTCCGCCGTGCCGAATCACCGGATCTGGCCCGGGTCCGGCGCCGGATGGAATCCCAGCCCGATTTCCTGGCCCTTGGCCCCGACGCCGTGCTCTACGCAATCCTGGACCAGGTCGTTGATGAGTACGAGCCGGTGGCTGCCGGCCTGGAAAACGACGTCGATGAAATTGAGGACGATCTCTTCGCCGCGGACCCGGGCGTGTCCCGCCGGATCTACGAGCTCTCCCGGCAGGTCATTATGTTCCAGCGGGCGACGGCGCCCCTGATCATGATCCTGCAGTCACTGATGGCCGAGGTGCCGGGCCGTCGGCCCCGTCCCGAGCTGCAGGACCACTACCGGGACGTCCTGGACCACGTGCTGCGGCTCAGTGAACGGGTTGCGGCTTTCCGTGCGCTGCTGCAGAACGCGCTCGCCGTCAATACGGCGCTGGTGGCCCAGCGGCAGAACGACGAAATGCGCTTGCTGACGGAGTCGAGCTATGCCCAGAACGAGCAGGTCAAGCGGATCTCCTCGTGGGCGGCCATCCTGTTCGCGCCGACGCTGATCGGGACGATCTATGGAATGAATTTCCGCAGCATGCCTGAACTGGACTGGGTCTTCGGCTACCCGATGGCCCTGGGCCTGATGGTGGCCATGGGACTGGTGCTGTACTGGACCTTCAAGCGCAACAAGTGGATCTAGTGGTCATCGCCCGCGCAGATACCCTGCGGCCGGAGCCGCAGCCCCGGCCGCGGTAAGTTCCGCAGGCCGGGGCCGCGCTGTGTGCCCCAGGAGGGAATCGAACCCCCGACCGGCGGATTAGAAGGCCGCTGCTCTATCCCCTGAGCTACTGGGGCACGTCGGCGCCGGACCGGCTGCTGCCGGGGGACGCCTCAAAAAGTTTACCGTGCCCCGCGGGTGTCCGCCGTCAAGGACACCCGGGCGCGCTGAGTTCCGCCTGGCCGGCCAGCAGCCGGCCTCCCCGGGCTGTGTCCGGCCGGCGTTATCCACATGGAGTGCCGGGCCCCTCGCGAAGGGCCGCCGCTGGCGCGAAGCTGAAAGAGCCTGCTAGGGCACGACATTTCGAGACAGGACATGAGCATGAGTGACACCATCACGATCCGTGGCTTCGTCGCCACGGAGCCCAAGAGTTCGACGACGCCCGGCGGCGTGGCGACGGTATCCTTCCGGCTGGGTTCCACCGACCGGCATTACGACCGTGCCGCCAACGCCTGGGTTGAGGGGACCATCGACTTCTTTACAGTCCAGGGCTACCGGCAATTGGCCGGCAACATCGGCTGTAGCGTCAAGAAGGGCCAGCGGGTCATCGTTGTGGGACGAATCAAGTTGAGGAGTTGGGAAACTAACGGCCAGATCCACCACGTGGTGCAAATCGATGCTGACGCTGTCGGCCACGACCTGAAGTGGGGTTCGGCCAACTACATCCGCACGTCCGGCAACGGTCCGCAGGCCGCTGCCGGTCCCTCCACGTTGCACACCTCATCCCCGGACGCGGACGGTCGCGACGGAACCCACGACGACGACGGCCGCGAACGTGACGAATACGACGGCGCAGACCCGGCCGCCCGCACTGTTTTCCTCAATGACGAGAACGGCGACGTGGAGGAGCTCGATGAGGAAACGGGCGAGCTGAAAGGGGCGGCCGCCTGAAGGGCGACTGGTTCCGCGCGTCCAGCACCGGCGTCACACCACGTCGGGCTGGACCCGGACCGTGCGAAGCGTCGCCTGCGGACCGCATGGATGTGAGATATCCGGGCCGAACCACTAGATTTGTAGGCATGGCGGAATTTATCTACACAATGACCAAGGCCCGCAAGGCTGTTGGCGAAAAACTTATCCTCGACGACGTAAGCATGTCCTTCTTCCCGGGGGCCAAGATTGGCGTTGTCGGCCCGAATGGTGCCGGTAAGTCCACCATTCTCAAGATCATGGCCGGACTGGACACACCATCAAACGGTGAGGCCCGGCTCAGCCCCGGCTACACGGTGGGCATCCTGCTGCAGGAACCGCCGCTGAACGAGGACAAGACTGTCCTGGGCAACGTCCAGGAAGGGGTCGGCGAGATCATCGGCAAGATCCAGCGCTTCAACGAGATCTCCGAAGAGATGGCCAGCCCGGACGCCGACTACGACGTCCTCCTTGAGGAAATGGGTCAGCTGCAGGAAGCGATCGACGCCGCCGATGCCTGGGATCTCGATTCCCAGCTTGAGCAGGCCATGGACGCCCTCCGCTGCCCGCCGGCCGACGCCGACGTCACCCTGCTCTCCGGTGGCGAGCGTCGCCGCGTCGCCCTCTGCAAGCTCCTGCTCCAGAAGCCGGACCTGCTGCTCCTGGACGAGCCCACCAACCACCTCGACGCCGAGAGTGTGCTCTGGCTCGAACAGCACCTCTCCGCCTACCCCGGCGCCGTCCTCGCCGTCACCCACGACCGGTACTTCCTCGACCACGTGGCCGAGTGGATCGCCGAAGTTGACCGCGGCCACCTATACCCCTACGAGGGCAACTACTCCACGTACCTCGAGAAGAAGCGCGCCCGCCTGGAAGTCCAGGGCAAGAAGGACGCCAAGCAGGCCAAGCGGCTCACCGAGGAACTCGAGTGGGTTCGATCCAACGCCAAGGGCCGCCAGACCAAGTCCAAGGCCCGTCTGGCCCGCTATGAGGAAATGGCGGCCGAAGCCGACCGCACCCGCAAGCTGGACTTCGAAGAGATCCAGATCCCGCCGGGACCGCGCCTGGGCGGCCTCGTCCTGGAGGCGAAGAACCTGCAGAAGGGCTTCGAGGACCGCACCCTGATCGACGGGCTGTCCTTCACGCTGCCGCGCAACGGCATCGTCGGTGTCATCGGCCCCAACGGCGTCGGCAAGACCACGCTGTTCAAGACCATCGTCGGACTCGAGCCCCTCGACGGCGGCGAGCTGAAGATCGGTGACTCAGTCAAGATCTCCTACGCGGACCAGAGCCGCGGCGGCATCGACCCGAACAAGACCCTCTGGGAAGTTGTCTCCGACGGCCTGGACTACATCCAGGTCGGGCACGTTGAAATGCCGTCCCGCGCCTACGTCGCCGCCTTTGGCTTCAAGGGCCCGGACCAGCAGAAGAAGGCCGGGGTGCTCTCCGGTGGTGAGCGCAACCGCCTGAACCTGGCCCTGACCCTCAAGCAGGGCGGAAACCTGCTGCTCCTCGATGAGCCGACCAACGACCTCGACGTCGAGACGCTCAGCAGCCTCGAAAACGCACTGCTTGAATTTCCGGGCTGCGCCGTCGTGGTTTCGCACGACCGCTGGTTCCTGGACCGGGTCGCGACCCACATCCTTGCCTACGAAGGCGACGAGGAGAACCCCTCGAAGTGGTACTGGTTCGAGGGCAACTTCGAATCATACGAGGAGAACAAGGTCGAGCGACTGGGCCCGGATGCAGCCAAGCCGCACCGCGTGACCCACCGCCGCCTCACCCGCGACTAGGTCCGCAAGGCACACAGCGGACCAGTAAAGGCCGGCTCCCCAGTTCCGGGGGAGCCGGCCTTTGGCATGTCGCCAGACACAGGGTCCGCAACGGGCAGGCTCAGCCGCGGTCCGCCTTGCGCATCTGGTGCTGCAGGACCCTGGACTGTACCGCGCCCTTGACCTTGTTCTTGAAGTCCGTCGGAACCCGGATCATGCCTTCCTGCGCCACCGTGGCCACATGCCGGCCGTCGCGGCTGAAGATCTTGCCGGTAGCCAGGCCGCGGGCGCCCTGCGCGCTGGGGGACTCCTGCACGTAGAGCAGCCACTCGTCCACCCGGACCGGCCGGTGCCACCACATGGCGTGGTCCAGGCTCGCCACCGACATGCCCGGCGTAATCCAGCTCATCCCGTGCTTGCGGAGGATGGATTCCAGCAGGGTGTAATCACTCGCGTAGGCCAGGGCGGCCCGGTGCAGGTCCGGATCAGCCGGCATCGGCCCAAACGTCTTCATCCAGACGGCGTTCCGCGGTTCCTTGTTCCCCTTGGCCGAGACGTACAGCGCCGGGTCGACATGCCGGATATCGAAGGGCCGCTCGTAGGCCCAGTGGCGTGCCACCGGATGGTCGAACTTGCCGAGCAGGTCGGCCGTGCTGGGCAGCGATTCCGGGTCCGGGATGCCGGCCGGCACCTCGGACTGGTGCTCGATTCCCTCGTCCTCGTCCTGGAACGAGGCGATCATGGACAGGATGGGCACGCCCTCCTGGTACGCGTGGACACGCCGCGCGGAGAAAGAGCGGCCGTCCCGGAGCCGCTGGACGCCGAAGGTGATCGGCTTGTTGGCATCCCCGGGCCGCAGAAAGTATCCGTGCATGGAGTGCACGCCGCGGCCCTCGGGAACAGTCCGGCTTCCGGCGATCAGCGACTGCGCCAGCACCTGGCCGCCAAACACGCGGTGCCGGGGCTGCTGCTGGGAGGGGCCCATGAAGATGTCCTCATCCGTCCGGGCGCCCTCCAGCTCACCGAGGTTCAGCAATTGGAGCAGCGAGGAGGTGGGGTCCTGTGTTGGCGGCGCCTGCAATCCGGCTTCGGCTTCAGTCATGGTTCGACTCTAGACGGCCCCCGGGCACGGTCCCAACGAGGCACAGCCGGTAGAGTCGATATTGTGTCTGACGTCCTCACCCAGCCCCTGAAGTTCACCGATCCGCGAGACCTTGCCGATCTTCGTACTTTCGCCACCCGCGCCCGGTCGATCGACGACGGCGCCATCCGACTCCAGGCGTCCGGTCAGGTGCTCGCCGCCTACGTTTGTGTGCTGCGGCCGCGCCTGCTGGGGGAGTCGACCCCGACGATCCTCGGCCTGCGGACCATGGCGCTGGCTGACCCGGCGGACACTGATGTCACCGTTCCGATCTCGGCCGTGCTGGATCGGCTGGCACGTGCGGGGGAGAACGACGTCGAGCTGCCGCTGCCGCCGGTGACCGTCACCGAATCGTGGGCCGGCGTCGGCGCGCCGCGCGCCGGATGGGAAGCCGTCGGCGCGTTGCCGGACTCCGAGCTGCGCCGGTCCGCCGAGGCCGGGATCACCGAGATCGCCGCCATCATCCCGGACAAACCCGGAGCGTTGATCGTCAACAACGCCCGTGCCACGGTCTGGGGCCGGGAACTGCCGGGTGCCGGCGGACTTCCGCTGGGCGCGGCGTTCGCAGCCCTGACCCTGGGCTTCCTGGCCGATGGGGAACAGCAGCTCTACCGGGCCGGGCGCTGGTTCCGGCTCAGCGGAGCCCGCGGGCACGTCCTGGCCCGAACCGGTTCGGGACTGTAAAAGCCCCCGCACCCGGCGGTGGGCTCACGGACCCCCGCCACGTCGACCGGGCCGGAGTACACCCCAGCGGAATCCTCAGTGACAGGCCCTCCCGCTCAGGCATTCCGGACCGGGCGAGCGTCCGCCTGCGTTATCGCTGTGCCGCTTCGGACGGGCTGTTCACCATGGAGAGGGCCGCCCGCTCCATGTAGTCCCAGAGCGTTCCCTCGTACAGCGGCGGCAGCTCCAGGGCATCCACCGCGGTGCGCATGTGGTGCAGCCACCGCTCCTTGGCCTCGGGGGTGACCCGGAACGGCATGTGCCGCATCCGCAGCCGCGGGTGGCCGCGCTCCTCGCCGTACGTCGTCGGGCCGCCCCAGTACTGCTCGAGGAACATCAGGAAGCGCCGCTTGGCGGGGCCGAGATCCTCCTCCGGATACATAGGCCGCAGCAGCGGATCCGACGCCACACCGTCGTAGAACACGTCGATGAGCTTCACGAAGGTCTCGTGGCCGCCCACGGCGTCGTAGAAGTTGTCCGTGTAGCCGGGCTGGCTGAACGGATCGTTCTGCAGCAGCTGCTTGGGCTGGCCAGGTTCGCCGGCGCTGGGAATCGTCATGCGTCTATTCTCCGGCCTTTTGCTGGCGTGCGTCGTCGGCCTCGTCCGCCTCCGCCTCCGCCGCCGGCGCATCCGGCGGAACGTAGGTGCCCTGGGACCGGTTGCCCACACGCAGGATTTCGCCGTTGCGCAGGTACCAGATGGTGCCGTCTTCTGCCAGGACCCGGGTGATCCGCAGGTTCATGGCCTCCACGACGCCCACCACTTCGGAGGTCTCGATAATGTCGCCGATGCCGTACTGGTCTTCGATCGTAATGAAGATGCCGGCCAGGAAGTCGCGGATCAACTGCTGGGCACCGAAGCCGATGGCCACGCCGAGGATTCCGACGCTCGTCAGGATCGGCGCAACGTCCACGTCCAGGTACTTGAGCACGTACACGATAGTGAGGACGGCCACCAGGACGCCGACCACGCTCCGCAGCAGTGCGCCGATGGTGTGTGCCCGCTGCACCCGCCGCTCGTGGTCCAGGGCGCGGAAGGCAGGAGCCACCCAACGGAAGTGCGAATGCTTAAAGAGTGTGCTGCCCGCAGCAACTCGTTTGGTGATTCCGGTGATCACGAAGGATGCCACAAGCCACACGGCGACGCCGATCCCCAGACTGATGAGGCCACCCGGCAGGTTGACAGCCGAGATGTCCGGCGCGGTGATTGGTTCGATGGTGGTCAGGCTGATCATCGGCGGGGGAGACTCCTTGTTTACTGCGTCCCTGCTGCCGGGCGGCAGCAGGGCTGGACGTCCGGATAGGCGTCCGGCGTTCGCCGGGCGCATAACACTCTGGTCTCCTTCAACATTAGCGCCGTAGCGTGGCCCCATGCGCATCCTGGTTCTCGGCGGGACGATTTTCCTGTCGGCAGAAATAGTCCGGCAGGCCCTGGCTGCCGGCCATCAGGTCACCTGCCTGGCGCGCGGTACCCCCGCTGCGCCGCCCGACGGCGCCACGTGGCTGCACACCGACCGCTCGCAGGGCACAGCGGCGTATTCGGCCGCCTCCGGCGGCGGCTGGGACGCCGTCATCGACGTTTCGCGGGACCCCGGCCAGGCGCGGGAGGCGCTCGAGGCGCTGGCCGGCTCCGCCCGGCACTGGACCTTCGTCTCCAGCTGCTCCGTCTACGCCGACCATTCCATGGCCGGGGCGGCCGAGGATGCCGGCGTGCTGGCGCCGCTCCCGCCCGGGTCGGAGCTCAGCGCCGGAAACTATGGCGAAGCCAAGTCAGCGATCGAGCACTGGACCACGGAGCTCGCCGGGGATAAGGCCCACCTCTGCCGGGCCGGGCTCATCGGCGGGCCGGGCGATGGCTCGGACCGCTACGGCTACTGGCCGGCCCGTTTCGCCCGGGACTCAGATCCCGTCCTGGTCCCGGACATCCCCACGGACTCCACCCAGATCATCGACGTCCGCGACCTCGCGGCCTGGATCCTCACCGCCGCCGGCAACGGGACCACGGGGGCGCTGAACGCCGTCGGCGAGCCGGTGCCGTTTGCCGCCTACCTTGAGGAATCCCGTCAGCTCGCCGACGGTTACGGCGAGGTCGTCGCCGCCCCGGAGGACTGGCTGGCGTCCCACGGGGCGAACTACTGGGCAGGTCCGGACTCGCTGCCATTGTGGCTGCCCCCCGGCCACGAGGGCTTTGCGACCCGCAGCAGTGCCGCTGCCCGGGCCGCCGGGCTGCGCACCCGGGCCTGGATGGACACGCTGCAGGACACCCTGGCGGATGAACGCCGCCGCGGACTCGGCCGCGAACGCAAGGCCGGGATGAGCCCGGTGACGGAACGCCGGATCCTGTCCGAGTACAGGGCAGCGGTCGCGGCAGGGGCAGGCTGAGCAGCTCAGTCTTCCGGGAGCTCCACCACGGCGGTCGGTTCGTGCAGCACCGGGAAGTTGACGCTCCGGGCGATGAAGCAGACCCTGTTCGCCGCGGCGTGGAGTTCCGCCATGAGTTCCGCCGCCGCGGGAGCAGCCAGGGTGACCTGCGGCTTGAGCGTGACCGATTCAAACTGTCCGCTGCCGTCCCGGTTGGTCCGCATCAGGCCCTCGGCCCGGTCCTCGTACGCCGTCACCACCACACCGTGCTTCACGGCGACGTGCAGGAAGGACAGCATGTGGCACTGGGACAGTGCTGCCAGCAGCAGCTGTTCCGGGTTGTAGCGGGTCCGGTCGCCGTGAAAGGTCGCGTCCGCGGAGCCCTGCAGGAGGGGCAGCCCGGGGATCTCGATGTCGTGGTCCCGTGAATAGCCGCGGTACGACGCCGTCCCCTCGCCAAGGTTCCCGGTCCAGCGGACTGTCAGCGCATAGCGGTGTTCGTCAAGGCTCATGCGGCCAGTCTAGAACGACGGAACCCCGGCGCCGCACGGGGCGGCGCCGGGGTTCCAGGACTGCCGGGCAGCGTACTGACGTCCTAGCCGACGTCGGCCTGGCGGGCGCGCAGCGCGCGGGCCACGCCGTCGCGGTTCTCCAGCATCATCCGCCGCAGCGCGGCGCTGTCCTCCGGCAGCGAGGCAAGGAACTCATCCGTGCGGTCCACGGTCGCCTGCGTGGTCAGCTGTGCCGGGTAGAGCCCGACGACGATCTGCTGGGCCAGCGCGTGCGTGCGGTCCTTGACGATGCCCGGGACGGCGTCGAAGTACTTCTCGGCGTACGGCTCCAGCAGCGAAGTATCGAGCACCCGGGTGAAACCGCTGACGGCCGAACCCTGCAGCGCGTTGGACAGTTCGCCCCTGACCACAATCGCCTCCCAGGCGGCGGCCTTGGCCTCGGGCGTCGGAATGGCGGCCTTGGCGAGGGCCGCCGCGTTCTGCCCCGTGGCGGTGTTGTCCTGCTCCAGCTCGGCGTCGATGGCCTCGTCGCCGGCGCGGCCGCCGGCGACGAGGGAGGTAATCAGTTCCCAGCGCAGGTCCTGGTCCACGGTGAGTCCGGGCAGCGTGAGGCTGCCCTCCAGCAGGCCGGACACGGTGTCGAGCTGACCGGCGCTGCGTGCCAGCAGGGCATAGGACTTGACGAACTGCAGCTGTGCGTCGGAGCCGGCCGGGACGCCGGAGGCGAGCTCCCAGAGCCGGTCGGCGGCGGCAGTCGCGGTGGCTTCCTTGTGGTCCGCGGCCACGTAGAAGTTCAGCGTGGTGGCGAGCTGGCGCAGCTGGACCTGGATCACGGAGGAATCGGATTCCTCGGCGATGTTGGCCAGGATCAGTTCCACATAGCCGCGTGCCGGCGTTTCGCCGTCGCGGGCCGCATCCCAGGCCGAGCCCCACACCAGGGTCCGGGGCAGGCTCTGGCCGAAATCCTTGAGGTGGGCCGTGGCCGTGGCGAGGGACGCCGGGTCGAGGCGGACCTTGGCGTAGGCGAGGTCGTCGTCGTTGAGCAGGATCAGGTCCGGCCGGGGGAGCCCGGCCAGCGCCGGCACCTCGGTGCGTGCCCCGTCGACGTCGAGCTCCTCGCGGTGTACGCGTTCCAGTTTTCCCGCGCCGTTGAGGTTGTAGAAGCCGACGGCGAGCCGGTGCGGCCGGATCGTGGGCTGGTCCCCGGTGGCGGCCTGCAGGATCGCGAAGGAGGAGATTGTTCCGTCGGTGTCCACGGACAGTTCGGGCCTGAGCGTGTTGACGCCGGCCGTCTCCAGCCAGAGCCGGCCCCACCGGTCCAGGTCACGGCCACTGGCCTTTTCAAGTTCCGCCATCAGGTCGACGAGCTCGGTGTTCCGCCAGGCATGCTTGCGGAAGTACTCGCGGACACCGGCCATGAACTCCTCCGGGCCCACCCAGGCCACGAGCTGGCGGAGCACCGAGGCGCCCTTGGCGTAGGTGATGCCGTCAAAGTTCACCTCGACATCCTCCAGGTCGTTGATCTCAGCGAAGATCGGGTGGGTCGTGGGGAGCTGGTCCTGGCGGTACGCCCAGGACTTTTCCACCGAGGCGAACGTCGTCCAGGCGCGGTCGAACCGGGTGTTCTCCACGGCGGCCAGGTGGGACATGTACTCGGCGAAGGACTCATTGAGCCAGAGGTCGTTCCACCAGCGCATGGTCACGAGGTCCCCGAACCACATGTGGGCGAGCTCGTGGAGCACGGTGATGGCGCGGCGCTCCACCTGGGCGTCGGTGACCTTGCTGCGGAAGATGTAGCCTTCCAGGATGGTCACGGCCCCGGCGTTCTCCATGGCCCCGGCGTTGAACTCCGGCACAAAAAGCTGGTCGTACTTCTCGAACGGGTACGGGCAGCCGAACTGCGCCTCGAAGAACTCGAAGCCCTGGCGGGTGAGTTCGAAGATGTTGTCCGCGTCGAGGTACTGCATCAGGGACTTGCGGGCGAAGATGCCCAGCGGCGTGGCCTTCCCGTCCGCGGAGACCACTTCGCTGCGGACGGACTGGTACGGTCCCGCGATCAGCGCCGTGACGTAGGAGGAAAGCCTCGGTGTGGGTGTGAATTCCCAGACGGAGCGGGCGCCACCGTCGGTGCCGGGAATGGTCTCGACCGGCACAGGAGTGGGGGAGTTGGACACAACATCCCAGTGCGAGGGGGCGATGACCGTGAAGGTGAAGCTGGCCTTGAGGTCGGGCTGTTCAAACACGGCGAACACCCGCCGGGAGTCCGGAACCTCGAACTGGGTGTAGAGGTAGACCTCCTGGTCCACCGGGTCCACGAAACGGTGCAGCCCTTCGCCGGTGTTCATGTACGGGGCCTCGGCGACGACCAGCAGTTCGTTGTCCGCAGCCAGCTCCGGAAGCTGGATGCGGACGCCGTCGGAAACTTCTGCCGGGTCAAGCTCGCGCCCGTTCAGCGTCACGCTGAGCACGTCGGCTGTCACAGCGTCGATGAACGTCGAGGACCCCGGCCTGGCCGAGAACTTCACGGCGGTGGTGGTGCCGAAGACCTTTTCCCCGCGGCTCAGGTCAAGCTCGACCTCGTAGGAGTCGACGGCGATCAGCTCGGCACGCTCGCGTGCTTCGGCGCGCGTCAGGTTCATTCCAGGCAAAATTGGGCCTCCGGGATGCTAATGGACGGGGAAACTCGTTAGAAGTGAAATCATTCTTTCACTTCCGCGGCCCAGGGCAAGTTGCCTTAGGTCACACCAACATATCGAACCCTGAACCGCCGGGGTAGCGTGGGGGATATGGGAAAGCTGCGGGAATCCGTCGACGCCAGGGCGCTGCGATTCGCGGTGGGGTTCCCCCTGATGCTCGCGGCGGCGTTTGTGGTCTGCGCGTTCCTGATCCGCGCGGACCTGCCGGAGCCACTCGCGATCCGCTGGACCGGGGGCGGTGCCGTGGACTTTGCCCCGTTCGGGGCCGTCGTCGGAGCCGGCGCCGCCATGATTGTGCTGATCGGCTGGGCCGTGCTGGTCCAGGCCGTGCCGCTGTCCCGTCCGGCCATCATGCGCCGGATCATGATGGGCGCCGGACTGTTTGTGAGCCTCTTCCTCACCACCGTTCTCGCCGCGGTGCTGGTCGGCCAGGTCGGGTTGGAGAACGCCCGGCAGGCGCAGGTCGACGTCGCCGTGCTCGCCATGGGCAGCGGCGCCGCGCTGGGCCTCGGCGTCGTGATGGGCTTCGTCTTCAAGGCCGACGAGCGCTGGTCAACGGACGATGACCGGGCCATGGAGGCGGCCCTCGCCCGCGAACTGGATCCGGACCTGGTCCGGGATTCGGTGACCCTGTGGGTCCACGCCCGCAGTTCCGTCTTCGTGATGCTCGGGATCGCCACCCTGCTCCCTGCCGCGCTCCTCACCATCGCCGTGCCCTGGCTGGCTGCGCTCCTCGCCGCCCTGGCCCTGGTCACCGCCGCGTGCCTGGTTGCCCGGCTCCGGGTGGACCGGAGCGGCCTCCGGGTCTTCGCCGCCGGATTCGTCCGGGTCATGGACGTGCCGGCCGCTGCCATCGAGGCGGCGACGCCGAAGGAGATCCGGGCCGCTGACTATGGCGGCTGGGGCTACCGCAGCCAGGGCACCTCGACGGCCCTGCTGGTCAGCAGCGGACCCGCCGTCGTCGTCGACCGCCTGGACGGGCGGAGACTGACCGTCAGCGCCGGGAGTGCCACGACGGCGGACAATATCGCACAGGTGATCTCACGCGTGGCGGCGCGGGCGCGCCGGAACGGCGGCGTCGCGGGTTCATGAAGTCCCGCCGGCCGCACCGGCCGGCCCCGGGCCCCGGTAGGCTGGGAACAGCCCCCAAACTGCCCCGCAGCCCCGGTGATTCCACTGGCCTGCCCCACTGAACGGATACGCCGTGACCCTTACCGACTTCCCGCGCGTGCACATCGCCACCGACCACGCCGGCATGGAACTCAGCGCCCACCTCGTCAAACACCTCAGCGCCAAGGGCTACGAGGTCGTCGACCACGGACCCCAGGAATACGACGCCCTGGACGACTACCCCTCGTTCTGCATCAACGCCGCGCGCGCGGTGGTGGCGGACCAGGAAGCCGGCACCAACGCCCTCGGGATCGTACTCGGCGGCTCCGGCAACGGCGAGCAGATTGCGGCCAACAAGGTCAAGGGAGTCCGCGCGGCGCTGGCCTGGAACCTGTCCACGGCGAAGCTGGCCCGCGAGCACAACGACGCCAACGTGGTCGCCGTCGGCGGCCGCCAGCACAGCGTCGACGAGGCCACGGAAATCATTGAAGCGTTCCTCGCCGAACCCTTCAGCAACGACGCGCGCCACATCCGCCGGATCGGCAAAATCGCCACGTACGAGCGCACCGGCGAGGTCATTGCCTAGTGCCGGAAGGACACTCCGTCCGCCGGCTGGCCCGCCAGTTCGGGGACGTCTTCACGGGGGAGCGGCTCGCGGTGTCGAGTCCGCAGGGGCGTTTCGTCCACGGCGCGGCCCTGCTGGACGGGCACACCCTCACCGGCGCCGACGCACACGGGAAGCACCTGTTCCTGGCCTTCGAACACGGGCTGCTCCTGCACGTCCACCTCGGCCTCTACGGCGCCTGGGACTTCGGCGGCGACGCGACTTTCCGGGGCGCGTCCAGCATTGGGGCGCCCCGCAGGGTGGGGGAGCGGGAGCTCTACGACGGCGGCGGAGCGGCGGAGCCGGCCCGCTACGACGGCCCGCCAGCTCCGGTGGGGGCCGTCCGCGTCCGGCTCGCCGGCGCGCACGGCTGGGCTGACCTCCGCGGCGCGACCACTTGCCAGACGGTCAGCGAGGCGGAGGCTGCGGCCGTCCTGGCCCGGCTCGGTCCCGACCCGCTGCGCAACCTCCCCGGCGACCGCGCGTCCTTCATCGCGGGGATCCTGGCCCGGCGCACGCCGCTCGCGGCACTGCTGATGGACCAGAAGGTTGTGGCCGGCATCGGCAACGTCTACCGCGCCGAACTGCTGTTCCGGCAGCGGCTGGACCCGTGGCTGCCGGGGAAAGGGCTGACCGGGGACGACGCAGGGCGGCTCTGGGACGACACCGTCGCCATGATGTCCGACGGCGTCCGCGACGGACGGATCATCACCACACCGCCGCCCTACTGGGCCGGGACTGCCGGCGGTACCGGCGCCGCCGCCCGCGGCCTTCCCGCCCCGGAGGAATCCCACTTCGTCTACCGGCGGCAGGGACTGGACTGCCGCGACTGCGGAACGCCGGTGGCCCTGACCGAACTCGGCGCCCGGAAGCTCTACTGGTGCCCGGCCTGCCAGGCACCCTGACCGGGACAAACAGACGCCGACACATCAGGAAACAAAACATCAGGAAACAAAGCAGCCCCTCCGGGGAGGGGCTGCTTCGTCACAATTCTGAGGGGACGACGGGAATCGAACCCGCGTAATCAGTTTGGAAGACTGAGGCTTTACCATTAAGCTACGTCCCCGGGAATTCGCAGGAGCTCTCCTGCAAGACTTCCGGGCGGCTGTTGAAGCCGGATACAACTAAACCCAATTCAGGGCCCCGGTGTCAAATGTGCAAACCGGCGCGTTTTGACCGTAGACTGTTCTGTGCACTTACGGGGTGTAGCTCAGCTTGGCTAGAGCACCTGCTTTGGGAGCAGGAAGTCGCAGGTTCAAATCCTGTCACCCCGACTCTGCTGGATCCGCCAGACCTTGGCGGTGCAGAACCCCACCCCCTAAAACCAGGAGTACTTAGACTGTGAAGAGCGCTGTCGAGAACCTCACCCCCACGCGGGTCAAGCTCAATGTTGAGGTCCCCTTTGAGGAATTGAAGCCCAGCATCGCAGAGGCATACAAGACTGTTGCTTCGCAGATCCAGGTCCCCGGTTTCCGCAAGGGCAAGGTCCCCTCCAAACTCATTGACCAGCGCGTCGGCCGCGGCTACGTGCTGGAAACTGCCATCAACGACGGCCTCAACGGCTGGTACCAGGCAGCCGTTCAGGAAACCGGCATCCGCCCGCTGAGCCGTCCCGAGGTCGAAATCACCGAGGTTCCGGACCCCTCCGCCACCGACGGTGAACTCAAGTTCCACGCCGAGGTTGACGTCCGCCCGGAAATCGAACTGCCCGACTACGCCGGCATCAAGGTTGAGGTTGCCGCCGCTGAGTCCACCGACTCCGACGTCGACAAGGCCCTGGACGAACTCCGCGGCCGCTTCGGCACGCTGAAGTCCGTGGACCGCCCCGCCGCGGACCAGGACTTCCTGACCATCGACATCACCGCCACCATCGACGGCGCGGAGGTCGATTCCGCCGCCGGGTTGTCCTACCAGGTCGGCGCCGGCACCATGCTCGAAGGCCTCGACGAGGCCGTCACCGGCCTCAGCGCCGACGAGGACGCCATCTTCGACACCACCCTCGTGGGCGGCGAGCACGCCGGCGAGTCCGCCCAGGTCAAGGTCGTCGTCAAGTCCGTCAAGGAGCGCGAGCTTCCCGAGGCTAACGACGACTTCGCCCAGCTGGCCTCCGAATTCGACACGCTGGCCGAACTGCGCGAGGACCTCGCCAAGCAGGCTGCCGAGTCCAAGGTCGTCGAGCAGGGCGTCGAGGCCCGCGACAAGGTCCTCGACAAGCTCGTTGAGCTCGTAGCGGTTCCCGTCCCGGACTCCGTCGTCGAAGAGCAGCTCGAGCAGCACTTCAACGCCGAGAACGCCCACGGCGAAGGCGAGCACGACACCGAGGAGCACCGCGCCGAGGTCAAGTCCAACACCGAGCGTGCGTTCCAGAACGAGATCATCCTTGACGCCATCGCGGAAAAGGAAGAAGTCAACGTCAGCCAGAACGAGCTGATCGACTACATCGTCACCACCGCCGGCCAGTACGGCATGGACCCGAACCAGTTCGCCCAGATCATCGACCAGAGCGGCCAGGTCCCGATGATGGTCTCCGAGGTCCGCCGCCGCAAGGCGCTGGCCGTCGTCCTGGGCCAGGCCGAGGTCACCGACTCTGAGGGCAACAAGGTTGACCTCAGCGACTTCGTCCGCCCCGGCGGCGAAGAGGCACCGGCCGAGGCAGCTGCCGAGACCGACATCGAGGACGCCGCTTCCGAGGAAGCAGCACCCGAGACCGCGAAAAACGATGACCCGGCAGCAGTGAAGTTCTAACCCTTTCTGTTCCCGTAGTTCCCGCAGCACCCCCGGATCTTTGCTCCGGGGGTGCCGCTTTTTAAGCCCGTAATGAACCCTCCCGGTCAATCGTGCGCCGTCAGCGAACAGCCCCGCGCCTGAGCACAATGCAGGCCGGAAAACCGTTAGTGTCCATGTAGGAAAGTTCAGTGATGCCGTTCAGTGGCGTCACCGTCGCCAGCGAGAGGTAAGTACATATGTCACAGCAAGCAGGGGCACCCCGGATGGCTACTGTCGATCCGGCAGCCCAGGATAACTACATTTACAACCGCCTGCTGAAAGAGCGCATCATCTGGCTCGGCTCCGAGGTCCGCGACGAGAACGCCAATGCGATCTGCTCGCAGCTGCTGCTGCTCTCGGCCGAGAACCCCGAGAAGGATATCTACCTCTACATCAACTCACCGGGCGGCTCCGTCACCGCCGGCATGGCCATCTACGACACCATGCAGTTCATCCCGAACGACGTCGTCACCGTCGCCACCGGCCTTGCCGCCTCGATGGGACAGTTCCTGCTCTCCTCCGGCTCCAAGGGCAAGCGCTACGCCACGCCCAACGCCCGCATCCTGATGCACCAGCCCTCCGGCGGCATCGGCGGCACGGCTTCGGACATCAAGATCCAGGCCGAACTCATCCTGCACATGAAGAAGATCATGGCCGAGCTGACGGCCGACCAGACCGGGCAGACGGTCGAGACCATCCTCAAGGACAACGACCGCGACAAGTGGTTCACGGCCAAGGAAGCCCTCGAATACGGCTTCTTCGACAAGATCGCCGCGCACGCGGGATCCGTGGCCGGCGGCGGCGGAACCAACGCCAACGCCAACGGCGACAGCACCGTCACCTCATCCACCGAGAACTGACCGGCACGCAGACAGCAATGAATTCAGGAGCAATGAACATGAACTACAACTTCGGTTCGACTGCCGGCAACCTGCCGAGCAGCCGCTATGTGCTGCCGCAGTTCGAAGAGCGCACACCCTACGGCTTCAAGCGCCAGGACCCGTACACCAAGCTCTTTGAGGACCGCATCATCTTCCTCGGTGTCCAGGTCGACGACGCCTCGGCCGACGACGTGATGGCGCAGCTGCTCGTACTCGAGTCCACCGACCCGGACCGCGACATTACGCTCTACATCAACTCCCCGGGCGGATCCTTCACCGCCATGACGGCGATCTACGACACCATGACGTACATCCGCCCGGAGATCCAGACCGTCTGCCTCGGCCAGGCCGCCAGTGCCGCCGCGGTGCTCCTCGCCGCCGGTACCCCGGGCAAGCGCCTCGCGCTGCCGAACGCCCGGGTCCTGATCCACCAGCCCTCGCTCTCCGGCGGCCAGGGCGGCCAGGCCTCCGACCTGGAGATCCAGGCCGCAGAGGTCATGCGGATGCGGGCCTGGCTCGAGGACACCCTGGCCAAGCACTCCGGCCGGACACCGGAGCAGGTCAACAACGACATCGAGCGCGACAAGATCCTCACCGCGGCCGAGGCCATGCAGTACGGCCTGATCGACCAGGTGCTGGATTCCCGCAAGATGAAGCCCCAGGCAATCACCAGGTAGCGGACCATTACGTAACAAGCACGACCCGACGCCGGTGCGGCCCCTAAATGTGGCCGCACCGGCGTCCGCTTTCCACCCAACAGGCCCAAAGTGACCTAGAGTGGAACATGTCACGGCGGCCTTCCCCCGGGAAACGTCCGTGATTCCAGTAACGGGTGCAGCGCTGCGCAGGATTTCCACGGAGCCGGCAGCAGATACTAAAAGGGGTTCACATATGGCTCGGATTGGCGAGAGCACGGATCTGCTGAAGTGTTCTTTCTGCGGAAAGAGCCAGAAACAGGTCCGCAAGCTCATTGCCGGGCCCGGCGTCTACATCTGCGACGAGTGCATTGAACTCTGCAACGAGATCATTGAAGAAGAACTCGCCGAAGTAGCCGATCTGGGCAGTTTTGAACTGCCCAAGCCCCGCGAGATCTTTGACTTCCTGCAGGAATACGTGATCGGCCAGGAGCCCGCCAAACGCTCGCTCGCCGTCGCGGTCTACAACCACTACAAGCGCATCCAGGCCGGCCACGCCCCCAAGAGCGGCAGCCTCGCCGACGGCGTCCACCACGACGACGTCGAGATCGCCAAGTCAAACATCCTGCTGATCGGCCCCACCGGCTGCGGCAAGACCTACCTGGCGCAAACCCTGGCCCGCCGCCTCAACGTGCCCTTCGCCGTCGCCGATGCCACCGCGCTGACCGAGGCCGGCTACGTCGGCGAGGACGTCGAGAACATCCTCCTGAAGCTCATCCAGGCCGCCGACTACGACGTCAAGAAGGCCGAGCAGGGCATCATCTACATCGACGAGATCGACAAGATCTCGCGCAAGAGCGAAAACCCCTCCATCACCCGGGACGTCTCGGGCGAGGGTGTGCAGCAGGCCCTGCTGAAGATCCTTGAGGGCACGGTCGCCTCGGTCCCGCCGCAGGGCGGCCGCAAGCACCCGCACCAGGAATTCATCCAGATCGACACCACCAACGTGCTCTTCATCGTCGCCGGCGCCTTCGCCGGGCTCGAGGAGATCATTGGATCGCGGTCCGGGCGCAAGGGCATCGGATTCGGCGCACCGCTCAATGAAGTCAAGAACAACACCGACTCCTACGGCGAGGTCATGCCCGAGGACCTGTTGAAGTTCGGGCTGATCCCGGAATTCATCGGCCGCCTGCCGGTCATCACCACCGTCTCCAACCTGGACCGGTCGGCGCTGATCCAGATCCTGTCCACACCCAAGAACGCCCTCGTGAAGCAGTACCAGAAGATGTTCCAGCTTGACGGCGTCGAACTGGTCTTCGAGGACGAGGCACTGAACACGATCGCCGACCAGGCGCTCGAACGAGGCACCGGCGCCCGCGGGCTCCGCGCCATCATGGAGGAAGTCCTGCTCCCCGTGATGTTCGACCTGCCCAGCCGCGACGACATCGCCACGGTGGTCATCACCGAAGAGGTCGTCTCCAAAAAGGCCGCGCCCACGTTGATCGCCCACGACGTCAAGCGCCGCAAGTCCGCCTGATCCGGAACAGGCCCGCACGGGAATAAACAGCCCGTACCTGTCGCTGTCATCTTTGGCGCGCCGTGTAATTGATCCACCGCAGCGCCGGTCCCGCAGACTTCCTAAAGGAGAACACCTGTGCCTGAAACCATGACCAACAAGGCCGACTTCTGGTTCGACCCGATGTGCCCCTTCGCCTGGGTGACCTCCCGCTGGATCGGTGAGGTGGAAGGCGTCCGCGACATCAGCACCGACTGGCACGTGATGAGCCTGGCCATGCTGAACGCCGGCCGCGAGGAGCTCCCGGAGGAGTACAAGGCCTTCCTCACCAAGGCCTGGGCCCCGGTGCGGGTCATCACCGCCGCCGCGGAGCAGCACGGCACCTCCTACGTCAAGGCGCTCTACGACGCCATGGGCACCAAGATCCACAACGAGGGCAACAAGGACATCGCCGAGGTCATCGCCAAGTCCCTCGCCGAGGTCGGCCTGCCGGCGGAACTCGCGGCAGCAGGCCAGAACGACGAATTCGACGCCACCCTGCGCACCAGCCACGAGGCCGGCATCTCGCTGGTCGGCCAGGACGTCGGCACGCCGATCGTCGCCTTCGACGGAACCGCCTTCTTCGGCCCCGTGCTCACCCGTATCCCGCGCGGCGAGGAAGCCGGCCGCCTGTGGGACGCCACGGTGACGCTGGCATCCTTCCCGCACTTCTTCGAAATCAAGCGCAGCCGGACGGAAAGCCCGGACTTCAACTAGGTTCCCGGAGGGCGCTGAACGAGTCCACAAAGACGCCAAAAAGCCCCGGAAGAATTACTTCGTTGTAGTTCTTCCGGGGCTCTTGCGTATGCCGAAGGGCGGGACAACAATAGAACTTACCCACTTCGAAAGAAGCGGGACGCAGAAACCAAAGATTCAGTGACACTCATCCGACGCAGCCTTCGGCAAAGTCAGATGATGGCTACCAGTGACGAGGTAGGAAGACCTGGAAATCTGAGGATTCTGCCAGATTGTCTAAGACGTCACGTGACAATCGAAAAGTCGAAGCCCCACCAACGGCAACACGCTGATGGGGCTTCCCCTTTGCCTCAAAACAGGCCAGCCCCAAAACAGGCCAGCCCATGAACAGGGTGCCCCCATGAGCAGTGAACCCATCGGCAGCTACGCCCTCCTGTCCGACTGCTCCTCCGCGGTACTCGTAAGCTCGTCCGGCTCCGTGGACTGGCTGTGCTTCCCGCGTTTTGACAGCCCCTCGGTCTTCGGACGGCTGCTGGGCCCGGCGGCCGGGTTCTGGTCGATCCGCCCGGTCGGAGCCCACACCTCAACCCGCCGCTACTTCGGCCCGACGATGGTGCTGGAGACCACCCACACCACCGCGGACGGCAGCGTCACGGTGACGGATGCCCTGGTGCTCGGCGACGGAAGGCGGGGCCACGACCTTGGCGCGGATTCGCCCGGAACCCTGCTCCGGCAGGTGTCCGGCACCGCGGGAACCGTCGAGCTCGACATCATCTTCTGCCCCCGGCCGGACTACGGCCTCACCCGGCCCCAGTTGCGCAAGTTCGACGGCGGCCTGCTGGCCACCGCGGGCAGCCAGCTGCTGGCCCTCTCCAGCCCGGTCGCTTTTGAGCTCGAGGAAGGCACGGCGAGGGCCAGGCTGACGCTTCACGCCGGCGACATCAGCGGCTTCGCCCTCCATCACCAGCCCGCCCCTTCCGGCGGAGGCTCCGACTGGAGCCAGGCTGACATCACCCGCCGGCTCGCCGACACCGTACAGGGCTGGACCAGCTGGGCGGAGATGCACCAGCACTACCAGGGCCCGTGGCAGGAACTCGTCGCCGGCAGCGGACGGATTCTGCAGGCCCTCACGTACTACCCCACCGGCGCCTTCGTGGCCGCCCCGACCACGTCACTGCCGGAGGTGGCCGGAGGCACCCGCAACTGGGACTACCGGTACACCTGGATCCGGGACGCCAGCATGACCCTGCAGGCCCTCTGGGTGGCCGCCTGCCCGGACGAGGCCGGGAAGTTCTTCCAGTTCCTGGCCACCGCGGCCGCACGCCAGCTGGCCGGCGGCGAGGAGCTGCAGATCATGTTTGGCGTCGGCGGGGAACGCGAGCTGCCCGAACGCGAGCTGGTGCACCTGCCCGGCTGGCGCGCCAGCTCCCCGGTGCGGGTCGGCAACGGCGCGTGGAACCAGCGCCAGCTCGACGTTTACGGTGAACTGCTCGACGCCGCCGCCACGCTGCCGAAGTACCTCGCCGGGCTATCACCGGACACCCGGCTGTTCCTCGCCGATGCCGCCGACGCCGCGGCAGCTCGCTGGCGCTCGGCGGACCACGGCATCTGGGAAGTCCGCGGGGAGCCACGCCACTATCTGCACTCCAAGCTCATGTGCTGGGTGGCCGTCGACCGGGCCATCGGCCTCGCCGGGATCCTCAGGACCCCCGAGCGGGTACCGCACTGGGCCGAGGCGCGGGAGCAGATCGCGGCCTCCATCCGCACCGAGGGCTGGAGCCCCGCGGCGAATGCCTACACCCAGGCCTACGGCTCCGACGACCTCGACGCTTCGGCGCTGATGCTCGCCATCGTCGGGTTCCTCCCTCCGGAGGATCCGGGCATGCGCGCCACGATCGCGGCGATTGAGCAACGGCTCACCGATCCCCGCGGCCTCGTCTACCGCTACCGGGCCCGCGACGGCTTCGCGGGCGAGGAAGGGACATTCCTGTTGTGCACCTTCTGGCTGGCGCAGGCCCTGGCCCTGGCCGGCGAGACCCAACGCGCACGGGACGTCTTCGAACGGGCCGCCGGATTCGCCACTGACCTTGGCCTCCTGGCCGAAGAGATCGCCACGGACAGCAGCGAGCTGCTGGGCAACTTCCCGCAGGCGTTCAGCCACATCGGCCTCGTCAATGCCGCCTGGGCGATCCGCCTGGCGGAGGAGCCCGGAAACGGGATAGGGAGGCGTTCCGCCCGGCCTGAGCCGGGCGGAACGCCTCCCTCGTCCTAAGCCGCTAGGCCTGTGCGGGCTCCTCCGCCGGCGGCGCCAGGACGACGTCGCTGACGGTCAGTTCGCCGTCGCCGACCGCCAGGGTCAGCTCCCGGGCGTTGGCGGCAGCCTTGAGGTCGGCCAGGCCGGCCCTCAGCTGCGTGGTGAGGGAGTCCGAGCCCGTGATGGTCGCGGACAGCACTTCGGTGCGCTGCTTGACCTTGGCCTCCGACTTCGCCTTGCGGATGCCGCTGAGCGCCGTTCCCACCGTGGCCAGCAGCGTGGTGTCGCCCTCGGTCGCAACCGCGGACGGCCAGGCGGCACGGTGCACCGAACCGGTGCGCCACCAGCTCCAGACTTCCTCCGTGGCGAACGGCAGGAACGGCGCGAAGAGGCGCAGCAGCGTGTCCAGGCTCGTCGCCAGCGCCGCCAGCACGGAAGCCTGCTCGGCCTCCCCGGCGGCACCGTAGGCGCGGTCCTTGATCAGCTCCACGTAGTCATCGGTGAAGTGCCAGAAGAAGCTCTCGGTGATCTGCAGGGCCCTGGCGTAGTCATAGCTTTCGAACGCCTTGGTCGCCTGGACGACCACGTCGGCGAGCTGGGCCAGCACGGCCCGGTCCAGGGTGTTGCTGAGCACGGACAGGTCTCCGGAGACCACGGAGTTCTCGGTGGCGCCCAGGTTCAGCACAAACTTGGAAGCATTGAGCAGCTTGATCGCCAGCCGGCGGCCGATCTTCATCTGGGCGATCTCATAGGCCGTGTCCGCGCCCAGCTTGGCCGAGGCGGCCCAGTAGCGGACCGCGTCCGAGCCGTACTCCTCGAGCACGTCGGTCGGGACAATCACGTTGCCCTTGGACTTGGACATCTTCTTCCGGTCCGGGTCCAGGATCCAGCCGGAAATGGCGGCGTGCTTCCACGGTGCGGAGTCCTGCAGGGCGTCGGCGCGCACCGCGGACGAGAACAGCCAGGTCCGGATGATGTCGTGGCCCTGCGGTCGCACGTCGAAGGGGTAGACCTTGGCGAACAGCGCCTCGTCGGTGCTCCAGCCGCCCACGATCTGCGGGGTCAGCGAGGAGGTCGCCCAGGTGTCCAGCACGTCGGCGTCACCGGTGAAGCCGCCCGGCAGATCGCGCTGGGCTTCCTGGTATCCGGGTGCCGCGTCCGCTGCGGGGTCCACCGGCAGCTGCGCGTCGGACGGGACGATGGGCGCCGCGAAGTCCGGGTTGCCGTCGGCGTCCAGCGGATACCAGACGGGCACCGGCACGCCGAAGAAACGCTGGCGGGAAACGAGCCAGTCGCCGTTCAGCCCGGAGATCCAGTTCTCGTAGCGGGAGCGCATAAACGCCGGGTGGAAGTCGATCTCGTGGCCGCGGGCAATGAGCCGCTCCCGGCGTTCCGCGTCGCGGCCGCCGTTGCGGATGTACCACTGGCGGGAGGTCACGACTTCGAGGGGCTTGTCGCCCTTCTCGAAGAAGTTCACCGGGTGCATGATCTTCTGTGGTGCACCGTCGAGGAGGCCGGCGGCGGTCAGGAGTTCCACCACGCCTTCCTTGGCGCTGAAGACGGTCTTGCCGGCGATCGCCTCGAAGCTGGCGCGGCCCTCGGCGGTGGTGATCCACTCCGGGGTCTCGCCGATGATGCGGCCGTCGCGGCCCACGATCGCGCGGGTGGGCAGCTGGAGTTCGCGCCACCAGGTGACGTCGGTGAGGTCGCCGAAGGTGCAGACCATGGCGACGCCGGAGCCCTTGTCCGCCTTGGCGAGCGGGTGGGCCTTGACCTCCACCTCCACGCCGAACAGGGGGGAAGTGACCTTCTTGCCGAACAGCGGCTGGTACCGTTCGTCGTCGGGGTTCGCCACCAGGGCGGCGCAGGCGGCCAGCAGCTCCGGCCGGGTGGTTTCGATGTAGATCTTGTCGCCGTCCTCGGTGAAGAACGGGTAGCGGTAGTAGGCGCCGGCCACCTCGCGGTCCTCGAGCTCGGCCTGGGCCACCGCGGTGCGGAAGGTGACATCCCACAGGGTGGGTGCCTCGGCCATGTAGGCGTCGCCGGCGGCGAGGTTCGCCAGGAAGGCGCGCTGGGAGATGGCCCGGGACTTGTCGTCGATGGTGCGGTAGGTGAGGTCCCAGTCCACGGACAGGCCGAGGGTCTGGAACAGGTTTTCGAAGACCTTTTCGTCCTCGACGGCGAGTTCCTCGCACAGTTCGATGAAGTTCCGGCGCGAGACAACGTCGAAGTCGCGCTGGTTCTTGGCAGGCTCGGCCGGCGGGCGGTAGCCGGCGTCGTAGGCGGTGGTCGGGTCGCAGCGCACACCGTAGTAGTTCTGCACGCGGCGCTCGGTGGGCAGGCCGTTGTCGTCCCAGCCCATCGGGTAGAACACGTTTTTGCCGGTCATCCGCTGGTAGCGCGCCAGGACGTCGGTCTGGGTGTAGGAGAACATGTGGCCGACGTGCAGCGACCCGGACGCCGTCGGCGGGGGAGTGTCGATCGAGTAGACCTGCTCCCGGGTGGTGTCCTGGTCGAACTTGTAGGTTCCTTCGTCAAGCCAGCGCCGGGTGAGGGCGTCTTCCAGCCCCTCCAGGGCGGGCTTGTCCGGAACGTTGATGGGGGCGGTGGTGGGCGTGTCTGTACCCTGCGTGTCTTCAGCCATGCGGCAATTCTTTCACGGTCCGTGCGGGCAGACCGCCGGGGCCTGCCGGGCGGTGCGGCGTAGCATGCGCAGATGGAGACATTTGCCGGGCCCTTCGCGATCAAGCGCATCTATGACGAACCCGCCGACGACGACGGCTGCCGGGTCCTGGTGGACCGGCTCTGGCCGCGGGGTATCAGCAAGGAACGCGCGCAACTTCAGCTGTGGCTCAAGGAGGTGGCGCCCTCGCCGCCGCTGCGGACCGAGTTCGCGCACATGCAGGAACGCTTCGCCGACTTCCGTGCCGCCTACGAGGCGGAACTCGACGGCAACCCGGCCGTGCAGACGCTGCGGGACCTGGCCGCCGAGCACGGGAAAGTGACGCTGCTGTTCGCGGCGAGGGACCCGCAGACCAACCATGCCCGGGTCCTGCAGGAGTTCCTGGCCAGCCGTTAGGGTAGTGCCATGACTGAAGGAATCAACAACAAGGCAGCAGTAGCCAAAGCAGCAGTTGTCACCGGGGCCAGTACAGGCATCGGCGAGGCCACCGTGCGCGCGCTCCGAGGCGAGGGCTGGACCGTCTACGCCGTCGCCCGCAGGGCGGACCGGCTGGAGGCGCTCGCCGCGGAAACCGGCGCCGTCGCCCTGCCGGCGGACGTGACCGACGACGCCGACGTCGCCCGGCTCCTCGACGAGGTGACCCGCGCCGGCGGCATCGACACGCTCATCAACATTGCCGGCGGCGCCCGCGGCGCGGACACGGTGGCCGAAGCCAAGACCGGGGACTGGGAATGGATGTTCGAAGTCAATGTCCTGGGCACGATGAAGCTCACCCGGGCGTTCCTGCCGATGCTGCGCGCCGGCGGTGAAGGCACCGTCCTGAACCTGACCTCGACGGCGGGACTCTCCGCCTATGAAGGCGGCGGCGGGTACAACGCCGCGAAGTTCGCCCAGCACGCCCTGACCGGGGCCCTGCGCCTCGAGGAGGCCGAGCACAACCTCCGCGTGATCGAGGTGGCACCCGGCCTGGTCCAGACCGAGGAGTTCGCCCTGAACCGGCTCGGCGACCAGTCCGCCGCCGCCAAGGTCTACCAGGGGGTCGAGAAGCCGCTGACCGCGGCGGACGTCGCCGACGTCGTCCGGTACGCCGTCACGGCACCGCACCACGTCAACCTCGACCAGATCGTGATCCGCCCGGTCGCGCAGGCCGCCAACTACAAGCTGATCCGCAAGGCCTGACTGCCGGTTCCCGCGCGGCCGGTCAGTGCAGGCATTGCGGGCCCAAGACAGTTGTTAGACTTCTCCTAACAGCTTTGACCCGGCCATCACCGGTGAGCTTCCGGAAGAACGCCCCGGCGCCACGAGTTTCTTGCGCCAGGGCCGGTAGAACCGGACGGGTAAGCCCGTCACAGCAGTAATGAGCGGCCGACACCGCGCTCCCTGTCCACAGGGAGCGGGACCGGTGCCGGTAAGTGAGGTGGTACCGCGGTGCCGGTGTTGTCGAAAAGACAGTGCCAGGCCGTCCTCGCATCCTGAATGAATACATGTGTTCACCAGCTCAACCCAGGATGTCGAGATGACTTATTACCCCAAGGCCTCCGCCGCAGGCGCCGGCTCCACCACCTCCACCACCTCTGGTGTGCCGGCCTCCGTGAAGTTCCCGGAGATCGAAGAGCGCATCCTGAGGTACTGGGACCAGGACGGCACTTTCCAGGCCAGCATCGACCAGCGCGCCGCCGACCTTCCTGGCGGCGCGCCCGGCAGCAACGAATTCGTCTTCTACGACGGTCCCCCGTTCGCCAACGGCCTGCCGCACTACGGCCACCTCCTGACCGGCTACGCCAAGGACCTGGTCGGCCGCTACCAGACCCAGCGCGGGCGCCGTGTCGAGCGCCGCTTCGGCTGGGACACCCACGGGCTGCCCGCCGAGCTGGAAGCCATGAAGCAGCTGGGCATGACGGACAAGACCCAGATCGAGGCCATGGGCATCGACAAGTTCAACGACGCCTGCCGTTCGTCCGTGATGAAGTACGCGGACGAGTGGAAGAGCTACGTCACCCGCCAGGCCCGCTGGGTGGACTTCGAGAACGACTACAAGACGCTCAACGTCGAGTACATGGAGTCCGTGCTCTGGGCCTTCAAGCAGCTGCACGAAAAGGGCCTGACCTACAACGGCTACCGCGTGCTGCCGTACTGCTGGAAGGACGAGACACCGCTGTCCAACCATGAGCTGCGCATGGACGACGACGTCTACAAGAACCGCCAGGACCAGACCGTCACGGTCACCTTCCCGATCACGGCGGGGGAGTCGGAGCTGTCCCGGCAGCTCGCCGGAGTTCAGGCGCTGGCCTGGACGACGACGCCCTGGACACTGCCCACCAACGCGGCGCTCGCCGTCGGGCCCGCCATCAGCTACGTCGTCCTGCCGGCCGGCCCGAACGGCGTCAAGGCAGCCTCCGCCGACGCCCCCGTCGCCGGCAGCTTCCTGCTCGCCGGGGACCTGCTCGGCACCTACGCCAAGGATCTCGGCTACGGGGACGGCGCCGAGGGTGCCGCCGCGGCCGAAGCAGCGGTGACCTCCCGCCACACCGGCGCCGAACTCGAAGGCCTGACGTACGAGCCGCTCTGGGACTACTTCGCCGACGACGAGAAGTACGGCAACCAGAACGCCTGGCGCTTCCTCGTGGCCGACTACGTCACCACCACCGACGGTACCGGCCTGGTGCACCAGTCGCCCGCCTACGGTGAAGACGACCAGAAGGTCTGCGAGGACGCCGGGATCCCCGTCGTCCTCTCCGTGGACGAAGGCGCCAAGTTCCTGCCGCTGTTCAGCCACGGCCCGCTGGCGGAGATCGCCGGCCTGCAGGTCTTCGAGGCGAACAAGCCCATCACCCAGGTACTCCGCGCCCAGGGCCGCCTGGTCCGCCAGGCCAGCTACGAGCACAGCTACCCGCACTGCTGGCGCTGCCGCAACCCGCTGATCTACCGCGCCGTGTCGTCCTGGTATGTCGAGGTCACGAAGTTCAAGGACCGCATGTCGGAGCTGAACCAGGAGATCAACTGGATCCCCGGCAACGTCAAGGACGGCCAGTTCGGCAAGTGGCTCGCCAACGCCCGCGACTGGTCCATCAGCCGCAACCGTTACTGGGGCAGCCCCATCCCGGTGTGGCAGTCCAGCGACCCGGACTACCCGCGCACCGACGTCTACGGCTCACTCGCCGAGATCGAGGCCGACTTCGGCCGGCTGCCGCTGAACAAAGCCGGCGAGGTGGACCTGCACCGTCCGTTCATCGACGAGCTGACCCGCCCGAACCCGGACGACCCGCGCACCCCGGCGCAAGGCCAGTCCGTGATGCGCCGCGTCGAGGACGTCCTGGACGTCTGGTTTGACTCCGGCTCCATGCCGTACGGCCAGGTGCACTACCCGTTCCAGAACGAGGAATGGTTCGACACGCACAACCCGGCGGACTTCATCGTCGAGTACATCGGCCAGACCCGCGGCTGGTTCTACATGCTGCATATCCTGTCCACCGCGCTGTTCGACCGGCCGGCCTTCCGCAACGTCATCAGCCACGGCATCGTCCTGGGCTCGGACGGGCAAAAGATGTCCAAGAGCCTGCGCAACTACCCGGACGTCTCCGAGGTCCTGGACCGCGACGGCTCCGACGCCATGCGCTGGTTCCTGATGTCCAGCCCGATCCTGCGCGGCGGCAACCTCGTGGTCACCGAGCAGGGCATCCGCGACGGCGTCCGCCAGGTCATCCTGCCGCTGTGGAACGTGTACAGCTTCTTCACGCTCTACACGAACGCAGCCGGTGGACAAGCGCGCGGCTACGACGCGAAGCTGCGTTACGACGGCTACGCCGACACGCTGGACCAGTACGTGATGGCCAACACCGGCGACCTGGTCCGGAACATGACCGCCCGGCTGGACAGCTACGACATCTCCGGTGCGTGCGATGAACTCCGCAGCTACCTGGACATGCTCACCAACTGGTACGTCCGCCGCAGCCGCCAGCGCTTCTTCGACGAGAACGTGGACGCCTTCGACGCGCTCTACACCGCCCTGGAAACGGTCTGCCGGGTCTCGGCCTCGCTGCTGCCGCTGGTCTCCGAGGAAATCTGGCGCGGGCTCACCGGCGGGCGCTCCGTGCACCTGGCCGACTGGCCGGACGCGGAACTGTTCCCGGCCAACCCGGCACTCGTCCAGGCCATGGACCGGATCCAGCAGATCTGCTCCACCGGCTCCTCGCTGCGCAAGGCCGCCAACCTGCGGGTGCGCCTGCCGCTGCAGGAACTCACCGTCGTCGCGCCCGGCGCGGCCGCCCTGGACGGCTTCGCCGCCGTCGTCGCCGATGAACTCAACCTGCGGTCCGTCCGGCTGCTCGACGCCGACGGAGCCTCCCCCGAGGAATTCGGCATCGAGCAGAAGCTCGTGGTGAACGCCCGCGCCGCCGGCCCGCGGCTGGGCAAGAACGTCCAGCAGGCCATCAAGGGCTCGAAGTCCGGGGACTGGTCCGTGGACGACGCCGGTCTGGTCACCGCGGGCGGGCTCACGCTCGAACCGCAGGAATACACCCTGGAAACCGTCGTGGCGGAAGCCGCGGAAGGCGAAGGCTCCCGCGCGGCAGCCGTCCTGCCCGGCGGCGGCTTCGTGGTCCTCAACACCGAGGTCACGCCCGAGCTTGAGGCCGAAGGTGCAGCCCGGGACATGGTCCGCGCCATCCAGCAGGCCCGCAAAGACGCCGGACTGAACGTCAGCGACCGGATCCGCACGTCCGTCACGGCGGCGCGCGACGTTGTCGACGCCGTGAAAGCCCACGAAAACCTCGTGGTCACAGAAACGCTTACCGTGGAGCTTGGCTTGTATGCCAGCGGGGACGGCACCGAGTTGCAGATCACTGTGGAAAAAGTAGGAGCCTAAACCATGACCGACGAATTCTCCGTGGAAAGCGTCTACGCCGAGCTGCTGGGCCGGGCGCCGGAAAACAAGATGGAACCGCGGCTGGCCCCGCTGTACCGGGCGATGGACATCCTGGGGGAGCCGAACAAGGCGTTCCCGATCATCCATGTCACCGGCACCAACGGCAAGACCTCGACCGCGCGCATGATCGAGGCCGGTCTCCGCGCGCACGGGCTGAGCACCGGCCGCTACACCAGCCCGCACCTGTCCAAGGTCACGGAGCGGATCAGCATCGACGGCGCCCCGGTACCGGATGAGACCTTCGTCCGGATCTGGGACGAGATCCGCCCGTACCTGGCCATCGTGGACAGCGAGCTCGTTGCCGAGGGACAGCCCCGGCTGACCTACTTCGAGTGCCTCACCATCCTCGGCTTTGCGGTCTTCGCCGACCAGCCGGTCAACGTCGCCGTCATCGAGGTGGGCCTGGGCGGCATCACCGACGCGACCAACGTCGGCGACGGCCAGGTCTTCGTGGTCACGCCGATCTCGCTGGACCACACGGACCTGCTGGGTGACACCACCGAGGACATCGCGCACGAAAAGGCCGGCATCATCAAGCCCGGCGGCTTCCTGGTCAGCGCCGCGCAGCCCCGGGACGCGGCCCAGGTGCTGCTGGACAAGGCCCAGGAAACGAACGTCCCGTTCCGCTTCGAAGGCGTCGAATTCGGCGTCGAATCCCGCACCGTCGCCGTCGGCGGGCAGGTGGTCACCATCCAGGGCCTCGCCGGCCGGTACGAGGACCTGCTGGTGCCGCTGCACGGCGCGCACCAGGCCGAGAACGCCGCCGTCGCGATCGCCGCACTGGAGGCCTTCTTCGGCGCGGAAAAGCCGCTCGACGCCGGACTCGTGCAGGAGGCGTTCGCCTCCGTCACCTCGCCCGGCCGGCTTGAGGTGGTGCGCACCGCGCCGACCATCATCGTGGACGCCGCGCACAACCCGGAAGGCATCCGGGTCTCCGCCGAGGCCATCCACGAGGCCTTCAGCTTCACCAAGCTGGTGGTCGTCGTCGGCGTCCTGCGGGAAAAGGACGCCGAGGAGATCCTCCGCCAGCTCAAGGAATCCCTCGGCGGCCTGGCCGCCGAGTACTGCTTCACGGAGTCCAACTCGCCGCGCGCCGTCCCGGCCGAGGACCTCGCGGAACTCGCCGTGGAGCTGGGGTTCGGCGAGGACAACATCCACGTGGCCCAGAAGCTCGATGACGCGCTCGAATGGGCGGTGGAACGCGCCGAAGCCAACGAAGACCTCGCCGGCGGCGTCCTCGTCACCGGCTCCATCACGCTCGTCGCGGACGCCCGGATCCTGCTCGGAAAGGCGGACGCCTAGACCATGGCGAAACTCACCAAGGCCCAGCGCGAATGGCGCCCGGGCATGCCCAAGAAACGCCGTTCCACCAAGGTCATGTTCGCCTCCACGGTGCTGCTGCTGGAGGCCTTCGTGGTGCTTTTCGGCACGCTCACCGTGTTCGGGCTGCGGCGGGACGAGTTCCCGCCGGTCCTGATCTTCTCCGTCGGGATCGCGTTGTGCCTCGTGTATGTCCTCACCTGCGCGGTGCTGTCCAAACCGTGGGGCGTGGCGCTGGGCTGGATCCTGCAGATTGTGCTGATCCTGACCGGGATCCTGGAGCCGGCGATGTTCCTGGTCGGCGGCCTTTTTGCGGTGGCCTGGTGGTACGGGATCCGCACCGGCATCCGGATTGACCGCGAGGCCGCCCAGCGGGAACGCGACCAGGCCGCCTGGGACGCCGCCCACCCCGAAGAGCAAAGCAACTAAACTGATTTCCGAACCCAACCCACACACATTGGAGCACCTGTGAGCATTGAGCGCACCCTCGTCCTGATCAAGCCCGACGGAGTCACCCGCAACCTGACCGGCAGCATCATTGCCCGCATCGAAGCCAAGGGATACACCCTGGCCGAGCTCAAGAAGGTCGACGCCAGCCGCGACCTGCTGGAGCAGCACTACGAGGAGCACGTGGGCAAGCCGTTCTACGAGCCGCTCGTCGAGTTCATGCTCAGCGGCCCGGTCGTCGCTGCGATCTTCGAGGGCCACCGCGTGATCGAGGGCTTCCGCACGCTCGCCGGCACCACGGACCCGACGACGGCGGCTCCGGGCACCATCCGCGGCGACTTCGGCCGCGACTGGGGCCTGAAGGTGCAGCAGAACCTGGTCCACGGCTCGGACTCCGTGGACTCCGCGGAACGCGAGATCAAGATCTGGTTCCAGGGCTAAGCTCCGGGATGCAGCCGCGCCACCGCGAGGTGACAGTTAAGGCCAATGAACGCGCGCGTTCATTGGCCTTAACTGTCACCTCGCGGCGGTTGTGCGTGCTTAGTAGCCGGACGTTCCGATGAAGACCTGGATGAAGGCGAAGAAGATGGAAGCGACCACGGCGATGTAGAGCAGCGCCGTAATGATCCAGCCGGAGTCGCCGAGGATCCGGGTGGGGCCGGCGGGGAGCTTGATCACGCCGTGGGTCACGTTGCGGACGGTGACCCAGACGAACAGTGGAATCATCGCCGCCCAGACGACCATGCAGAACGGGCAGAGGATGTGGATGGAATACAGCGCCTGCGACCACAGCCACACCACGAAGGCGAAGCCCAGGGTCACGCCGGCCTGCAGCCCCAGCCAGTACCAGCGGGCGAAGCTGGCTCCCGCGAGCAGGCCCATGGCGGTGGTGATAATAATGGCGAACGCCACGATGCCCATGAACATGTTGGGGAAGCCGAACACCGATCCCTGCCAGGTCTGCATGACCTGGCCGCAGGAGATCCACGGGTTCACATCGCACACGGTCACGTGGCTGGGATCCTTGAGGACCTCCAGCTTTTCCAGCACCAGGGTCCCGGAGGCAAGCCAGCCCACGACGCCGGTGATCAGCAGGAGCCACGCGAACGGTCGGTCGCGGGTCATCGGGGGCAACGGCCGTTCCGCAGCCGATGCGCTGGAGCTTCGCTGCTGCGCGGCGGCCTCGCCGGTGGCACTGGAGATGCTGGGCATGGAATCAATGTCCTTCGGATCGGGTGCGTCTGGCCCGATTCTATCGCCGGAGGCCGAATGAAGTCCGGGATGCGTCGCGCCGTCACGAGTGATTCGGTACACGGTGTGGGCCGGATGGCTTGCTTACGCCTCCTTTGACGGGTCCTGTGAGACAATGAACGTGGCTGGAACCCGATCCACATCCGGATTCCGGTCCGGCGACTTTGTTCCCAAGACCGCCAATGATGAGCAGGGAGCTACGGATCCTCTGATCCGGGCTGTCCCGCAATGCCATTGGACGGCACCTGGTTGTGGCGTGTAGATCAACGGGTTTCAGAACAATTCCGCCGGCCCTCCAGGGCTGCCGCACCCCACTGCCGGTGCGAACCTGAGGGTATCCAATTGACTTCTGTCAATGCCTGCGGGTGTTGACAAATATTTGCCCCAACGGGTGCCGGATGTGGCGGTACGTCAGGGGCAGGAGTGTCGCCACATATGGATAATGACCAGGTTGTAACAGGCAACGAAGACGCGCTTGTCACGAACGAAACAGCCGGCGAAACAGCGGAAGCCGTGACTGCAGCCACGCCGCCGAAGCGGCCGGTCCGGACCCGCCGCAAGCCGCTCCCCAAGACCGGCGCGGCCGCTGACACAGCAGCGGCTACAACTGTCCCCGCCGAGGGCCCGGTCCCCGCCGAGCACGCAGTCCCGGCCGAGGGCGCCGCGGCTCCGGCCGCCGAGGCCACGGCCAAGGCCCCCGTCCGCCGCTCCCGCGCCCGCAAGGTCGCTGAACCGGCCGAACCCCTTCCGGCCTTCGCCGCCGACGCCGCGACTCCCGCCGCCGGGACCCCGGCGGCAGAGACAGCGGCGGCAGAGACAGCGGCAGCCCAGACCGCTGAGGCCCCCGTTGAGAAGCCGGTCCGGCGCCGCGCCAGCCGCGCCAAAACCGCAGCCCCCGTCGTGGAAGCCCCGGCCGCCGAAGCTCCGGCAGCGGAAGCCGTGGCCGCGGCGGAAGCCCCCGTGGCCGCTGCCGCCGGTGCCCCGGCGCCCGTGGGCGCCGGCGCCGAAGCCCCCGCAGTACCGGCAGACGAGACACCGGCCGAAGCAGCCTCCGCGTCCTCGCTGTTCCTGGAGCCGGGAGCGGTCACCTCGATGATTTTCCAGGCGCCCGACCTGACCGCCGTCGTGCGCCCGGCCCCGGCCCCGGCGGCCGTCGCCGTAGCAGACGCTGACGAAGAAGAAGAGGGCGAGGAAGGCGAGGACGCCGGCAGCCGCCGCCGGCGCCGCAGCCGCGGCCGCCGCGGACGCACCGGCCGCGGGGCCGACAGCGAGACCGGCGCCGGGAACGACTCCGAAGCCGCCGGAGACGAAGAAGAGGAAGGCTCCGAGGAGGCGCTCGAAGAAGGCGTCACGTCGCGCCGCCGCCGTCGCCGCCGCCGTGGTGACCAGGACCTGGAACTGACCGGCGGGGAAGGCGACGATCCGCCCAACACGGTGACCCGCGTCCGTGCACCCCGTGCGGCTGCCGAGGCGCCGGTCAACAACCGCGTCACATCCCTGAAGGGCTCCACCCGGCTTGAGGCGAAGAAGCAGCGCCGCCGCGAATCCCGCGACACCGGCCGCCGCCGCACCGTCATCACCGAAGCCGAGTTCCTGGCCCGGCGCGAATCGGTCGACCGCCAGATGATCGTCCGCCAGCGCGACGACAGAATCCAGATCGGCGTCCTCGAGGACGGCGTCCTGGCCGAACACTTCGTGTCCAAAACCCAGCAGGATTCCCTGATCGGCAACGTCTACCTGGGCAAGGTCCAGAACGTGCTGCCGTCCATGGAAGCCGCCTTCGTCGACATCGGACGCGGCCGCAACGCCGTGCTCTACGCCGGTGAAGTCAACTGGGAATCCGTGAACCTCGAGGGCAAGCAGCGCCGGATCGAGAACGCGCTCAAGTCCGGCGACTCCGTCCTGGTCCAGGTCACCAAGGACCCGGTCGGCCACAAGGGCGCCCGCCTCACGAGCCAGATCTCACTGCCCGGCCGCTACCTCGTGTACGTACCCGGCGGTTCCATGACCGGCATCTCCCGCAAGCTGCCCGACGTCGAACGCAACCGCCTCAAGCGGATCCTCAAGGACCGGCTGCCGGAAAACGCCGGCGTCATTGTCCGCACCGCGGCCGAGGGCGCCTCCGAGGAAGAGCTCACGCACGACATCAACCGCCTCCGCGCCCAGTGGGAAGGCATCGAGGGCCAGTCGACCTCCACCAAGATCCTCGCCCCCGAGCTGCTCTACGGCGAACCCGATCTGACCATCAAGGTGGTCCGTGACGTCTTCAACGAGGACTTCTCCAAGCTGATTGTCTCCGGCGAGGAAGCCTGGGACACGATCGAGGCCTACGTCACCTACGTGGCGCCCGACCTCGTGGGCCGGCTGGAGAAGTGGACCAAGGACACGGACATTTTCGCGGCCTGGCGCATCGACGAGCAGATCCACAAGGCCCTGGACCGGAAGGTCTTCCTGCCCTCCGGCGGCTCCCTCGTGATCGACCGTACCGAAGCCATGACCGTGGTGGACGTCAACACCGGCAAGTTCACCGGCAGCGGCGGAAACCTTGAGGAAACCGTCACCAAGAACAACCTCGAAGCCGCCGAGGAGGTCGTCCGGCAGCTCCGGCTCCGCGACATCGGCGGCATCATCGTCATCGACTTCATCGACATGGTGCTCGAATCCAACCGCGACCTTGTGCTGCGCCGCATGGTCGAGTGCCTGGGCCGGGACCGGACCAAGCACCAGGTTGCGGAAGTGACGTCGCTGGGCCTCGTGCAGATGACGCGCAAGCGGATGGGCACCGGGCTGCTGGAAGTCTTCGGCGAACAGTGCGAAACCTGCGCCGGCCGCGGCATCGTCACCCACGACGAGCCGGTGGAGCACCGCCGCGCCAACGTGGTGGCCGCCGAGCACCACATCCCGCGGACCGAGCACCAGCCCGCCGCCCGGGTCGAACGCAAGAGCCGCCGCCGCGGCCGGGGCGGCCAGGGTGCGGAGGAGCAGTCCGTCCCGGCGGCAGTCCACCCCGAGCCCACCGAGGCCGAGCGCCACGCCAAGGCCGAGGCAACCCGCGCCGCGCTGGCGAATATCGCCGCAGCGGCGCACGCCGCGCACCTGCACGACGGCGAGGCAGCCACCGCTGCCGACGCCGCGACCCGCCATGCCGCTGTCGAGGCAGCCGTCGAGCTGGCCGCAACGGAGGAAGCAGCCGGACGCCCCGCCGCCGTGCTGACGTTCGGCGGCGAGCAGGTCGCCCTGCCGTTCGTCGAGCACCCCGACCAGGCGAGCACACCCGCGCTCACCCTGGACCTGCTGACCGAGGCGTTCGCCCACCTGGGTGAAGCCGAGGCCGCCCCGGAACCCGCAGCCCCGGCAGCAGCCCAGGAACCGGCGGCAACGGCGGCCGCCGCCCCGGCCGCCCGGACGGCGGCGGTCGCTCCGGCGCGCACCGGCGGAACCGGCCCGGGACGCGTCCAGGCGCCGGGTTCCCAGACCGAGGCGGACACCGAGGCTGGCACCTCGCGTGCCCGCCGCGGCCGCCGCAACCGGAGTGCCAGCCGCGCCCAGGGTGCAGCCAACGAGACCTCGGTGGAACAGCGGCGGGAAACCCCGCACGCCGCGCCCGTGTCAGTGCACGAGGCCAAGGTCCCGGCGGCACAGCCGGCCGCCAAGCCTGCCGCGAGCGAGCCGATCATCCTCGGCGTCGGCGTTCCGGCCTCGGAGCTCTAACGCGGGAACAGTTCAACCAGGCCGCGGGTGCGGTCCGGACTGCGTAGCAATACGGGCAGTTTCGGGCCGTGCCCGCGGTTGCGTTAAGGGATCGGGCTAGGCTGTTACCTGACACGGGGTGCCGCGCATCGGGCCGGCTGAGATCCAGACCCGTTGAACCTGTCCGGTTAGCACCGGCGAAGGGATGTCTCCCATGACCATCGCCTCATCGTTTCTTCCGCCTGTCCCTGCCGCTTCCGCCTCCCGGATCCCCAGGGTGCTGGCGATTGCCGGCTCCGATCCCTCCGGCGGCGCAGGCATCCAGGCCGACCTCAAGAGCATTGCCGCGCACGGCGGCTACGGCATGGCGGCCATCACCGCCCTGACCGCCCAGAACACCCGCGGCGTCAGTGCCGTGCACGTCCCGCCGGCGTCCTTCCTGACCGCCCAGCTCGACGCCCTCAGCCAGGACATCAGCATCGACGCCGTCAAGATCGGGATGCTGGGGGAGGCCTCAGTGATTGACGCCGTCCGCGGCTGGCTCGAAAAGGCCCGGCCCGGCGTCGTGGTCCTGGATCCCGTGATGGTGTCCACGAGCGGCGACCGGCTGCTGCGGGAGGCCGCAGCCGATGCACTGCACACGCTGTTGCCGTTCGCGGACCTGATCACACCCAACCTCGCCGAGCTCGCGATCCTGCTCAACGAGCCCGTCGCCGGAAACTGGGCCGGGGCGCTGGAACAGGGCAAGCGGCTCGCCGCCCTCACCGGCACCACGGTCCTGGTAAAGGGCGGCCACCTCGACGGCGGCAGCGGCACCGGAAACCCCGGTGACCGCAGCAATGACGGCGGCTGCCCGGATGCGCTGGTCAACACCGTCGGGCTCCTGGCCCAGGACCTCGTGGTGGTGCCGGGGGAGCGGGTGCCCACCCGCAACAGCCACGGCACCGGCTGTTCGCTGTCCTCGGCGATCGCCACGGTGCAGGCCAGACTCATGGGACAAACCGGAGCCGGGGACTGGGAGGCTGCGCTGCGCGAGGTCAAACCCTGGCTGCGGGAGGCCCTCCGCGCCTCGGACCGGCTCGACGTCGGCACCGGCAACGGCCCGGTCCATCATTTCCACCACGTCCAGCAGCACACCCAGGAGCATGGCCAAACCAGCCGCGTCCCCGCCGAGGGCGCCTTCGCCGCCGCGCTCCGGGACGCGGCAACCGCCGACCTCGAAGCGATCCACGGCCTGGACTTCATCAAGGCCCTGGCGGACGGGTCGCTGCCGGAGAAGGAGTTCGCCTACTACCTCGCCCAGGACGCGATGTACTTAAACGGCTATTCCCGGGTCCTGGCCCGCGCCGCCGCCATCGCGCCCACGGAGGCCGAGCAGCTCTTCTGGGCCCGGTCCGCCCAGAACTGCCTCGAAGTCGAGTCGGAGCTGCACCGGACCTGGCTGAGCACCCGGACGGCCGACGGAACGCTGGGGCCGGTCACCAAGTCCTACGTGGACCATCTGCTTGCCGCCTCGGTCTCCGGCAGCTACGGGGTGCTCGTGGCCGCTGTGCTGCCGTGCTTCTGGCTCTATGCCGAGGTGGGGGAGACCCTGCACGGGCAGTTCCTCGCCGCCGGCGCCCCGGACGCGCACCCTTATGCGGTGTGGCTGCGCACCTACGCGGATGCGGAATTCGCCGCCGCCACCCGGCAGGCCGTCGCCTATACCGACGCTGCGGCGCGGGCGGCGTCGGCGGGCGAACGGGACGCCATGACGCTGGCCTTCCGGCAGTCCGCCCGCTACGAGGTCGAATTCTTCGACGCGCCGCGGCTGCACGCCTGACCGCGGGAGCCGGGGGGAGCCTGTACGATAGGTGGGCACGGTTCCGGAAGTCGTTACAGCGGGCTCTGTCCATACAGAGTTGTGACTACCACGTTCTTCACGTCGGAACCAGCCTCATTTGCGGCCGAAGGCAAAATTAGCGTAGTCTAGATCTTCGGTGCTTACGCCAACACTTGGGTTATGACCTTGAGGACGCTCCACTTGATTTCGAGTGCGATTGTCCACGGGATAGCTCATGGGTTCCCCCGGGGAATCCACCGGCGTAGAGGCACAGCGTGAGCCGGACCAGAAACTTTGGACCCAGGTTCCGCACGCAAATCTAGTAATAAACGTCGAGAGAAGTGAGTTCCCCAGTGGTGTACGCGATTGTCCGCGCAGGCGGCCGCCAAGAGAAGGTTTCCGTTGGAGACTTCGTTACCCTGAACCGCGTCCCCGGTGGAGCCGGCAGCACCTTTGAGTTGCCCGCACTGCTCCTGGTGGATGGTGACAAGGTCACGTCTGCAGCTTCGGACCTGGCCAAGGTAAAGGTTACGGCTGAGATCCTTGAGGACCTTCGCGGTCCCAAGATCGTCATCCAGAAGTTCAAGAACAAGACCGGCTACAAGAAGCGCCAGGGTCACCGTCAGGAATTGACCAAGGTCAAGATCACCGGTATCAAGTAACTACTCGTTACTGTTCAGGTTTTCAGCAGATTCCCCAGAATTTTAAGGCAGGCATTTCCAAATGGCACATAAAAAAGGCGCGAGTTCCACTCGCAACGGTCGTGACTCGAACGCCCAGTACCTCGGCGTCAAGCGCTTCGGCGGCCAGGTAGTTTCCGCAGGCGAGATCATCGTCCGCCAGCGTGGCACCCACTTCCACCCGGGCGCCGGCGTTGGCCGCGGCGGCGACGACACCCTGTTCGCCCTGACCCCCGGCGCTGTCGAGTTCGGCACCCGCCGCGGTCGTCGCGTCGTGAACATCGTGGCTGCTGCAGCTGCAGAGTAACACCAAGTCTTAAATCGGTGGGGCGGGCCATTAGGTCCGCTCCACCGGTGTTTTAACCGCATTACAATCATCTTGGGCGTCTTTGCACGCCCGGGGAACAGCACTGAGGAGATCCACGTGGCCAGCTTTGTAGACCGGGTAGTACTGCATGTATCCGGCGGTACCGGCGGCCACGGTTGTGTCTCCGTCCACCGCGAGAAGTTCAAGCCGCTCGGCGGTCCGGACGGCGGCAACGGCGGCAACGGCGGCGACGTCATCCTGCGCGTGGACCCCCAGACCACCACCCTGCTCGACTACCACCACGCCCCGCACCGGCACGCCACCAACGGCGGCCCGGGCATGGGCGACTGGCGCGCCGGCAAGCACGGCGAAACACTGATCCTGCCGGTTCCCGAGGGCACCGTGGTCAAGTCCAAGGACGGCCGGGTCCTCGCGGACCTCGTCGGTGAAGGCGCCGAATACATTGCGGCAGCCGGCGGCATCGGCGGCCTGGGCAACGCCTCGCTCTCCTCGCAGAAGCGCCGCGCCCCCGGCTTCGCGCTGCTCGGCATCGAAGGCGAAGCCGCTGACGTCGTCCTGGAACTGAAGTCCATCGCCGACATCGCCCTCGTGGGTTTCCCGTCCGCCGGCAAGTCCAGCCTGATCGCGGCGATGTCCGCCGCTCGGCCCAAGATCGCCGACTACCCCTTCACGACCCTGATCCCGAACCTCGGTGTTGTCCAGGCCGGCGAGGTGCGCTTCACCATCGCCGACGTCCCGGGCCTGATCGAAGGCGCCAGCGAAGGCAAGGGCCTGGGCCACCACTTCCTCCGCCACGTCGAGCGCTGCGCCGCCCTGGTGCACGTCCTGGACTGCGGAACGCTCGAATCGGACCGCGATCCACTCTCGGACCTGGCCGTCATCGAGGCCGAGCTGGAAAAGTACGCCGTGGACATGAGCTTCGCGGGCTCCGACGGTGAAGTCGTTCCGCTGAACCACCGCCCCCGCCTCGTCGCCCTGAACAAGGTTGACCTGCCGGACGGCAAGGACATGGCCGAATTCGTCCGCCCGGAACTTGAATCCCGCGGCTACAAGGTCTTTGAAATCTCGGCGACCAGCCACGAGGGCCTCCGCCAGCTCGGCTTCGCGATGGCCGAAATCGTCCAGGCCGCCCGTGACGCCGTCGCGGCTGCCCCGCCGAAGGTGCACGCTCCGGTGCTCAAGCCCCGCGCCGTCAACGAATCAGGCTTCAAGATCCGCCGCGAAGAGAAGAACCTGGAACCCCTGTTCCGCGTCCTGGGCGACAAACCCGTGCGCTGGGTCAAGCAGACCGACTTCACCAATGAGGAAGCCATCGGCTACCTCGCCGACCGCCTGGCCAAGCTCGGCGTCGAAAATGAACTGTTCAAGCAGGGCGCCAAGCCGGGCGACATGGTCGTCATCGGCGAGGACGACGGCGTCGTCTTCGACTGGGAGCCGACCATGATGGCCGGTGCCGAACTGCTGGCCGCCCCGCGCGGCACCGACGTGCGCTTCGCCGACATCGGCGACCGGCCCACCCGCGGACAGAAGCGCGACGAGCAGATCGAGCGCCGCGAGGCCAAAGCCGCTGCCCGCGCGGAACTCGAAGCCGAGCGCAAGGCCGGGATCTGGACCGAATCCGTCAGCAGCCGCAGGGTCGCCAAACCGCTCAAGGAGAGTGGACTGGGCGCAACCGATGACGAGTAAAGCCGTCACTGTTCCTGCCGAGGCGGTCGTCCCGGACCACCGCCCGGCGGCGGACGCCCCGTCCCCGGACCGGTCCGTGCTCTCCAGTGCCCGCCGGATCGTGGTCAAGGTCGGATCGTCCTCGCTGACGTCGATCAAGGGCGGCATCTCGGAGGAGGCCCTGACCGAGCTCGCCGACGCCCTGGCGCACAAACGCAACGCCGGCACGGAGATCATCCTGGTGTCCTCCGGCGCGATCGCCGCCGGCCTCGCCCCGCTCGGGCTGGCGAAGCGTCCGCGCGACCTCGCCACCCAACAGGCGGCCGCGAGCGTGGGCCAGGGTCTGCTGATGGCCCGGTACACCCATGCTTTCGGGGCGCACGGGGTCACCGTCAGCCAGGTGCTCCTCACCGCCGAAGACTTCATGCGCCGCAGCCAGCACACCAACGCCCTGCGCGCCCTCGACCGGCTGCTCAACCTCGGCGTCGTGCCTGTGGTCAACGAAAACGACACCGTCGCCACCCATGAGATCCGCTTCGGTGACAACGACCGGCTCGCGGCCCTCGTGGCGCACCTGGTCCGCGCGGACGCCCTCGTGCTGCTCTCCGACGTCGACTCCCTGTATGACGGGCCGCCCGCACACGGCGCCCGGCGGATCTCCCATGTGTCAGGTCCGCAGGATCTGGAGGGTGTGGCGATCGGACGCACCGGCAAAGCCGGGACCGGCACCGGGGGAATGGTTACGAAGGTGGAAGCGGCCACCATCGCCGCCGGTTCCGGCATCCCCGCCCTCGTCACCTCCACCGGCAACGCCGCCGCCGCGCTGGCGGGCAAGGACGTGGGCACCTGGTTCTCGGTCAACGGCTCCCGCAAGCCGGTCCGGCTGCTCTGGCTCGCGCACCTCGCCTCCGTGGAAGGCACCCTCGTGCTCGACGACGGCGCCGTCATGGCCGTGCGCGACCGCCACACCTCGCTGCTCCCGGCCGGCATTTCCGCGGTGCACGGACAGTTCGAGGCCGGCGACGCCGTGGAGATGGTCTCCTTCGAGGGCACGGTGATTGCCCGGGGCCTGGTCAACTACGGCGCTGCCGAACTTCCACAGATGCTGGGCCGCTCCACCAGGGAGCTCGGCAGGGAGCTCGGCCGCGGATATGACCGCGTGGTTGTTCATGTTGACGATCTGGTGCTGGTCTAAGCCACCTGCTCGCCTAAACTGGAAGCATGACTGAGGCCCTGACCCCCCGCTCCGCCGTACTCGCCGAACAGCTCTTTGCGAATGGTCTGCTCCCCGCGGACGGAGCGGCCGAACGCAGCCCGGAAACGCCCCCGGAAACTGCCGGAGCGGCCGACGTCGAGGCCGCCGTCCACGCCATCGCCGACCGGTCGCGCCACGCCGCCCGCAGGATGGCCCGCGCCAACCGGGCCTGGAAGGACCGCGGGCTGCGCGCCGTCGCGGCGGCGCTGCTGGAGCGCAAGGCCCAGGTCCTCGCCGCCAACGGCAAGGACGTCGCCGCCGGCAAGGCCAACGGCACGTCCGCGGCAATGCTGGACCGGCTGACCCTCACGGGCGCCCGCATCCAGGGCCTCGCCGACGCGCTCGAGAACCTCGCCAACCTGCCGGATCCGGTCGGCAACGTGGTGCGCGGCCAGACACTCCCCAACGGCCTGCGGCTGCGCCAGATCAACGTGCCCATGGGCGTTGTCGCCGCCATCTACGAGGCCCGCCCCAACGTCACGGTCGACATCGCCGGGCTCGGACTGAAGAGCGGCAACGCCGTCATCCTGCGCGGCGGGACCGCCGCCGCCGCCACCAACGCCGCCCTCGTCAGCGTGCTCCGCGACGCCCTCGATTCGGTCGGTCTTCCCGCCGACGCCGTGCAGAGCGTCGACCAGTACGGCCGTGAAGGCGCCAACGCCCTGATGCAGGCCCGCGGACGGGTCGACGTCCTGATTCCCCGCGGCGGACGGGAGCTGATCCAGTCCGTCGTGACCAACGCCAAGGTTCCCGTGATCGAGACCGGCGAGGGGAACGTGCACATCTTCCTGGACGCCTCCGCGAACGAGGAAATGGCCGTGGAAATCCTGCTGAACGCCAAAACCCAGCGGCCCAGCGTGTGCAATACCGTCGAGACCCTGCTGGTCCACTCCGGCTCGACGGTGCTGCCGGCCGTCGCCGCGGCCCTGCGGGCCGCCGGTGTCACCCTGCACGCCGACGAGCGGATCCGGGCCGCCCTGCCGGCCTCGGTCGCTTCGGTCCCCGCCACCGATGAGGACTGGGCCACCGAATACATGGACCTGGACCTCGCCGTCGCGATGGTGGACAGCCTGGACGACGCCGTGAAGCACATCCGCACGTGGTCCACCGGCCACACCGAGGCCATCCTGACCAACGACCTCGGCAACGCCGAACGGTTCATCGCGGAGGTCGATTCGGCCGCTGTGATCGTCAACGCCTCCACCCGTTTCACCGACGGCGGCGAACTGGGCCTGGGAGCCGAGGTCGGCATCTCCACCCAGAAGCTGCACGCCCGGGGGCCGATGGGATTGACGGAACTGACGACCACCAAGTGGATCGTCCAGGGCGAGGGCCAGATCAGGGCCTAGCAACGCTGTAACATGGAACAGAAGTCCGGAACGGCGGGGATAACCGCCGTCGTCACATTTTGAACTCACTAGGGGAGAACATGCTCTCGCAGCAGATTGCCACCATCGTCGCCGCCGCCGGCGGATCCGGCCACGAGGAACTTGCGCCGCTTATTGCACCGCCGTTCGTCGTCGGCGCCGTAATTTTCGCTGTCCTCATGATCATGCTGTTCGTCACGCTGTCCTACTCCAACCTGGGCAAGCGCCACGTGGCCGTCGAGGAGCACGCGGACCCGCACCGCCAGCACCCCAACAAGCACGACCACGGCCAAGGGCACTAATATTTCGGCCATCGTCAAGCAGCGCGGCGCCCAGCGCCGCCTGCGCCTGGGTGTGATGGGTGGCACGTTCGATCCCATCCACCACGGCCACCTTGTCGCGGCCAGCGAAGTCGCGGCCAAGTTCGACCTGGACGAAGTGGTCTTCGTGCCCACGGGCCAGCCTTGGCAGAAGATGAGCAAAAAGGTCAGTGAGGCCGAGCACCGCTACCTCATGACCGTCATCGCCACGGCCTCTAACCCCCGCTTCACCGTCAGCCGGGTGGACGTGGACCGGCCCGGGCCCACGTACACGATCGATACCCTCCGGGACCTGCACACGCTGCGTCCCTACGCGGACCTGTTCTTCATCACCGGAGCCGACGCCCTGGCGCAGATCCTGTCCTGGAAGGACATCGACGAGCTGTGGTCCCTCGCGCACTTCGTCGGCGTCACCCGTCCCGGCCACGTCCTGGACGGGATGGGCCGTAAGGACGTCAGCCTGCTCGAGGTTCCCGCCATGGCGATCTCCTCGACCGACTGCCGCACCAGGGTGGCGGCGGGGAACCCCGTCTGGTACCTCGTCCCCGACGGCGTGGTCCAGTACATCGCCAAATACGGACTCTACGGCGGCGACCCGGACACCGGGGACACCTCCGCCGGCAATGGCGCCGCACGCTATGATCGCAGCACTGAGATAGCCCAACCCGCCAGCACCGAATGAGTTTGCCATGAGCCAGGAACAGCCTCCAATCCGCAGCCGCCGCCAACTGCGGCAGGCCAGAGATGAACGCCTGGAAGCGAACCGGGAGACCGGCACGCCGGGTCCTGGCGCGGTTCACCCTGCCTCCAATAGTGCTGCCCCGAATGGTGCTGCCCCGAACAGGCCTGCTGTCCCGCGCCCCGCGGCCGCTGCGGAGCCCGGCGGGCCCACCGAGTCGGAAGTCAGCGGCCGCCGCCGGATTCCGGGTCCGGTGGACTCCGTCGGCAGCAGCGCAGGCTCCGAACGGTCCTCGCAGGTCCGCGCCCGGGACCGTGCCACCCTGCGCACCATCAAGGAACTTGCCGAAAAAGAGGGCAATCTCGCCGGCGGCGGAGCGCCCACGCGGCGCCAGCTCCGGCTGCTGCAGTTGGCGGCCGAAACCGCCCCGGCAACCTCCGCCAACCTGATCGTCCCCGCCTCGCCGCGGACCCGCGCCACCCCGGTCGTTCCCCGGCCCGGCAAGGGCCCCGGCGCGCAGCCCGGCGTCGAGCCTGCTCCCGGACCCGGCGGTGACGTCCCCGGGCAGAAGGCCGACGGCGGCCCCGCCGGTCCCGGCGCTCAGGTTCCCGGGGGAATGACCGTGGAACAGGCCCTGGCCGCCCGCGAACTTCTTGCCCAGCAGGCCAAGAACCAGCTGGCCAAAATGGAGCACATCAACGCGACCGACCCCGACGCCGTCGATCCTGACTTGCTGGCGGAACAGATCGCCCTGGCCGAGCGGGCCGCCGTGCTGAACCGGCGGGCCGCCGCCAAGCAGAAGCTGGCCGACGCGAACAGCACACCGGTTCCAGCGCGCAATGATCCGACCACGGCCAACAACCTGGCCATGGTGACACCCCTGGAGTTCGTCCAGGTCCCCGGCGTGGAGCGGCCCGTCCTCAAGCGCCCTGCCACGTCCTACGTTCCGGTCGTCACCAACCCGGGTCCCCGGGTGGCACCGCCCCGGAAGTCCGGCAACCGCCGCCCGGCGCCCTCCCGCCAGCGTGGAGAGGGATCCGGCAGCGGCCGCTCCGGCGTGCTGGCCCGCGCCGAGGCCGCCGCGACCCGGCCCGCGGCAGCGGACCCCGCCGCAGCCCAGTCCGAAGAAGACTTCACCGGCAGGGGACCCGTCGCGGCTAATGCCGCCTACGGGCTCGAACCCCTGGACGCGGCCACCGCCGGCCTCGGCCGGGCCCGCCGCCTCCGCCTGGTGCAGCTGGCGGTGCTGGCCCTGGGCCTGGTAGCCCTGATCGCCGGCATCACGCTGATCATCACCGGCCTCTCCGGCTAGTCAGCCCCGTTCCGGGCCGCGCTGCCCCCGCAGCCGGCCGCTCCCCGCATATTCACCACACAAGCTTTTTCACCCCAACAACTTTTCACCACAACAAGGAGTCCCGTGACTGCAACAGATTCAGCCATCGCCACAGCCCGCCACGCAGCCCGCGCTGCCGCGGAAAAACTCGCCGAGGACATCATCGCCATGGACGTCAGCGAGCGGCTGGCCCTGGCCGACATTTTCCTGATCGCCTCGGCACCGTCCGAACGCCAGGTCAACGCCATCGTCGACGGTATTGAGGACGAGCTCTCCAAGTTCGAGCTCAAGCCGATCCGCCGCGAAGGGCGCTCCGGCGGCCGCTGGGTCCTGCTCGACTACGGCGACATCGTCATCCACGTCCAGCACGAGGAAGACCGGGTCTTCTACGCCCTGGAGCGCCTCTGGAAGGACTGCCCGGTCGTGGACCTGCAGCTCGGCGACGACACCTCGGCGAAGGCCGCGGCAGCAGTCGAATCCGAGTAGCAGCCGGGAAGCAAAAGCGGAATATGCCCGATTTGGAATTTTCCGACGGGCTGTTCTAAGATATTTGAGTTGCTTCGGAGAGATCCGGACAAAGAACCGGAGCCGAAAGCGCAAGCTGACGGAGCCGAAGCAACGAATATCCGGGGCTGTGGCGCAGCTGGTAGCGCACCTGCATGGCATGCAGGGGGTCAGGGGTTCGAGTCCCCTCAGCTCCACCGGACAATCCGCCGGAATCGAAAGATTCCGGCGGATTTTTTTGTCTTTGAATTAGTCTCCCGGCCCGGAAAAAAGGACGCGAACCGGCGGTTTTGTCACGGGCGGGCGCGCCGATTCGCGTGAACGGGAATTGTGGTTTAAGATAAACAGGTTGCTTCAAGGAAGACGGTCCTAGCAGGAAAGTCTCCAAGGCAAATTCGGGGCTGTGGCGCAGCTGGTAGCGCACCTGCATGGCATGCAGGGGGTCAGGGGTTCGAGTCCCCTCAGCTCCACCGAAGAGGTCCTGCTCACTGAGCAGGGCCTCCTTTGTTTTAACGGCAACGCTGAGGTGGCTGATGCCGGCAATGTACCCCCACAGGCCCAGGTCCTGCCCACTGGACTAATATTGGGGACGTGAATGAGACCCTGCCCCCGTGCCCCGAATGCTCCAGCGAGTACACCTACGAAATGGGGGCGCTCCTGGTCTGCCCGGAGTGCGCGCACGAGTGGTCACCGGCCGCGGAACCGGAGTCCGATGATCAGGAAGCAAAGCCGATCAAGGACGCCGTCGGCAACATCCTCGCCGACGGAGACACCGTCACGGTTGTCAAAGACCTCAAGATCAAAGGCAGTTCCACCGTGATCAAGGTCGGCACCAAGGTCCGCGGGATCCGGCTCGTCAACGGCGTCGGCGACCACGACATCGACTGCAAGGTCGACGGCGTCGGGCCCATGCAGCTGAAATCCAGCGTCGTCAAGAAGATCTGAGCATCATGTCCGCAGGGATCGACGGCCCGGTCCGGTCCGCCGACGTCGTCGTCATCGGCGCCGGCCAGGCGGGGCTCTCCGCCGCCTACCACCTGCAGCGCCGGGGCTTTGTCCCGGCGGGAACCGGTCCGGAAGACCGGGATCCAGCCGGCGCGCCGGCGCGGAGCTACACCGTCCTCGACGCCGAGGACGGCCCCGGCGGCGCCTGGCGCCACCGCTGGAAAAGCCTTCTGATGGCCACCGTCAACGGCATCAGCGACCTGCCCGGCATCCCGCAGCCCTCCGTCGACCCGGAGGAAGCCAGCGCAAGCTTCCTGACCCGCTATTTCGGCGGCTACGAGGAGCAACTCGCGCTGGCCATCGAACGTCCCGTCAAGGTCCGCGCCGTCGCCCGGGAGGACCACAACCCGGCCGGACGGCTGCGAATCGCCACCTCCCGCGGCGACTGGTCCGCCCGGGCCATCATCAACGCCACAGGCACCTGGACCCGGCCGTTCTGGCCGATCTACCCGGGCCAGGCCTCCTTCCGCGGCCGGCAGCTGCACGTCGCGGACTACGTCTCCGCCGAGGAGTTCCGCGGCAAGCACGTCATCGTGGTCGGCGGCGGGATCTCCGCCGTCGGCCTGCTCGACGAGATCTCCCAGGTCACCAGCACCAGCTGGTTCACCCGCCGGGAACCTCTCTGGCGGGACGCAGTCTTCGACCGGCAGGCCGGACACGACGCCGTCGCCCTCGTCGAGGAGCGCGTCCGGCAGGGCCTGCCGCCGCAAAGCGTCGTCGCGGTGACCGGACTGATCTGGACCCCGGCGCTGCGCGCTGCCGCCGCCCGCGGTGTACTGGAGCGCCAGCCCATGTTCAGCGCCATCGAGCCCGGGGGAGTACGGCTGGCGGACGGCGGCTTCCTGGCAGCCGGAGTGATCCTCTGGGCCACCGGGTTCCGGGCCGAGCTGGAACACCTCGCCCCGCTGCAGCTGCGCGGTCCAGGCGGCGGGATCGCGATGGACGGCACCCGGGTGGCTGCCGAGCCGCGGGTCCACCTGGTTGGCTACGGACCGTCCTCCTCCACGATCGGCGCCAACCGGGCCGGCCGGACGGCGGTGGCAGGCATCCTGCATTTACTCGGTGAGCAGGATAAGTTGGCAGAGGCCCTCAACGTCCCGGCCGGAACACCCTGACCCAGAATAAAGGCGGCAGCTCGCGCGTGGCGGACAACACTCTTGAATCCCTCTTCTCCCGGCTGGGCAGGTTCCCCGACGTGGAGTCGGCCAACCTGCAGGCCTGGGACGCCACGGACCGGCTCCTCCTGGACACCGCCGTCGAGCTGCGGGCTGCCGGCGGACTGCCGCCAGGCGGCCGGCTCGCCATCGTGGGGGACCGCTACGGGGCGCTGACCCTCGGCGCGCTTGCCCAAGGCGCGGCGGGCCCCGGGCCGGTCCGCGTCCACCAGGACCTCATCACCGGGGAGCGTGCCCTCCGGAACAACGCCGCCGCGCTGGGCGTCGACGGCGGTTTCGAACAGCTCCCGCTCGGCGCCGGGCTCCTCTCCGGGGCCGGCCTGGTGCTCCTCCAGCTGCCCAGGTCCCTCGCGGAGCTCGAGGAGATTGCCGACGCCATCGCCCGCCACGCCGCGCCCGACGTCGTGCTGCTGGCCGGCGGCCGGGTCAAGCACATGAGCCTGGGCATGAACGCGGTGCTCGAGCGCCACTTCGGCTGGGTCCAGCCCCAGCATGCCCGGCAAAAATCCCGCGTCCTGCTGGCCCGCGGCCCCCGTCCCGCCGACGGCCCGCCGCCGTTCCCGGTCACCGAGGCCAACTCCGAGCTGGGACTGACCGTGTGCGCCCGCGGAGCCGTCTTTGCCGGCACCGGGCTGGACATCGGCACCCGGTTCCTGCTGGAGTTCCTGCCCCGGATGCCGGCGGCACGGCACGCCGTCGACCTGGGCTGCGGCACCGGGATCCTCGCCGCCATGTACGCCCGCAGCAACCCGGGCTCCCGGGTGACGGCCACCGACCAGTCCGCGGCCGCCGTCGACTCCGCGAGGGCGACGGCGGAAGCCAACGGGCTCACGGCGCAGATCACCGTCCTCCAGGACGACGCCATGGGCCTGCTGCCGGCCGGTGACGCGGATTTGATCCTGCTCAACCCGCCCTTCCACGCCGGCGCGGCGGTGCACGCCGGGGCCGGCGTCAAACTCATTGAGGCGGCCGGGCGGGTCCTCGCGCCGGGCGGGGAGCTGTGGACGGTGTTCAACAGCCACCTGCACTACCAGCCCGCACTGCAACGGCTGATCGGCCCGACCCGGGAGGTCGGCAGGAACCCGAAATTCACCGTGACCGCCAGCATCCGAAAATCAGCCGAAGTGTGAAGCGCACAGGCTGGGCGGTCACAGGAGCGTAACGTACGATTCTGACATAAGCAGTGCGCAACCAAAGACGTTTAGGGGTTACCAGTGCCTGAGATCCGCCAGCCCTCGCCGCGGCGCGGAACGAATCTGCCCCGCATGGGTGACTTCAACCTGACGGTGATCCTCGACGCAATCCGCCGCTCCCCGGCTGGCCTGAGCCGCGTCGAGCTGGCCCAGATCGTCGGACTGTCCCCGCAGACGATCTCCAACATCTCCCGCCGGCTGCTGGACCAGGACCTGATCTACGAGGCCGGCAAGGAAGGCACCGGACCGGGTAAACCCCGGACCATGCTCCGGCTCAATTCCACCGGAATGTACGCCGTCGGAGTCCACCTCGATCCGGCCGTCACAACCTTCGTGGTGCTGGACCTGGTCGGGGCGGTCGTCAAGCACTCCCGGATCAAGACCCCGGCCGGCACCGACGCCCGGGCCGTCATCGACACCATCGCCGCGGAAATCAAGCAGCTCATCTCGGAGTCCGGCGTCGACCCGGCCAGGATCGCCGGCCTGGGTATCGCCTCGCCCGGACCAATCGACCTCGAGGAGGGCACCGTCGTGGACCCTCCGCTCCTGCTCGGCTGGGACCGCGTGCCGCTCCGCGACGCCCTGGCCGCGGCCACCGGTCTGTCCACCATCGTGGACAAGGACGTCACCAGCGCGGCCGTGGCGGAGACCTGGGCCGGCGGCCCCAGCGGTGCCGGCAGCTTCGTCTTTATGTACATGGGCACCGGAATCGGCTGCGGCATCGTCCTCAATGATGAGGTGGTGCGCGGCACCTCGGGGAACGCCGGTGAAATCGGGCATATCATCGTGGACCCGGAGGGCGCACCCTGCGATTGCGGCCTGCGCGGCTGCATCAAGTCCTCCTGCATCCCCCAGGTCCTGGTGGCCCAGGCGGTCGAGGCCGGAGTGCTGGACGGACCCCTCGCTGACGTGACCGGTCCCGCGCTCCAGGAGAGCTTCCTTGAACTGTGCGCCGCCGCCGGCTCCGGCGATCCGCGGGCAGCGGCGATCATCGACAATTCCGCCGTGCTGGTTGCCCGCGCCGTCTCGACCATCACCAACGCCCTGGACGTGGACCGGGTGGTCTTCGGCGGACCGTTCTGGACCTGCCTCTCCCAGCGCTACCTCGAACGGATCCCGGCCCTGGTCCGGGAAGGCAGTGCCACCCGGAAGATCCACGAGATCGAGGTCGTCGGCACCGGCGTCGGCGAGGATGTCGGCGCGGTAGGCGCCGCCTGCCTCGTGCTGGAGCACACGCTGGCACCCCGCTCGCAGCGGCTCCTGCTGGGGGACTAGCCGATCCTGGGGGACTAGTCGATGTCCTCGACGACGGTGCCGAAGGGGATTGACTCGTCCACGTGCGCCTGGTGGCCCGTGGGTCCGGGATTGTAGGAAACCCGCACACCGTGCGACTTGTCCGCCGCCGACTGCATCAGGATGGGCCGGACGGTGTTGATGAAACTCTCGCTCTTGCCGGCGAGATACTCCTGGTAGCTGGCTGGAAGCTGGATCATGGCAAAAGAATAGTCCTGAGAGGCCAGGTTGGGGAGGGCCGGGGCGAAACCGCCACCCCGTCCGTATCGTGGACCGGACAGTCATAGGGACGTTCGGGGCGAAGAATGTTCTGTGCCGGGACGAAATGTGCCGTAAAGGTGAGTCTTAATTCGGAAACGGACTTGAACCACCTCCCGGGTGGCCCTAGAGTTCTATCCAAGTTACCTCAGTAACGTGTCAGCGATCCTCCGCTGAAGGCACGCCCCACGGCGGCCGAGGAGGGTGTGGGTGCCCCCATGTGGGCCTGACATTTGCTCACGGAGAACTTCGTATCAGGCGTAACAGTCGCGGCTGCGTCCTGCTGGAGTTTCCTCCGTGTTCCCCAAACTCAATCCACCGACGGCCCCCGTTTTCCGGGCAAAGCTGTCAGTGTTCACAGCCAAGGACGCAAATGTCTCCACCCAGCCTTATTGACACCCACCCAAATCTGGCCGGCACGGCCCCGGTCGCGCTGTCCTATGAACTGTTCCCGCCGCGGTCGGCCGCGGCGGCGGAATCGCTCTGGACCACCATCGGCGAACTGGAAGCCACGGACCCGGACTATGTGTCCGTGACGTACGGCGCCAGCGGCTCCAACCGGAACACCGCCGTCGAACTCATCAACCGCCTTGTCCAGGAAACCACCCTGCGGCCGCTGGCGCACCTGACCTGCGTGGGGAATTCCCCGGAGGAGCTCGCGGACATCATCGGCGAACTGCTCGACGTCGGCGTGCGGGGCATCCTGGCCCTGCGCGGCGACCGGCCCAAGGACGGCCGCGTCCCTCCCGCGGGAACGCTGCGCTACGCCCAGGACCTGATTGAGCTCATCCGCCGCGTCGAACAGCGCCGCTCCGCGCTGCTGTGCGCCGGGAAGGTGGCCGTCGGTGTCGCCGCGTACCCCACCCGGCACCCGGAATCCCCGAGTGAGGCGCACGACGTCGAGGTGCTGCTCGCCAAGCAGCGCTCCGGCGCCGACTTCGCCATCACGCAGGTCTTCTTCCACACCCAGCAGTACGCGGACCTGCTGACCCGGGCACGCCGGGCCGGCGTCACCATCCCGATCATCCCGGGTGTTATGCCGCTCACCAGCCTCCGCCGGCTCGCCCGCCTCAGCGAGCTGACCGGCGTCGAACCCGACCCGGCCCTGATCGAACGGCTCGCCGCCGCCGGGACCGACGCCGAGCGGACCCGGATCGGGGTCAGTGCCACCGTGGACCTGGCCAACGCGGCCCTGGCCGCCGGTGCACCCGGTCTGCACCTCTACACCTTCAATGAACACGCCGCTGCCCTCGATGTGCTGGACAAGCTCGCGCTGCCCCGGCCGCACCGCAGCCACCAGCGCTCCGCCGGCCGCCGCCAGCTCGCCAGCTGACGGCGCCGGTACGGCATCCCTGCTTCCCTCCGCACCACACCACCAACCCCAAGGACATTCCCATGACTGACCAGATCACGCTCAACCCCACTCCGTTCCCGGCTGCCTCGATCCTGGGCTACCCGCGCATCGGCCGCCGCCGCGAACTCAAGAAGGCCGTCGAGGCCTACTGGGCCGGCAAAATCGACGCCGCAGCCCTGGATGCCGCCGCCAGGGAAATCCAGCTCGGCACCGCCAGGCGCCTCCAGGGTCTGGGCCTGACCGACGCCGCCGCCGTCCCCGGCACGTTCTCCTACTACGACCAGGTGCTCGACGCCGCCGCCCACCTCGGCGCCGTGCCGGCCCGCTTCGGGAACCTCCTCAACGCTGAGGCACAGCTCGACATCGACGGCTACTTCACCCTGGCCCGCGGCAACACGGACCAGCAGCCGCTGGAAATGACCAAGTGGTTCGACACCAACTACCACTACCTCGTGCCCGAAATCGGCCCGGAGACCAACTTCGCGCTGACCTCCAGCCGGATCGTGGAGGAATTCGAGTACGCCCTCGCCAACGGGGTCGAGACCCGCCCGTACCTCGTCGGCCCGGTTACCTTCCTGCTGCTGAGCAAGGCCTCCGACGGCGCTCCGGCCGGCTTCAACCCGCTGTCCCGCCTCGAGGACGTCCTCCCGGTCTACACCGCCCTGCTTCAGAAGCTCGCCGCCGCCGGCGCCAGCTGGGTCCAGCTCGACGAGCCCGCCCTCGTGGTGGACCAGGACACCCCGGCCGAGGCGATCCAGGCCGCCGTCGCCCGCTCCTACGAGGTCCTCTCCGCCGCCGCCCGCCGCCCGCAGCTGTTCGTTTCCACCCCGTACGGTGCGCTCAACGGCCAGCTCGGCACGCTCGCCGCGACCGGCATCGACGCCCTCCACCTGGACGTCTTCAAGGGCGGGGTGCCCTCCGCCGCGGCCCTGGCCGCGCTGGGCAACAAGACCCTCGTCGCCGGCGTCGTGGACGGCCACAACATCTGGCGCAATGATCTCGCCGCGTCCGCGAAGAAGATCGCCGAACTGAAGAAGTCGGTGGCCAAGCTCGCCATCAGCACCTCCACGTCCACCCAGCACGTCCCGCACGACGTCGAGGAGGAAGTCCAGCTGTCCGCGCAGCTGCGCAGCTGGCTCGCCTTCGCCGACCAGAAGGCCACCGAGGTGGTCACCCTCGCCGGCCTGCTGACCGACCCGGAAGCCGTCCAGCCGGCCATCGATGAGGCCACCCGCGTCATCGCCTCCCGCGCCGAGGCCGAGGGTGTCCGCCGCGCCGGGGTCCGGGCCCGCACCGCGGCCCTGGCCGGCGCCGACTTCAGCCGCTCCGCCTACGCCGTCCGCGAAGCCGCGCAGACCAAGGCCCTGCACTTGCCGCCGCTGCCCACCACCACGATCGGCTCCTTCCCGCAGACCGGCGAAATCCGCACCGCCCGGGCCCGCGCGATCAAGGGCGAGCTCAGCACCGAACAGTACGAACAGCTCATGAAGGATGAGATCAAGCGTGTGGTGGAGCTGCAGGAAGAGCTCGGCTTCGACGTCCTGGTCCACGGCGAGCCCGAGCGCAACGACATGGTCCAGTACTTCGCCGAGAACCTCGAAGGTTTTGACGTCACGGTGCACGGCTGGGTCCAGTCCTATGGCTCGCGCTGCACCCGACCGTCGATCCTGTGGGGCGATGTCACCCGCAGCGCCCCCATCACGGTCGAGTGGGCCAGGTACGCACAGTCGCTCACGAACAAGCCGATGAAGGGCATGCTGACCGGCCCGGTCACGATCCTCGCGTGGTCCTTCGTCCGCGACGACCAGCCGCTCGGCGAGACCGCCAACCAGGTGGCCCTCGCCCTCCGCGACGAGATCGCCGACCTCGAAGCCGCCGGCATCAAGATCATCCAGGTCGACGAGCCCGCCCTCCGTGAGCTGCTGCCGCTGCGCAAGGCCGACCAGGCCGCGTACCTGGACTGGTCCGTGAAGTCCTTCCGGCTCGCCACCGCCGGCGCCGGGGACGCCACCCAGGTCCACACGCACCTGTGCTACTCCGAGTTCGGCGCCATCATCGACGCGATCGACGGCCTCGACGCCGACGTCACCTCGATCGAGGCCGCCCGCTCCCGGATGGAGGTCGTCCACGACCTCGAATCCCACGGCTTCGGCCGCGGCGTGGGCCCGGGCGTCTACGATATCCACTCGCCGCGCGTCCCGGGCGAGCAGGAAGTCACTGAGCTGCTCAGCACCGCCGTCAAGCACGTCCCGTCCCGCCAGCTCTGGGTCAACCCGGACTGCGGCCTGAAGACCCGCGGCTACGCCGAGACCGAGGAGTCCCTGCGCAACCTGGTCACCGCCACCCGGACGGTCCGCGCCGGACTGCTGGAAAAGGCCAAGTAGCACCCGCCCGAACCAATCTGAAACAACGACGCCGGCCGGCCACCTTCGAGAGGTGACCGGCCGGCGTCGTACGTTCTATTCATCGACTGCTGAGCAGCCGCCCTTTTCAGCGCCCGGAAGGGCCGTTACGGAGCAGTCGATTCAGGATTCCCAGAGGATCTCGTCGTCCACGACGCCGTCCTCGTCCGCGGAGGCCACCAGGACCTCGTCGGTGAAGTGCTTGCCGAGCGTGAAGTCGAGCACGAAGTAGCGTTCCGGCTGGCCGGGGAAGATGCCCACATGGCCCAGCTTCAGCGCCTTGAGGAAGACCGCGTCGGTGAGCTGGTTCTTGTCCTCGACGCCGAACACCGTCTTCAGCTGCTCGTCCTTGATCGCGTTGCAGTGGAAGTGCCGGTACTCCTGCGGGCTGGTGCCGTCCTCCTGAAGCTCCTCGGCGATCATTTCGCGGACCTGGTCCACGAGTTCAGGCAGGAAGCGCAGCCGGTAGTCAACTTTGTGCAGGGCCGCTTCGTCGAAGTGGTCATGCGCATTGACATTCAGGTCAAGCTCCACGGTCTGGCCCGCCAGTTCGCGCGTGGCGGTGAAGTTGTGGTCCCTTCCGTGGTTGAGCTCGACCTCGCCGAAGTGTTTGCTCGCTACCTTGTTCATATCTTCAACATAGTCCTCAAAACCGGCCCGTTCCAGCATTCCCAAGGTTTTATCCGGTACCGGACCCGGGCGGCCGCCCGCTGCCGGTACATTGGGCGGATGCAAACCGTTGCCCCCGCCGTCGCCCGCGCCCGTGACCTTTTCAACACCGGAGCCACCCGCCCGCTGGCCTGGCGGCTCGAGCAGCTGGGCAGCCTGCGCCGGATGCTGGCCGAGCGCCGCACGGAATTTGCCGAAGCGCTGGGCAGCGACCTCGGCAAGCACGCCACCGAGGCCCTGCTGACGGAAATCGGTTTTGTCACGGCCGAAGCCGCGCACCTGGAAAGGAACCTTGAGGCGTGGCTGCGTCCGCGTCCGGTCGCCGTGCCCCTGGCCGTCCAGCCGGCCAGGGCCTGGACCGAACTGACGCCGCTGGGTGTGGTCCTGGTGATCGGCCCGTGGAACTACCCGCTGCAGCTGCTGCTCGCCCCGCTGGCCGGGGCCCTCGCAGCGGGCAACACCGTGGTGCTCAAGCCGAGCGAACACGCCCCGGCCACCTCGGCGGCCCTGGCGCGCTGGATTCCGGAGTACCTGCCCGGCGCGGCCGAGGTGGTGGAGGGCGGCATCCCGGAGACCACCGCCCTGCTGGCGCTGCGCTTTGACCACATCTTCTTCACCGGCGGCGACGCCGCCGCCAAAGTGGTGCTGCGCGCCGCGGCCGAGTACCTGACCCCGGTCACCCTGGAACTGGGTGGCAAGTCCCCGGCCTACGTGGACTCCTCCACGGACCTGGCCAAGGCGGCCAAACGGCTCGCCTGGGGCCGGTTCATGAACGCCGGGCAGACCTGCGTGGCGCCCGACTACATCCTGGCCACCGAGGACGTGCTCGTCCCGCTGGAGCGCGAACTTGTCACGGCGATCGGCGCGCTCTTCGGCGCGGACGCCGCCGCCAGCGAGTCCTACGGCCGGATCGTCAACGACCGGCACTTCGCCCGGATCGCCGCCCTCGCGGACGGCAGCACCGTGGTGCACGGCGGCGAACGGAACGCCGCCAGCCGCCACTTCGCCCCCACCCTGCTCCGGCCCGCCCCGGGGGACGCCGTCATGGGGGAGGAGATCTTCGGACCGCTGCTCCCGCTGGTCCCGGTGGCCGGGCGGGATGAGGCCATCCGGATCATCAACGACGGCGCCAAACCGCTGGCGCTGTATGTGTTCAGCAACGACGCCGGCACCCGCCGGGCGTTCGCGGAACGCACCTCCTCGGGGGCGCTGTGCTTCGACGTCCCGGCGGCGCACCTGATGGTTCCGGGCCTGCCGTTCGGTGGGGTCGGCGGCAGCGGCATGGGCGCCTACCACGGGGAGCACTCGCTGAAGACCTTCTCGCACGAGCGCTCGACCCTGGCCAAACCGTTCCGTCCGGACACCCTGGCCCTGATCTACCCGCCGTACACCAGGACCAAGCACCGGATCATCAGCGCCCTCGCTGGCGCCGGCGCCGGGCTACGGCAGCGGTTCCGGCGGCGCTGACTCAGCCCCTGCGCTGGTCCGCCGGCCTGGGGACCGGCTTCAACGCCGGGGAGTTGAAGGTGTCGGCGAGCAGGTCAAGGAACAGCCGGACCTGCGCGGTCTGCTTCTCATTGATCAGCAGGGCAAAGACGTTTCGCGCCAGCCGAATCTCGGGAACGTCCAGCACCACCACCCCGGCCGGGCGGTGCAGCAGGGCGAGCTCGGGAACCAGCGCCGCGCCGAGCCCGGCCGCGGCCATCTCGAGGCTCGCGTGGAAGTCATCGCTGTACGCCACCACGCGCGGGTGCAGGTTACAGCTGGCAAAGAGCCGCTCGATCACGGTCGCGTCGGAGGTGCCCGGGTGGTGCACAATCCACGGCATGTCCGACAGGTGGTCCGCGGCGACCTTGGAATCCGTGCCGATGCCCCAGGCCGCGGGCAGCACCACCCGGAAGTCGTCGTCGCCGATCCATTGCCGGTTGATGGTGTGCGGCCAGGCGAGCCCGGACTGCCCCACCTGGTAGACCAGGGCGACGTCGAGTTCGCCGCCGGTGCGCAGGCCCTGGATGGTCTGGGCCGGCTCCGCCACGGACACCCGCAGGTCGATGCCGAGCTTCTTCCAGGCCGGGTTCGCGAGGATCCGCGGCAGCACATAGGTGGCCAGGCTCGGGAAGATGCCGAGCCGGAGTTCCTGCCGTGCGGTGTCCCCGGTGCGGGACGCCGCCGCCATCAGCGCCTCGATATCCGTGAGGACCTTGGCCGCGTGCCGGGTCATGACCAGGGCCGCGTCGGTGGGCTGGATGCTGCGGGCGGAGCGCTGGAACAGCTCGACGCCGGTGTCGCGCTCCAGCGCGGACATCTGCTGGGACACCGCCGATGCCGTGTAGCCGAGCCGGATGGCGGCCGCCGCAAAGGACCCCAGCCGGGTCACTTCGACAAGGGTCCGCAGATGGACGGGGTTAATCAAGGGCTGCCCTTCGCCTGGTGCCGGTGTGCCGGGACCGCAATCCCGCTTCATTCTGGCACATTTGGCACCAGCGGAATTGCTGGGAAGTCGCACACATCCATCAGCCCTCCGGCGACGAATTGCCCATAAGAGGATTCACCAGAACGATTCAGGCAGTCGACGTACCAGCCAACAGGAGCAGATCAGTGTCAGATGCAGCAGGGATACCCGGGGGCCGGCGGATAGCCGTGATTGGCAGCGGCGTGGCGGGACTGACCGCCGCGTACGTCCTGAACCGGCAGGACACCGTGACCCTGTTCGAAGCCGAGCCGCGGCTCGGCGGCCACGCCCACACCCACGACGTGCCGCAGGCCGGCGGTCCGGTGCTCGGGATCGACACCGGCTTCATCGTCCACAACGCGCGGACCTACCCGACGCTGCTGCGGCTCTTCGCCGAGCTGGGCATTGAGACCCAGGACTCGGAAATGAGCATGTCCGTCCGCTGCGACGGCTGTGGCCTGGAATACGCCGGCGCCCGGGCCAAGGGCCGCGGCATCCTTCCGCGGCCCTCCACCGTGCTGCGCGGCCGCTACCTGCTGATGCTGCTCGAGGTGCTGCGCTTCTACCGCCGGGCCCGGGCCCTGCTCGCCGAGGCGAGCGACGCCGGGAACGCCGCCGGGAGCGCGGCGGGCGGCACGCCGGGGGAGACCGAGCTGACCCTGGGCGCCTTCCTGGCCCGGGAGAAGTTCAGCGGCTACTTCATCTCGCACTTCATGACCCCGATAGTCAGCGCCGTCTGGTCCTGCGACCCCACCATGGCGCTCGCCTACCCGGCCCGCTACCTCTTCACCTTCCTGGCCCACCACGGCCTGCTCGGCGTCTCGGGCTCACCTCAGTGGCGCACCGTCACCGGCGGCTCGCGCAGCTACGTGGACAAGATCGCCGCCACGCTGCCGGAAATCCGCCTCGCCAGCCCGGTCACCGGAGTGCGCCGGCACGCGGACGGGGTGGTCCTGACCACCAGCACCGGTTCCGGAACATTGAGCACAGAGACCTTCGACGCCGTCGTGATCGCCACCCACCCGGCCCAGGCGCTGGGCATGCTCAGCGACGCCTCGCCCGCCGAACGCGACGCGCTCGCCGGGATGCCCTACTCGGTCAACCACACCGTCTTCCACCGCGACGCCGCCGTGCTGCCGGCCAGCGACAACGCCAAGGCGTCCTGGAACTACCGGCTGCCGTCCTGCGACGCGCGCCCGGACAAGGTCCTGGTCAGCTACGACATGACCCGCCTGCAGCGGCTCGAGCCCGCGGACGGCGGGCGCTACATCGTCAGCCTGGGCGAATCCGAGCTGATCGCGGACCACACCGTGCTCGAACGCATGGTCTACGAACACCCGCAGTACACCCCCGAATCCCTCCACGCGCAGCAGCGGATCCTGGCACTCGGCGACGGCCGGCTGGCCTTCGCCGGCGCCTACCACGGCTGGGGTTTCCACGAGGACGGCGCCCTCTCCGGGGTCCGCGCCGCCGCGCGGCTCGGACGCGGCTGGGATGACCCCGCCGTCGCGCTGAACGAGCAGTACCATGCCGTCGCCATCGACCCGGACCTGCAGACCGTCGCCGCGGAGGGCTCATGAGCGCACCGGCCATCTACCGCACCTCGATCGCGCATGTGCGGCGCACGCCGCTGAAGAACGCCTTCACCTACCGCAGCTACAGCTGGTATGTCGACGTCGACCGGCTCCCCGCGGTGCCCCGAATGCTCCGGCCGCTCGCCGGCTTCAGCGTGGCGGACCACCTGGGCGACCCGGACGGCACGCTCCGCGGCAATGTGGAGGCGTTCCTCGCCACGCGGGGGATCGGACTGGACGGCGGCCGGATCACCATGCTGGCCAGCGCCCGCGTGTTCGGGCACGTTTTCAACCCGCTGAGCCTGTTCTGGTGCCACGACGCCGCCGGGGAACTGCGCTGCGTCCTCGCCGAGGTCCACAACACCTACGGGGAACGGCACTGCTACCTGCTCGAAACGGACGACGCCGGCCGGGCCAGCGTGCCGAAGGCGTTGTACGTCTCACCCTTCAACGACGTCGACGGCCAGTACCGGATGAAACTTCCGGAACCCGGCGAACGGCTCGCCGTCTCGATCGTGCTGGAACGCGCGGGGCACCAGCCCTTCCTCGCCAGCGTCGACGGCGAACGCCGCGGGGCCACCGTGCCGAACATCCTCGCCGCGGCGCTCGCGGTCCCGCTGGCACCCTTGCGCGTCGCCGCGCAGATCCGCTGGCAGGGAATCAAACTTTGGGCCCGCCGGCTGCCCCTCATCAAACGACCCCACCACCCCTCACAGGAGGCAGTCCAGTGACAATGACCGAAGCGACCGGATCAGGCGCTGCGCGCCAGACCAGCGAGGCCGCAACCCCGTATACGGTGCCGCAGCCGCCCGCGGTGGTCGACGCCGCCATCTGGCCCGGCATCGCCACCGTCCCCTCCGGGCTGAAAGCAGCGGTGGCCGGCCGGGTGGCCGAGGCCATCTTTAAGGCCGCCGTCCGCCGGCTTCCGCTGGAGGTCCGGTACCCAGACGGGACCGTGCTCGGGAAGGTCGACGCCGGCAAGGCCGCCGCCACCGCCGGGTCCCGGACGGCCGGATCACCGACGTCGTATCCCGTCATGACCATCAACCGGCCCGGCGCCTTCGCGGCCCGGGTCGGCGACGGCGGACTGATCGGCCTGGGCGAGTCGTACATGGCCGGCGACTGGGACGCCGAGGACCTCACCGCGGTGCTCGAAGTGTTCGCGGCCAGCGTCGGCAACCTCGTGCCCGAACCGCTGCAGAAACTGCGCGCCCTCTACCTGCCGCGCCAGCCCCGCCGGGAACGCAACACCGAGCAGAACACCCGCTCGAACATCTCGCGGCACTACGACCTCTCCAACGAGCTCTTCGCCACGTTCCTGGACGAGACCATGACCTACTCCAGCGCGCTCTTCCCGGAGGCCGGCGGGGCGCTGCAGAGCGTGGCCTGGGACGGCTTCGCCGCGGCCCAGCAAGCCAAGATCGACCGGCTCCTGGACAAGGCCGGCGTCGGACCGGGCACCAGGGTGCTGGAGATCGGCACCGGCTGGGGCGAACTCGCCCTCCGCGCGGCCCAGCGCGGCGCCACGGTCTACTCGGTCACGCTGTCCAGCGAGCAGCAGGAACTGGCCCGCCAGCGGGTGGCCGAGGCCGGCCATGCCGCCGCGGTCACGATCGAGCTCAAGGACTACCGCGCCGTCGAAGGCGAGTACGACGCCGTCGTCTCCGTCGAAATGATCGAGGCGGTGGGCTTCGAGTACTGGGCCACCTACTTCCAGACAATCGAGCGGGTCCTCGCCCCGGGCGGGAAGGTCGCCATCCAGGCCATCACGATCGCGCACGACCGGCTGCTGGCCACCCGCTCCAGCTACACCTGGGTGCACAAGTACATCTTCCCGGGCGGCGTCATTCCCTCCGTGCGGGCCATCGAGGAGATCACCGAGAAGCAGACCGGACTCCGGGTCCGCGAACGCCTCGCCATGGGGGAGCACTACGCCCAGACACTGCGGCTCTGGGAGGACCGGTTTATGGCCCGCGCCGCCGAGGTCCATGGCCTGGGCTTCGACGAGATCTTCCAGCGCATGTGGCTGTTCTACCTCTGCTACTCCCGCGCAGGCTTCGAGACCGGCTACCTCGACGTACAGCAGATCGTGCTGGACCGGCGGACGGCGGGCGAGCCCGGCCACTGACTGTCGCTGTTAGGCGCCTCACGTTCGAAGAAGGCGGACACCCCTCCGGTGTCCGCCTTCTGCGTGTTCCCGGACACCACACCTAGTGCTTAACGGCACTCCGGACCTGGGTGGGCAGGGACCGCGACACGCCGTCTCCGGCACGACACGCGGGGGAGTTAATTGTGCAAAGGTACTCCACAGCCTGTGGATTTCGTCCGGTTAAACTGCGGAACTACGGACATTTTGCGGCACCCTGCCTGTGGACTGGCGGTGCATTAAATGACATACTTGTAATACATCATCTTGGGGTCCACATCGGGCTCATGCACAACATGTAGTATCGAGATACAGTTCCAGCGGAGCAGCAGTGCTCGCCAGGCAACGCCAGTAGCGGATCAGGATTCCTGTCCCGGACCGGCCCGCCCGGACCACTGGCACCAGAGACTCAGCTCAACAGCCGCAGCTCCACACAGTACACATTTCGCAGGACCAAAGACTTCAACAAAGGGGACAGGAACCATGACCGTAACGGTTTACACCAAGCCGGCCTGTGTTCAGTGCAACGCGACATACCGCGCGCTGGACAAGAAGGGCATCACCTACCAGAGCGTCGACATCTCGCAGGATGCGGATGCCCTCGAGCGCCTGAAGGCCCTCGGTTACATGCAGGCCCCGGTTGTCGTCACGGACCAGGACCACTGGTCCGGCTTCCGCCCCGACAAGATCGAAGAACTGGCACAGGCCGTCGCCGTCGCCTGAACCGCTTCGCAAGAATTCACGTCAGATGAGGTGAGTGACTCCATGGCACTGGCAACAGCCGACGCGCCGCTGGCAGCAGGCTCCGCCCGAACCACCAGCAGCCACCTCATCTACTTCTCCTCCACGTCGGAGAACACCGCACGCTTCGTCCGGAAGCTGGGCATCGACGCGGCACGGATCCCGCTCCACCCGAGGGAACCCGCGCTCGTGGCCATTGAGCCCTATGTACTGGTGCTTCCCACCTACGGCGGCACCGGGGGAGAGGGATCCGTTCCGAAGCAGGTCATCCGCTTCCTGAACGATCCGCGCAACCGGCAGCAGCTCCGGGGAGTGATCGGGGCGGGCAACACGAACTTTGGGGACAACTACTGCATGGCCGGCGACATCATCGCCGCGAAGTGCCAGGTCCCGCATTTATATCGTTTCGAACTCATGGGGACGCCGGAAGACGTCAGCCGTGTACAACAAGGATTGGAAGAATTTTGGACACGACTGTCGCAGACACAGAAGTAGCCGGGTCCGGCTCCGCCGCGAAGACCAGCGCCGCCGTCGAGAAGCACACCGTCCCTGGTGAGAAGCCGGCCATGCCGGCCGCCTACCAGGGCCTGGGCTACCACGAGCTCAATGCCATGCTGAACCTCTACGGCCCGAACGGGGAGATCCAGTTCGGGGCTGACCGCGAGGCCGCGCACCAGTACTTCCTGCAGCACGTGAACAACAACACCGTGTTCTTCCACGACCTTGAGGAAAAGCTCGACTACCTCGTGAAGAACGAGTACTACGAGCGGGAAACCCTCGACCAGTACACGATGAACTTCATCCGCGATCTCTACAACCGCGCGTACAAGAAGAAGTTCCGCTTCGAGACCTTCCTCGGCGCATTTAAGTTCTACACCTCCTACACGCTGAAGACGTTCGACGGAAAGCGCTTCCTGGAGCGCTACGAGGACCGCGTCTGCATGGTGGCCCTGCACCTGGCCCGCGGCGACGAGCAGCTCGCCACCCAGATGGTGGACGAGATCATCGAGGGCCGCTTCCAGCCGGCCACCCCGACGTTCCTGAACGCCGGGAAGAAGCAGCGCGGCGAGCTGGTCTCCTGCTTCCTGCTCCGCATCGAAGACAACATGGAGTCGATCGGCCGTTCCATCAACTCCGCCCTGCAGCTGTCCAAGCGCGGCGGCGGCGTGGCGTTCGCGCTGACCAACATCCGCGAGGTCGGCGCGCCGATCAAGCAGATCGAGAACCAGTCCTCGGGCGTCATCCCCGTGATGAAGCTCCTCGAGGACAGCTTCTCCTACGCCAACCAGCTCGGTGCCCGCCAGGGTGCGGGAGCCGTGTACCTGCACGCGCACCACCCGGACATCTACCGCTTCCTGGACACCAAGCGCGAGAACGCGGACGAGAAGATCCGGATCAAGACCCTCTCCCTCGGCGTCGTGATCCCGGACATCACCTTCGAGCTGGCCAAGAAGGACGAGGACATGTACCTGTTCTCGCCGTACGACGTCGAAAAGGTCTACGGCATGCCGTTCTCCGACGTCTCGGTCACCGAGAAGTACTACGAGATGGTGGACGATTCCCGGATCAAGAAGACTAAGATCAAGGCGCGCGAGTTCTTCCAGACCCTCGCCGAGATCCAGTTCGAATCCGGTTACCCGTACATCATGTTCGAGGACACCGTGAACCGGGAAAACCCGATCGACGGCAAGATCATCATGTCCAACCTCTGCTCCGAGATCCTCCAGGTCTCCCAGCCCACGACGTACCACGATGACCTGTCCTACGACCAGACCGGCAAGGACATCTCCTGCAACCTGGGCTCGCTGAACATCGCCAAGGCCATGGACTCGCCGGACTTCGGCCTGACCATCGAGACCGCCATCCGCGCGCTCTCGGCCGTGTCGGACATGTCCAACATCACGTCGGTTCCCTCGATCGCCCGCGGCAACGACCAGAGCCACGCGATCGGCCTCGGCCAGATGAACCTGCACGGCTACCTGGCCCGCGAGCGGGTGCACTACGGTTCCGAAGAAGGCATTGACTTCACCAACATCTACTTCTACTCGGTGGTGTTCCACGCGGTCCGCGCCTCCAATCGGCTGTCCATCCAGACCGGGCAGACCTTCGGCGGCTTCGAGAAGTCCAAGTACGCCTCCGGTGAGTTCTTCGACAAGTACACGGACCAGGAATGGGTCCCGCAGACCGCCAAGGTCGCGGAGCTGTTCAAGAACATCCACATCCCCACGCAGGATGACTGGCGCGAGCTGAAGGCCTCCGTCATGGAGCACGGCATCTACAACCAGAACCTGCAGGCGGTGCCGCCGACGGGCTCGATCAGCTACATCAACAACTCCACCTCCTCGATCCACCCGGTGGCGTCCAAGATCGAGATCCGCAAGGAAGGCAAGCTGGGCCGCGTTTACTACCCGGCGCCGTACCTGACGAATGACAACCTGGACTACTACCAGGACGCGTACGAGATCGGCTACGAGAAGGTCATCGACACCTACGCCGCGGCCACGCAGCACGTGGACCAGGGCCTGTCCCTGACGCTGTTCTTCAAGGACACCGCCTCCACGCGCGACATCAACAAGGCCCAGATCTACGCCTGGAAGAAGGGCATCAAGACCATCTACTACATCCGTCTCCGCCAGCTCGCGCTGGAAGGGACTGAGGTGGACGGCTGCGTCAGCTGCATGCTTTAATCTTCAACTAAAATCGTGACAGTACGACGGCGGGCGCCCGCCCGCCGTCGTACGCTTTAACCAGAGAACCGACCCAACTTTTAGGGGATGACATGACCGAGAAGGTCAAGCTGCTTAGCCACGTTGAAGCCATTAACTGGAACCGCATCCAGGACGACAAGGACGTGGATGTCTGGAACCGCCTGGTCAACAACTTCTGGCTGCCGGAGAAGATCCCGCTGTCCAACGACGTGCAGTCGTGGGCGACGCTGACTCCGGACGAGCAGCAGCTCACCATGCGAGTGTTCACCGGACTGACCCTGCTGGACACCATCCAGGGCACCGTCGGCGCGGTCTCGCTGATTCCGGATGCGATCACCCCGCATGAAGAGGCTGTCTACACGAACATCGCATTCATGGAGTCCGTGCACGCCAAGAGCTACTCCTCCATCTTCTCCACGCTGGCCTCCACCAAGGAGATCGACGAGGCATTCCGCTGGTCCACCGAGAACGCGAACCTTCAGAAGAAGGCGCAGATCGTCATGGACTACTACCAGGGCGACGACCCGCTGAAGCGCAAGGTGGCTTCCACGCTGCTGGAGAGCTTCCTGTTCTATTCGGGCTTCTACCTGCCGATGTACTGGTCCTCACGGGCCAAGCTGACGAACACGGCCGACCTGATCCGTCTGATCATCCGCGACGAGGCTGTGCACGGCTACTACATCGGCTACAAGTTCCAGAAGGGCCTGGAAGGCCTGTCCGAGGAGCGCAAGCAGGAGATCAAGGACTACACGTTCGAGCTGCTCTTCGAGCTGTACGAAAACGAGGTCCAGTACACGCACGACCTCTACGACTCCGTCGGCCTGGCCGAGGACGTCAAGAAGTTCCTGCACTACAACGCCAACAAGGCGCTCATGAACCTCGGCTACGAAGCCATGTTCCCGGCCTCCGTCACCGACGTGAACCCGGCGATCCTGTCAGCGCTGTCACCGAACGCTGACGAAAACCATGATTTCTTCTCGGGATCGGGTTCGTCTTACGTGATTGGCAAGGCAGTCAATACTGAGGACGATGACTGGGACTTCTGAACTGACTGGACTGTGAGGTCGGAGGAGGCATGGCGGTTTGAACACTAGTTGGCGAAATGGGACTAGACGTTTGGCGAAGACCGACGATCCAGCTGGCGATACGGACGCCCGGGCTTGGTTGCAGACTCGCAACTAAGCCCGGGTTTCCTCGGGACTGACACTGGCTCCTCCAGCGCCAAGGTGCCAGCCTTTACTATGGCCGCCGGGTGGCTGGTGAGAATGGTTCCTGGCCCTCACCACCGAGGAGAAACAGCGAACCCGCGACGGCCGGCGTGCCACTGGCATCGCCCAATCACGGGACTTCGTTGCCTGGGCCCGGGACCACCGGCTCGCGGTTCTCGCCGCCGACAACTTCGCGTTCGAATGCCTCCCAGTCGTGTCCGGAAGCCCCTTCCTAAAGTCAGCCTCGAACGACCACGGCATGATGCACCAGCAACTCCTCACCAAACTCGGCATGCCCCTGGGCGAACTGTGGCGGCTTGGACCCCTCAGCCGACACCTGAAAACCACCGGCCAATGGGACGCCTTCATCAGTGTCAAACCGCTGAACATCACCGGAGGAACAGGCTCACCTGCCAACGCCACCGCAATGACGTGACCCCTCCCCACGAACCCGGCAACGCCCTCTCCAGCCCTTCCGCGCCACCTCACCCATGGCCGCCCGCTCCTACACTTACGGATTTCTGCCCGCAGACCTCCGCAGCGGAAAGCCGCCGCCAGTCGCGTAGTGGATCGAGCACACCCGTCACCGTCTTGAGTTCGCCGTCGTCACCGAATGCATCCGGGGTGAACTTCACGTGGACGTCCAGGGCCTTGAGCTGCTGGGCTTCCAGGAAGCTCAGTACAGCGCATGCAGCATCACGCTGTGCCATGGTCCCGGGCGAGGCGCCGCTGATGCCCGTGGGCTTGCGGGGGAGTTGGTGTCCCCGGGGGCGAACCCCTCACCGGCGTTTTTCTTTGCCCCGGGGATTGGAACGGATGTATTCGGGCGGCACGTAGGGGATTCCGTCTGAGGCTGGACCGACGCGTTATCTGTGCGGGAGGCAGGCACGCTTCTTGCAGTCTTGAAACCTTTGCGGGTACACGGCAATCCGTCCGCGGCCTCCGTCTAGCCACATCCAGCATGAGTCCGGCGACCCGCTGAACCAGGACGCAATGGCCTTCCTCCAGCTGTCCCCAGGCACTGGACGGAAGCTCCTCGCCTTTGTCATGCGTAATGGGTGGCAGGGAGCCCGCGAATCTCGATGGATTTCACCTGAAATCACCAGCCCCGTTCGGGGGGCCGGTGGGGCTGGGGGATCTCGTCGACGTTGATGCCCACCATGGCTTCGCCCAGGCCGCGGGAGGCCTTGGCGATGACGTCGGGTCGTTGTAGAAGGTGGTGGCCTTGACGACGGCGGCGGCTGGGCGGGGTTGCCGGACTCGAAGATGCCGGAGCTGCGGAACACGCCGTCGGCACCGAGCTGCATCATCATGGCCGCGTCGGCTGGGGTGGCGATGCCACCGGCTGTAACCGGGGAGCTTGCCGGCTGCGACGACTTCCTTGACCAGTTCGTACGGGGCCTGGAGTTCCTTGGCCGCAACGTACAGCTCGTCCTCAGGCAGGGAGGACCGCTTGGCGATCTCGGAGCGGATCTTGCGCATGTGTCCGGTGGCGTTGGAGACGTCATCGGTGCCGGCTTCACCTTTGGAGCGGATCATCGCCGCGCCCTTGTTTATGCGGCGCAGGGCCTCACCGAGGTTGATGGCGCCGCTGACGAAGGGAGAAGTGAAGTTCCACTTGTCGACGTGGTTGATGTAGTCGGCCGGGGTCAGGACCTCGGACTCGTCGATGTAGTCGACTCCGAGGGACTGCAGGACCTGGGCCTCGACGAAGTGGCCGATACGGGCCTTTGCCATGACCGGGATGGGCACGGAGTCGATGATCTTCTCGATCATGTCCGGATCGGACATCCGGGACACGCCGCCCTGGGCGCGGACATCAACCGCAACGCGTTCCAGCGCCCATCACAGCAACAGCACCGGCATCCTCCGCGATGCGGGCCTATCTGTAGGTCGATGTGGACGTGGGAGTGGTGAGAGGGCCCGTTGCGACCCGGGAGGGGCAGGCGTGAACTGGTTCAGCCCACATCGCGGCCGAAGAGCTCGTCCTTTTGTTTCTCCCCGACGATGACGCGGGCGCGGCCTCTTGAGACCGCGCCCGCTGGAAAGTACCGCCACCGGTTGGCAGTTACGTCTCTTTGTTTAGACGTTTCGTTGTGAAGCCGGGGAGCCTACGGCATCTTCAACTGCAGCCACGAGAGATTGGACGTCGGTTTCGGTGGTGTCCCAGGAGCACATCCACCGGACTTCGCCGCGTGCTTGGTCCCAGTCATAGAAGCGGAAGGATTCCCGGACTTTCGCGGCTGCCCCGGGTGGGAGGACGGCAAAGACGCCATTGGACTGTGTTGCTTGCGTCAGCGAGACGCCGTTAATGGCCGAGATTCCTTCGCTGAGACGTTGAGCCATCTCGTTGGCGTGACTGGCGGACCGCAGCCACAACCCATCCGTTAGCAGGGCTACCAGTTGCGCAGAGACGAAACGCATCTTTGAGGCAAGCTGCATGTTCATCTTGCGCAGGTAGCTCATGCCTGGGTCGGACTGTGGGTTGAGCCAGATAACGGCTTCGCCGAACAGCAGCCCGTTTTTGGTGCCGCCAAAAGACAGGACGTCGACACCGACGTCCGTGGTGAATGCCTGCAAAGGAAGCCCGAGATGTGCTGCAGCGTTGGCCAGCCTTGCTCCGTCCAGGTGGAGTTTCATTCCCTTCGCATGGACGTGTTCAGCGATCCGTTGGATTTCTTCCGGCGTGTAGCAGGTGCCGAGTTCGGTGGTCTGGGTGATCGATACGACCAGCGGTTGCGCCCGGTGCTCGTCTCCCCACCCCCAGGCTTCGGCGTCGATCAATTCCGGGGTGAGTTTGCCATCCGGTGTGGGGATCGGGAGGAGCTTTATTCCGCCAATCCGTTCCGGGGCGCCGTTTTCGTCGGTATTGATATGCGCTGTTGCTGCGCAGATGACAGCGCCCCAGCGCGGGAGCAGGGCTTGCAGGGCAAGGACGTTGGCCCCTGTTCCATTGAAGACCGGATATGCGGTAGCAGTTGTCCCGAGGTGGGACTGGATGACCTCTTGAAGCGCTGCTGAGTAGACATCTTCGCCGTATGCGGTGACGTGGCCTTCGTTGGCTGCCTGAACTGCTTCGATGATTTCGGGGTGAGCCCCGGCGTAGTTATCCGAGGCGAAGCCCCGGTATGCCGGGTCGTGCAGGCGCCCCGCCAGTACCTGCGGGACGCCTGCTTTGGTATCAACGCTGACGCTCATGCCGGTGCGCCCACGAGGTGGCCGGCCGTGAGGGGAAAGCGCTGCCCGTTGATCTGTTCTGCCTCCAGGTCGAAGATCCGCTGTACAGCGTCGGCAAGGACACTGACATCGGTGAAGCCCGGAAATTTCCGTTCCGGCTGGGCTGCGCGCATCCGCTCATCGACCAGAGCCTTGACGACGAAGACCAGGGCGGCTGAGTGCTGAGCGGAGAGGGGGCTTTCGGCTCCTCCCTGCAGGTGCCGGAATCCGTCGGCCACGGCCAGAGTCCATGCCTCGGCGGCGGACTTGACGGCGGCATAGGCGGCGCCGTCCGCTGTCGGCGAGGAAGCGGACTGTGCGGAAACGATGGCCAGGCGACCCACAGGGGAGGTAGCCAAGTCCTGGTATAATGCGCGGCTGGTGTTCCTCAGGGTGGTGAGGACGCTGGTGTGCAGGAAGTCCCAGTCTTCATCCGTCTGGCCTTTAATGCCGGTACCGCCTCGCCACCCTCCTACAAGATGGATAAGGCCGTCCACGGGGCCCAGATCGTTCCGGACAGACGTCGCCAAGTCCTCAACGGCTTGCAGGTCCGCGAGGTTGCAGACATAGCCCGTGACGTTGTCGTACGCTACCGAGAGCTCCTGCACTCGGTCCTCAAGAATGTCCACGGCGGCCACGCGTGCCCCTGCTTGCGAGAGGGTGCGGACTACCGCGACGCCGGCAGCGCTTGTCGAACCGGCGACGACGACCGTACGCCCCGAGAGGTCCTGGCTCATGCGCCCGCCTCGCCCTCAGTCTTCACAGGCCTCTTACCGGTGATCCCGGCAGTTGATTCAATGACCCAGGACATCTTCTTCTCCAGTGCCTCGTAGAACATCGACAGGGGGAATTCGTCATCAAGGATCTGGTCCGTCAGACCCCGGGGAGGGCCGTCGAGCAAAAGGGCCTCCGGTCCCTTGGCCCACACGGAGGCCGGGTGGGGGGCGAGGGTTTCCGAGACGAGCTCGTAGGCAGCCAGCCAGTGTGCGGTCTTCGGCCGGTCGATTGAACGCCAGTACAGTTCCTCGATGCGGAGACCCAGCTCGACGACCACGCCGGCGACGTCCTTCCAGTCGATGCTCAACTTTCCATCGGTCCAGTGCAGGACCCGGTGCTGGTGCATCCAGGCGAACAGCAATTGGCCGCCCACGGCGTCGTAGTTACGGATCCGGTTCCCGGTAATCGCAAAGCGGAAAATGCGGTCGAAGATCACGGCGTACTGGACCAGCTTGGCGTGCTTGCGGGCGTCCTCGGAAGCCGTTTCGTCCCGCTCGATGAGGACTGATTCGCGGAAGGCGGTCAGGTCACAGCGGAGCTCCTCCAGGGAGTACAGGAAATACGGCATCCGCTGCTTGATCATGAACGGGTCAAAGGGCAGGTCACCGCGCATGTGGGTCCGGTCATGGATCAGATCCCACATCACGAAGGTCTTCTCCGTGAGGTGCTGGTCTTCCATGAATTCCGCGGCGTCAGCCGGCAGGTCCAGGGAAGTGATGTCGGCAGCAGCTCTTAGGACGCGACGGAACCGGGCAGCTTCGCGGTCCGCGAAAATGCCTCCCCAAGTGAAGGAGGGGGTGCTCCGGACCGCTACGCTCTCGGGGAAGAGAACTGCGGAGTTCGTGTCATAGCCGGGCGTGAAATCGACGAAGCTGATGGGGACGAACAGCTTGTTGGAGTAGTTTGCTGCCTCCAGTTCAGCGACGAAAGAAGGCCAAATGACCTCGATGAGGACCGCCTCGAAGTAGCGGTTGGTGCTGCCGTTCTGCGTATACATAGGGAACACAACCAGGTGCGCCAACCCATCGATGCGCCACTGCTCGGGGTGGAAGGCCACCAATGAGTCGAGGAAATCCGGTACGACGAAGCCCTCGGACGCCCACCGCTGGAAGTCCTGCACGAGCAGTTCAAGGTAGTCCGTGTCGTGGGGGAGGTGGGGGCGCAGGTCGTTGATTGAGTCAGTAATGATGCCGACATTCTGGCGGGCCTGGCCATGATCAGCGGGTTCCGGAACGGAACCGTCCTGCACTTGAACCTGCTGCAGTCCGATGACGGCTGCCTTCAGAGCCTGCCATGCCGGGAGTGCCTTGAGGTCTTCTGCCCGGGTGGTTGTCACTTCCGGGTTTGCGATTACAGACATGCTCGTTCCTTCCGTTGAGGGGATCCCTGAAGAAGCTAGCACTGCGTAAGCACACGTGAAGGGTTCTTCCATCATGCATAAGAAATGCTTTTGCTCGGTGCCGTCTCTTCAGTGCTATGCCTACGCCTGACCCTAAGGTCGGGTGTCTTTAGGACATCCCATGAACGGCGCATCAGGATTGCAGAAGCGCACTATCAGGATGATCCGAGGTTCAGCTCCTGCCACTCGTGCCGATCAGTGGATGCCTTGGCAGTAAGACCGCACCGGGGCTGCTGTGTCTGTCTCTGGTTCAAATTCCCGCTGATACTCCCAGTGGGACAACAGCGTTGACCCGTTGCTCATCTGTCGGGGGGCCACGGCGTTGTTCGGGCGGCTCGCGGACGAAGTGCGGCAGCCCCGGGTTCCTGGCGATCTTCCTGGTTTACGAGATGACGGCTCCTTCTGCGCCCGGCACAGCCAGAGTGTTGCTGCTCAGCGGGGCCCGTGCGGCTGCCTCTGGATATCCAACTCGACAAGTTGGGTGTGATGGCCTTACTCGCCGCCTATCGACGCGGCGGGTCGTTGCAAAGCAGAAAGGGCTTCCTCCGGGGCTAGTTTCTGAGGCGCTTGCTGGTCGAACCGGTAAGTTCATCGAGGGGCACGCCCCGCTTGACGAGATGCTCCGACACCTCTTGTGCATCTTTACCCTTGGCATCATTCGCCTAACGCCGCCCGCCTGCCATAGCAGATCGTCAGAGCTGCTTACTCACCCGACGAAATCAAATCAGCAACTCTTATGCTCAAATCGGGTAACCCATGCCTATGCGTAAGGACTTGACCCGTCGGACGTGCAACATTCGCCACGCCAAAGGTCGCTGCCTTCACGTGTGTTAGCTTGATCACCATCCTTCCCGGCCCGGGACTCCGGAAGGCTTAAATCCACCGCAGCTACCTTTTCGGAGGCACCATGGGACTTAGCTCCCACACGCAAAAAAACGATCGGGTTATCGCTCCCCGCATCCCTGAAACCGATCTGTGTTTCGGTGCGGGACTCTTCCTCAGCTCGGGAGACAGCACCGCGGAGGCGAGACCTGTCGGGACCATTTTTTCCTACCAGCTCGCCACGGCAGTCGTAGACGCCTGCACCGGTCGAGCCGTCACCGGCACCAAGAATTCAAGCCGGATCGCAGCGATGCACCTTGGTGGTGTTGCATGACGCCAGTCAGTGAAACATCCGTTGAAATCACACCCGATGCAGTGGCACAACGCGGTTCATCCCCCGAGACAGGGGCAGTCCGCGCCTCGGGCGAAACCGGCAACGAACTCAAACGCGGGCTAAGCAGCCGCCATCTGCAGATGATCGCTATCGGCGGTGCGATCGGTACCGGGCTGTTCGTGGCCTCGGGCGCCACCATTTCCCAGGCGGGTCCCGGCGGTGCGCTGGTCGCCTACGCGCTGGTCGGGCTGATGGTATTCCTGTTGATGCAGTCACTGGGCGAGATGGCGGCCAAAATTCCGGTCGCCGGTTCCTTCCAGTCCTTTGCCACCCGTTTCGTCTCCCCGTCCTTTGGGTTCGCGATCGGCTGGAACTATTGGTTCAACTGGGCCATCACCGTGGCCGCCGAGCTGGTCGCGGCCGGAATCATCATGGACTTCTGGTTCCCGGGGGTCCCAGGATGGATGTGGGCTGGGTTATTCCTGCTGGTGCTGACCGGGCTCAATGCCCTCTCGGCGAAGTCCTTCGGAGAGTCGGAGTTTTGGCTCTCCCTGATCAAGGTCAGCGCAGTGGTGCTCTTCCTGATCGCCGGCGTGCTGATGATTTTCGGCATCCTCGGGGATAACTCTCCGGGACTGAGCAACTGGGAAAACCGCGATGACGTGTTCCACGGGGGATGGGTCTCGATCATCTCGGTCTTCATGGTTGCCGGGTTCTCCTTCCAGGGCACCGAACTCGTGGGAGTCGCCGCAGGCGAAGCCAAGAACCCCCGCCGCGAAGTGCCGAAGGCTATCCGGACTGTCTTCTGGCGCATCATGCTTTTTTACATTGGTGCCATCTTCATCATCGGCTGCCTGATCCCGTTCACCGATCCGAGCCTGCTGGCTTCCGGCGAGTCCGATATTGCAACATCGCCGTTTACCCTCGTCTTCTCGCGCGCCGGAATTGCCTTCGCAGGGGCCTTGATGAACGCCGTGATCTTGACCGCAATCCTGTCTGCGGGCAACTCGGGACTATATGCCTCCACTCGGATGCTTTACGCCATGGCCCATGACGGCATGGCACCGAAGATCTTCGGCCGAACCAATGCGCGTGGCGTGCCGATTCCGGCGTTGCTGGCCACCGCAGCCGTGGGACTCTTCGGGTTCCTCTCCGCGATCGTCGGTCAGGGCGCAGCTTACTCCTGGCTGCTGAACATATCGGGCCTATGCGGCTTCATCGTCTGGGCGGGAATCGCGGTCTCCCACTACCGCTTCAGGCGCGGCTTCCTGGCCCAGGGGAACAAAGTCAGTGACCTGCCGTACAAGGCGTCCCTGTTCCCCATTGGCCCACTGCTGGCCTTCGCCCTGCTGATACTGGTAATCGCGGGACAGAACTACGAGGCTGTGCTTGCCGGGCGGAGCATGGAGGTGCTTTCCTCCTACATCGGGTTGCCAGTGTTCATCATCCTGTGGCTGGCTCACCGCTTCATCACCAAGTCCAAAGTGGTGCCGCTGCTCGAGATGGATCTCACGGCACCTAAGGACCTCGAGGACGAACCTAGGGGCGGCACCCAGTAACCATGCTGCGCGGGCTACCCCACGCATTGCGGGGCCCCGCCGTAGCCGAGGGCTAGAACGCGGGATCTAGACCAGAAAGAGGGAAGCCGGGTGTAAATTGCACCCGGCTTCGCTCTTCCCCCAGGTCAATAACGGTCGTTTCTGACCCGCCCATGGCAAGGGGAGAAACACTATGACCGCAGGCGTTGATACGTCCTTTGACTACCGCTCGATACTCCGCCGGGAAAGGACCCCGACAAGCGCAGCCCGACCCTACGCAGGCACCACCAGCTGCTGTGGAGCAGGGATCTGCCCTACGGCGGAGGACGCTTTGATCTGGTACAAGAGCCCGGCAGGTACCTCGTGCACCAGTCCGAGCTGGGTGTCTTCCTTCTTGCCAGCGACGCCATCACCACCAGGCTGACGGACAAGGCGTCCAAAGCCATAGCGAAGATTCCGGCCCATGAACTGCCCCAATACGGCGGCTACACCGCCGGCAGCGCCCTCGAGCTTCCTGGCAACCGCATCGGCAGAAAAATGGAGTCAATAGTGCACGGGGATGCAACCCCAGCATCGCCGACCGCTTCGACGTGACCCTGGAATGCATCCACCGCCACTATTCAGGCGAGCCGTCGAACAAATTCGGAGAAGTCCTGGACAGGTATTCAGACTTCTTCGCCCTGTTCAGGACTTTGACGGGTACGTTGAATTCTTCCTACTGCAGGACCTCATCAATGAGGATGGCACCATCCGGTTACCGCGGAATCACGGTGGTCCGCATCTGGCGCTTTTCGCCAAGTGCCCTTGGGTCTCACACCTGTGAGATGTCGACCTAAATGGAAGAATGGCACCCTATTGAGAGGTTCCATAGTACTTGGCCAAATCCCAACTTAGATGGCCACGTTTCACGGTAGTTGGCCAACCGTTTCATACAGTTGGCCAGCTGTGAGATGTCGACAGTTGGAAGTCTTCCAAGTAGCTGCCACAGAGGCGGGTCCTGCACGGTAAGTCGTGCAGGGCCCTCGTCATGAGTTCAACTAGTGTGAGATGCCGACTTAGTGAGTGCCCGCTCACCCGGGGCAGGCAGGAGCTGTTTGAGGCGGCTGGTGTTTTCCAGAAGCAGTTTCAGGAGATGGCCGCAACTCCAAGTCGTGGCCGGGGGCCGTCCGTGGCCCGGCCATCTGTCGATGCTTGGTGGGTTGAGGATTCCGCTGTCGGTATCGCCCGCGGCGCCGACGCATCTCCCAAAAGCTGCCATGGGGTTGAGTCACTTCACGCGGGACTCCACGACGCGCTCCCGACCGGTGCCGCGTGATGAAATCGAGCATCCCGTAGTGCCAGCGGTTTCGGGCCCGCACGCAAACTCGTTGACATCCGGTGTGACGGGGTCTAGTGGTTGGCATGTCCAACACATCCAGACCAGCCAAGGAGCAAATATGGAAGCCGCGCCCTACGGAATCGTGCATTTCTTCGCGGGAGGCACGAAGGACCAGTACGAAGCCTCGATTGCCGCTGTTCATCCGGGGGAGGGGCGCCTGCCAGACGGTCAGATCTTCCATGCCGGAGGCTCTTCTGCCGGCGGTTGGACGATCATGGCTGTCCACGAGTCGAGGGAGAGTTGGGAGAAGTTCCGTGACGGTATCCTCCTTCCCCGGATGCAGCAGGGCATCGAGGGCGGATTCTCAGCGCCGCCCGAAGAGACGGTCATCGACCTGTACAAGATCATGCCCTAGTGATGCGGGGAGGGCGCCACCGAGGACTCTGGAGGGCCGGCCGGCGTGCGTTTGAAGTCGTTATGGAAAGGAGACGGGCACTACCCGGGAGTGAACTATTTCGAGATCGGCTCGGCCGCCCGGATGCCGCACGGAGCTTCTAGTGTCCTGCGCCTGAAGTTCGGTTCAGAAGTCGGCCGATTGATTCGAGGATCTGTTCTGCGGTCTTTGTCCAGATGAACGGGGTTGGATTCTCGTTCCATGCTTTGACCCATTTGCGGATGTCGGCTTCGAGGGCCTGGACGCTGCGGTGATCACTGCGGCGCAGCAGGTCCTCGGTGACGAAGCCGAAGAACCGCTCGACCTGGTTCAGCCAGGAGGAGTACGTCGGCGTGAAGTGCAGGTGGAATCGCGGGTGGTTCTGCAGCCAGGTTTTCACGACAGGAGTCTTGTGCGTCTGGTAGTTGTCGCAGATCAGGTGCACCTCCAGCCCCTCGGGGACCTCGGTGTCGATTTTGGCGAGGAACTTCCTGAACTCGGCGGCCCGGTGCTTGCGGTGCAGGCTGGAGATCACGGAACCATCCGCGGTGTTCAGTGCCGCGAACAGTGTCGTGGTCCCGTGCCTGACGTAGTCGTGGATCCGTTTCTCCGGCATGCCCGGCAGCATGGGGAAGGCCGGCTGGGACCGGGCCAGGGCCTGAACCTGCGATTTCCCGTCCACGGACAGCACCACCGCCGATTCCGGCGGATTCAGGTAGAGCCCGACCACGTCATAGACCTTCTCCACGAACACGGGATCGTTGGAGAGCTTGAACCCCTCGGCGCGGTGGGGCTTGAGCTCAAACGCCTTCCAGATCCGCCCGATCGTGGACTTTGACAGACCCGACCGCTCGGCCATCTTCGCCCTTGACCAGTGCGTCGCGTTCTTCGGCGTCGATTCCAGCGTCGCAACCACGACATCCTCGACCTGATCGGTGGTGACGCTCGCAGGACGGCCGAGCCTCGGCTCGTCCACGAGCCCGTCCAGCCGGCGCTCCAGGAAACGGCGCCGCCACTTCGCCACGGTGTGTGAATCAACCCCGCACCGGGCGCCCACCTCCACATTGCTCAGGCCTTCGGCGCTGCCGAGCACGATCCTCGAGCGCGTGGCCAGCGCCTGGGACGATTTCGCCCGGCGCGCCCACCGGGACAGCGTCTCCCGCTCTTCCTTCGACAGTTCCACAGGGACCTTCGGCCGTCCAACATTCGCCATACCCCATTCTATAATTAGGAAGCGAACTTCAGGCGCAGGACACTAGTTGGCAGCGACCCGAACGTCTGCTTCTGGACCTCATGTGTGCGGACGTTTCAAACCCTCTCACCGCTCACATCTGGGGAGCAGCTCCGGGTCCGCCAGGAAGTAGGGCTCCGGGACCTCATCGTGCAGTCGCCGGCGCTGGCGCAGCCTGGGCGAAGGGGCCAAACGCGGCTGCTAGGTTGTAATCATGGGGAAACTGGTCGAGGCCTTCAAAGCGGAATTGGTCCGCGCAGGCTTCGTTGTCCTGCCCGATGATGTGCGCAATAAGAAATTCCTTGCCAGTACCGTCGGGCTTCCTGAGAACGTGAGGGACGGGATCGTCGACCACTACCGGGGCCTGGGCGGAGCAGCCGCCTACACGAATTTCACCTCGGGGAAATGGGACATCGCCACCGGCGACGGCCTGCTCATCGAGTTCGACGAGCAGCTCCACTTCAACCGCTACCGGCACCGCACCCTGGCGTCTCCCTGGTCCGCAGAGATCCCCTGGACGGTGGCATACCTTCACTACAGCTCCATCCACGAGGATGAATGCGTGAAGGCGGGGTCCTACGGCCAGAAGTGGACGAGCCCCAGCACGGAGAAGATGTTCGGCCCGGCCGATCCACCGAGAACTTTTGACCCGAACGGTTCACCACGCTGGAAGCAAAGGGCACTCTACGACGCGGTCAAGGACGCATACGCCGTCCACACACCGGGCATCTCGATGACACGGGTCTCCCTTTACGACCACATCGGCGGCGCGGGCATCCACCAGGCCTTGAAGCCGTCGGGCGCCCGTCTCGACCCTGCGGCTCTCCGCGAGTTCGTCACGGAGAACACCATCCGTTGATGGGCCGGAAGTCCCCAGCAGTCGATAGTGAATGAGCCGGGCGGTGCGCGGGCAGGTTGCCTGGCATTGTGGCCAGAAGGCCCTGGCGGCCCGCGAGGTGCACCCTCGCAGCGAACACTGCGCCCCGCTGTATGTCGCGCTCGGGGCAGCCTACGAGTCCGGCGACCTGCACGCCAAAACCGCCATCGACGGATGGTTCGGCCTGTCAAAGCGCTCCTGGACCCTGACCTAAGACAAAACATCGGCTTCGGGACTGGCGTTGCTCTAAGTTGGACCATCGGGTCGGCGCGCGGCGGCGGCTCGCCCCTACCTGCGTTGGTAACCGGTCGGGTATCTCAGCGGGGCGCCTTGCTCTTCCAGTCCCGGCCGGCGATGCGAGGGGCGGCGCCCTCCCTGTCTCGCATCGATTTACTTGGTTGCAGTCGCTCCATCATCAGCAGCCCACGTGGCTAGGTCTCGCGTTGTGCCTGCTTCCGCATCAGCTCATGAAGCCTCGAGCCGTCGCTGGCGCGTCGTCGCAGTCGCGATTCCCACAGAAGCGCCCCTGCGCCGGTCTCCTTGCGGGGTGCGGCCTGGACCTGACCCTGATCAGCTGTCGGCGGAAGGGGCCGGGATCCGGACGGCCCTGCCGCTGACCACTATCCCGCCGGCAGCGGGAATGTCCACTGTGAGTAAGCCCGGCCGGCCGACGTGCCGACCCTGCCGGATTAGGACCCTCGATGGAGGCTCGACTAAGCCCAGGATGCGCAGGTAGGCACCGACCGCAGCCGCGGCGGCCCCTGTCGCAGGGTCTTCCGTGATGGCCCCCACTGGGAACAGATTCCGGGCTTCGAATTCGCCATCTGCAATACGGTGCAGGATCGTCACCGTTGCGGCCCAGCCCTGAAGATCCATAAGGCGGCGCATCGCCACAGGATCGAAGCCAAAGGCATCGAAAAGGGTACGGTCGGCCACCACGAGCACCGGATGCCAGTTTCCCGAATACGCGATCCTCGGCGGATAGGCCGGATCGAGATCGCCCTGCCCGACGCCGAGCAATCCGAAGAGTTCAGCCAGGACGGCGTCGTCGAATTCGGCCAGCCGCGGCTCAACGGCGGTAAACGATGCGGTCGTGTCGGCGCCCTCGCCTGCTGTCTCGATGACGAGCGGGCCGACAGGGGTGTCAAAGGTGAAGGATCCAGCCCCGTCGCGAACGCTCAACGCAACGGCCAACGCAATCGTTGCATGGCCACAGAATGGCACCTCGGCGATTGGCGAGAAGTACCGAACCCGGCTCCGACGCGGGTCGCCGTCGACGTCCGGCTCCGTCACAAAGGCTGTTTCGGCATACCCGACGGCGGCCGCCACCGCCAGCATCCCGGCTTCATCCAGGTGGCGTGCATCCAGGACCAGCCCGGCAGGATTGCCGCCGTCCGGCGTCGTGGAAAAGGCCGCATAACGCAGGACCTCGGGGGTGTTTTCCATACCCCGATCCTCCCATGCCCGGTTACTGCGTCAGCGGCTCAAGAGCTGCTCGACCGCCGGCTATCCGCGGCGCTACCGTTGAAGCGGAGTCATGGATGGACGAGTTTGAAGGGTTGCTGGCCACAGCGCGGACGGCATACGCCCGCGGCGACTGGCATGCCGCTTACCGGGAGCTCAGCCAGGCCCGGGCATTGTCGGAACTGGAGACGGGGGACTTGAGTCTCCTGGGCAGAGCCGCGTGGTGGATCGGACACGCCAAGGAATCGTTTGAGATTTCCGAGGACGTCTACCACCGCTACCAGGACGACGGCGATGCACCAGATGCGGCCATGAAGGCCCTGCACCTGGCGCTGCTGTGGTTCATCAGCGGAGATGTGGTCATCGCTTCCGGTTGGGTGAGCCGTGCCCGGAGACTACTGCAGGGTCTTCCAGAAGGTCCGGAGCACGGCTATCTGCTTTACCTGGATGCCTGCCTCGCGCTTAGTCTCGCGGACGTTGGCCCGGCCAGTGAGACCGCGGCCAAGTTGCAGGATTTGGGCCGGAGCCTGCGCGACCCCGCACTCACCTCCTTCGGTTTGGTGCTCGCCGGCCTGGCAGACCTGCGCAGCGGCAGCACCGCATCGGGCTTTGCCCAACTGGACGAGGCAATGCTCCCGGTACTCGCCGGCCGGCTGCCTCCGGAATGGGCAGGAGAAATCTATTGCACGGTGATCCACGCGTGCCACGAGCTCGCCGACCTGCACCGGATGCGTGCCTGGACTGACGCCACCGAGCAGTGGGGCGAGCAGTTCGTGGGAGACGTGGTGTATGCCGGCATCTGCCGCATCCACCGGCTGCAGCTGCAGAGCATAGAGGGTGGCTGGGACGATGCTGAACCTGCGATCGAGCAGAGTGGGGCGGAGCTCGTGGGCCGGAACAACTGGGTGGCGGGCGAGGCCTACTACCAGCTGGGCGAAATACGCCGGCTTCGCGGGGACAGCGGCGGCGCTGAGGAAGCTTACGCCCGGGCGTGGGAGTTGGGAACCGAACCGCAGCCGGGCGAGGCGCTGCTCCAGCACGCCGCCGGGAAGAACGAGGCGGCGTGGGCCGGCCTGTGCGCCGCCCTGGCCGGGCGGGACCGACTGGCGTGCGCTCGGCTGCTGTTGTCCGGCGTCGAAATTGCTCTGTCTCTCGGGCACTTTGATGAGGCCGAACGGCTCTGCGCCCGGCTGGAGGAAACCGCAGCCGTGTTTGCCACCGCCGGCTTCCGCGCGTGGGCCGGGCAGGCCCGGGCCGCCATACTGATCGCACAGTCGCAGTACGCCCAGGCGTTGCCCGTGCTGCAGGCCGTCGTCCAGCAGTACCGGAGCCTGCACGCCCGGTACGACACCGCCAGGGCCTACGAACTGCTCGCCCAGGCGCACCACGGGCTGGGACAGTCCAGCGTCGCCGCCGCGGATTCCGCGACCGCATTGGCGATCTATCGTGAACTCGGTGCCCTGGCGGATGTCCGGCGGCTCGACGGCGGCGGCAGACTTCCCGGCGGGCTGACCGAACGCGAGGCGGACGTGCTGGCGTCCACCGCCGCGGGAGCCAGCAACAAGCAGACCGCTGAGGCCTTGTTCATCAGCCAGAAGACGGTCGGCAGGCACCTGGCGAACATCTATGCCAAGATCGGCGTCTCCTCGCGCACGGCCGCCGCAGCCTGGGCCCACGAACACGGCCTTCAGCCGCGCCGCTAGTTTCTGCGGACTTCCGGCCGCCGCCGGGCAGCACCTGCCGGACCGGCGTCTGCACGATTCGCCCCATGGGACCGCGAACAGAACGCATCATTTGCCCGATGCCGGCGGCAGCTGGCAATTCCTACGCTGGAAGCAATCAGGCACAGACGTCTGTAGCAACGGAAGGAACAACAACAATGACCATCGAGTTGGAAACATCACTGGAGGAGTTCGACGCCGAGGCCTCCAAGGCTTTTGCCGGACGTTTCGTGGGCATCCTGAACGATGCCGCGGTCGCCCTGCTGACCAGCGTCGGGCACCAGACGGGTCTGTTCGAGACGCTGGCCGGCCTGCCTGCCGCCACCAGCGAGCAGGTGGCCGACGCCAGTGATCTAAACGAGCGCTATGTGCGCGAATGGCTGGGCGGAATGACCGCGGCGCGCGTGGTCCAGTACGACCCGGCGGACGGGACGTACCGGCTGCCGCGGGAGCATGCTGCCGTCCTGACCAGCGCCGCGGGACCGGACAACATGGCCATTCTGATGCAGCACATTTCCATGATGGGCGAAGTTGAACAGAGGATCATCGAGCGTTTCCGGCACGGCAGCGGGCTGTCCTACGAGGACTACCCCCACTTCCACCGGAACATGGCCCAGACCAGCGCGGCGGTGCACGACGCAGCACTGCTGGACGTGATCCTGCCGCTGGTACCCGGTCTGCCTGAACGGCTGAAGGCGGGGATCGACGTCGCCGACGTCGGCTGCGGCAGCGGCCACGCGATCAACCTCATGGCCCGGGCTTTCCCCGCCAGCAGGTTCACCGGCTACGACTTCTCCGAGGGAGCCATCCGTGCCGCCCGCGGCGAGGCGGAGCGGTGGGGACTGGCGAACGCCAGCTTCGAGGTCGCAGATGTGGCAGGCCTGGACGTCGAGGCCCGCTTCGACGCGGTGACGGCTTTCGACGCCATCCACGACCAGGCGCATCCGGCGGCGGTGCTGCGCAACATCCACCGGGCGCTGCGGCCGGACGGGATCTTCCTGATGGTGGACATCAAGGCATCCAGCAACGTGGAGGAGAACATTGAGCTCCCTTGGGGCAGCTACCTGTACGCGATCTCAACCTTCCACTGCATGAGCGTTTCGCTCGGACTCGACGGCGACGGGCTGGGCACCGTCTGGGGCGGACAGCTCGCGCTGTCGATGCTCGCCGACGCCGGCTTCGCGAATGTGGAGTCCAAGGACATCGAATCGGATCCGTTCAACGCGTACTTCATCGCCAGAAAGTAGCACGCTGCCGACAAGCGCATACGCGGACAGTCCCGCCCATGCCCTGAACTGCTCCCCGGAAGTCGGACTGAGAATTCAGCTCTGACTTTCGGGGAGCAGTTTTCTGAGTGCAGTTCGTTGACCGTCCTCCTCCGAAGCTGCCGCGGAGGTTGCGCAAGTTACTAGCATCGAAGTCATGACACAGGCTCCCCACGGCGCCCGGTTCGGCCACGTCAATGTAATTGCCACAGATTGGCGGAGACTCGCCGACTTCTATGAGCGTGTCTTCGGTTGCCAGCTCGTCCCGCCCGAGCGCGATTACGGCGGTTCCGATCTGGAGCGGGGAACAGCCGTGCCCCGGGCGACTCTGCGGGGCGTCCACATGCGATTGCCCGGCCACGGTGATACCGGGCCGACGCTCGAGATCTACACATACGGCGAGAACGTGGCCGGCGGTGAGCCGGCTGCCAATCGCATCGGCTGGGGCCACATCGCCTTCGTGGTGGACGACGTCAGTGCTGCCCGGGAAACCGTCCGCGAAAACGGCGGGGCGGACGTCGGCGAGATCGTGACGCTCCAGACGGCCGACGGACGGCGGGTCACATGGTGCTACGTGAGTGATCCGGAGGGCAACCTCGTCGAGCTGCAAAGCTGGTCCAACCCCAGCTAGGCTGCGAGCATCCTTCAGGATGCGTGCCACCGGCCACGCCGGGATTTAATGCGAAGCCATTGCACTGAGTGTCTGCGTTGCGTAGCGTAACCGTAGTCGCAGGGAGAATGCCGTGAAGCTGACATTGACTGAGTTCGTGAGCCTCGACGGCGTATCGCAGGGCCCGGGATCGCCTGAGGAAGACACCAGTGGCGGGTTTACCCGCGGTGGATGGCTTGTGCCTTATATGGACCAAGCCTTCATTCGCCAGGCCGCGGAGTGGCTCGGCCATGCCGACGCGCTCTTGCTCGGCCGGCGCACCTACGAGGCCTTCGCGAGGGACTGGCCGCAGATCACAGATCCGGACGATCCCTTCACCGTGATCATGAACAGCCTGCCGAAATACGTCGCCTCGCGCACCTTGACTACGGGCACCTGGAATCCGACCACGATTCTCTCCGCCGACGTCCCAGCCCAGGTCGCAGAATTGAAGAGGCAACCCGGACGGGAACTCCAGATCCATGGAAGCGCTCGGCTCGCCCAATCCCTGCTGGCCGCAGGGCTGATCGATGAGTTCCGGCTCGTCGTTGCTCCCGTCATCGTCGGTCTCGGTCGCCGCCTCTTTCCCGACGGCGGCCCGTCCGTGGGATTGCGTCTCGTCAGCAGTCAGACCACCCCCGGCGGACTCACCCTTCAGGTCCACGAACCGGCTGGAACCGCCACCTACGCGACCTATACGGGCGTCTCAGATCTGCCCTAGCGGTGCTTCACGCGCCGGGGGACGGCGTACCATCACCGTGCGGGCTGGGTCTCGGGGACAGGCTCCGGCCTCTGTTCGGTTTCGGGGGCGAGGTCCGCCGGCAGGGAGTCCTGATCACGATCGGCACCATTGGCATCTGCTACCCGTTCGCCGTCGTCCTTGTCGAACGGTGGCGGGCCGAGAACACCTATCGTCACGGCCGGCAGCTTCGGTTCATCGGCACCGGCTGGGGCATCTTCGGCCTGTGGATCAAATGGCTGGTCCTGAGCATCATCACGCTGGGCATTTACACCTTCTGGGTCTACCCGAGGCTCAAGCAGTGGAAAGTCGAAAAGACCGTCTACGCGTAGACGGAAGAGCCCTGCACCCCGGGCGCAGGCTTCTCGCTGGCCGAAGCCCGGGCGGGTTCATTGCTGTTCTGGCAACTGCGAGATTCGACTGCCACACCCTGCCAGGAAAAACCGAGACTAGCCTTCATCCACGTCTGCCGTGCGAGGGAGAAGGCATGAGCTCCGGAATCCGGCGGCGTAAGCGGATCGTGTCGGAAAGTTCTGCATGGGTCGCTGCTTGGCATCATCGGTCATCTTGCCCGTTTCGGAGACTCGGGCCCTTCCCTGCAACACGCTGAAACTGAAGTAGCCTCGATTGCTTGGGGTCACGGCCACTCCGTGTGGGTGCTGCCCTGGTTGGCAGGTTTCACAAGGTCAGGGTTGCCAGGAACATACATCGTCCGCTCGAACTCCGCCCACGAGGTTGCCACGAAGATCTGTACCCTTGAGCTGCCAGGTGATGACCCCACATCACCCATTGATTTCGCCAACCAGATCAGTCATTCGACATGGGTAGTAGCTGAACAAAACCGCGGAATCACGGTGGTTCACATCTGGCACTTCGCCAAGCAGCCCTAGGTCTCACACTTCGCGCGCGCCGCTGAGGCTGTCCAGCGCCCACTGAAAGGAGAGCGGGTTCCGTCGGAGCGTGAAGGTCCGCAGCGGGGACTGGGTGCCGGATCTGACCTGGATCCGCCAGTATTCGATGCTCACCAGGTCACCGTTGCCCGCGGCAGCCGTGCGCCGAGTGTCCCGCCAGTCCTCCCTGGCGAACCAGTGCACCGGATCTGCTGCCACGGCCCAGATGATGCCCTCGTGCCGGACGGCCAGGGGAGTGCCAGCCGGGGTGAACCGGACGTCAACAGCAATGTCCAAGGCCGATCTATTCGCTACTGTCGTCACGGTTTACGCGCTCTCCCAAGTTCCTGTTCATCATTTCTCCCCGGCGGGTGACCGCCGAACACCACACTCAGGTCCGGTAGGGTTCCGGACCGTCTTTCCATGTCACTTCCGCGGCCTTGGGCGTCCGGGCGCACACCTCGCCGTCCACCCGACGATCCGTGACCTGACCGCGGCCGGCATTACGCTGCGGGCGATTGCTGACGAACTTGGCCGCTCCCGTCCAAAATCAGCAGGGAACTCTCCCGCAACAGCATGGAAGGCTGGCCGGCGCCCGATGGGGGCAGGCGCCGGCAAGCGTTTACGGTGAAGGGCCGACCGGAGACCAGATGGGGGGAAGGCGCCGGCCGGCGCTTACGGTGAAGGCCGGCCGGTGCCCGATGGGGGTCCTGGCTCCGAGCGGCGCTTACAAAGGAGTAATCGTTGGGGTAGCACCGAAAGGTTACGCACCGATCGGAAATTCTTTTTCTTTTTCATGCCGCCCTGCGGGGCATGGACCGTTGACGATCGCAACTCCACTGCCTGGGTGCGGGCAAAGTTAGCAAGACTCCGTTCGTTCGAGTGTCTCGACGACCACTCTTGCAACCCCAGGGTTGTGAGACGCCAGGAGCGTTGCACTTGGGGCACCATCACCGGGCATTAGTCGAGCGGGGTATGCGGGCATCCATGTCTTGGCACTGACATGGTGAGCGTTTGAGGTTTGCCTGCGCGGTGATGGACCGGCTTGCGGGACAGCGCACACGGATTTAGCTGCCAGGGATGGGCAGCGAAGCGGAGCCCGGACGCAGCACCGGCGGCCTAGGATCGCCAGGATGCCGTGGTTACCCGCCAGGGCCGGGAGCAAGCACTTGGTCTTGCGGCTACCGGCAGCGAAGGCTGTTGCCCGCGGGGAGTGACCTCGACCGCCGTCCCGGCGGTCGAGGTCAGCCGAAGGAAGAAAAAGAAATTCCGATTGGTGCATAACCTTTCGGGGTTCCCCAGCGATTACTGCTTTGTAAGCGCCCCGCCGGAGCATCAAGCATCCGGCCGACCTTCCACTGTCAGTGCTGGTCGGCGTCCGCCCCCAAGAGTCGCCGGCCAGCCTTCACGCAACCAAAGGATGTACGTTTCTTGTGAAGAGTGTTAGCAAGACCGCAACGTGCTGACCATGCAGGGAAACCGGCTCTGTGCCGCGCTCCGCATGGACGCCCCGTTCGGCGCCGATCCGCTAGCCCACGCTCAGACGCTGGTCAGTTACCTGACCGCCGACGAAGCGGCCACTGGCAGCATCCTCGTGATCTACACCGACGAAAACAGCTCCGACAACCCGCGCTCCTACTCCGAGCACGTCGCCGCACTCCGCACCGAACTGGACCAGGCAGGGATGCCGTTGTGGGACGCATGGATGGTCACCTCCGCAGTTTGGGTGAAGTACCTCTGGACAAACCCGCTGCGCTGCTCCGAGGAGCCGCTGGACGCGATCTCCACCAGCACCGGAAACGCCGCCCTGGTCTACGCCGGGAGCAACGTCAGCGGATTCACCGAACCGGCACCGTTCACCGGGGACGCGGGAACCCGCGAAGCCATCGCAGCCTACCGCCCCGATGAATGGCCCGAAGCACTGGAGGACAGCCGCGACGCGTGGGCCCAGGTGCTGGGGAACCCCGCCACCCTGACCGCCCGGACCGCGCAGGAACTGTCAGCAGCATTCCAGCGCCCCACCACCCGGGACTACCTGATGACCGACGCCATCACCAGTGCACTGGATCAATTTACGTCCGTCCTGCTCGGTGTGTTCCCCACTCGCCCCGACTGGACACGCGTGGACACCGCCCAGGAAGTCGCGTTCGAACTGATGAAGGCAACCCCCGAAGGACAGCGTGCCCCGATGCTGTGCCTGATCGGCTGGCTGGAATGGCTTAAAGGCAAGTCCAACTTCGCCGCCCGGTACTTCAAGCTGGCACTGGAGGACGTCACCGACTACCGCCTCGCCGTGCTGCTGGCCGAACTCGTGAACCGAGGGGTGGTTGCTGACTGCGCGCGGAATCCGGGAAAGTCCTACGCACGCCCGAAGAACCCCCAACCGGAGAGACTGCGGCCAGACCCCAGTCGAAGGGGTCCGACTTCAGCCGTCGGGACCTTCCCCCAGGTGCGTGGCGGCCTCCCCCGCTCCGCTCCGCCGGCCGCCGGCACGCTGGCGCGGCGCAGCCCTATCACCAGTGAACGCGCAGGAACTCCCGCTACCGTGAAAGGTCACCGCCATCCGACACACCAGGTAAGGAACCCCAGCTGTGGCCGATGAGATCCGCATGACCGATGAAGACACCGTGGCCCCTGGCGCTAGCCAGCTCGAAGACATCCTGGAGCTGAGCATTCTGACGGCCGGCCCGCGCACCGGCCCGGTGGACTATCCCGTCGAAGCCCACTGGCTCGACGAGCCGTAACCCTCGTCCAACTCGATCCTGTTGACATTGGTGGTCTCGACCTGAGCACTAAATCGTGATCTGGCCTGCTCTGCCGTCGGGGCGATCGTGCCTGTACGAGGGCACGTTTTCTGACCCTGAAGCATTCCTTCAGTCTTCGGCTTTGGTAGGCGCCGGCTCTATTCGGCGTCGGGCACGCCGCCCCCTGACCCTTCCGCTGACTTGAGCTTCCGGCGTCTGCGCCGGCGCCAGACAATCACCAGACCAAGCACGACGATGGGGACCAGCACCCAGCCGCCGATGTCGAGAGCGTCACCGATGGCATGGGCCAGCGCCCCGGCCAGATAAGCGAGAACGCTGAGGCTCGCGACCCAGGCAATGGACCCTGTGATGGTCCACAGCAGGAACTTGGGCCACGGCATCTTGGCAGCCCCCGCGGCAATGGCGCCCCAGAGACGGACGACAATGACCCAGCGGCCGAAGAACAAGGCTGAGCCGCCGTGCCGATCGAAGAACGACTCCAGTTGGACGATGCGGTTCTCGTCGGCGTGGAAGCGCTGTGCAAGTCGCAGCATCAACGGACGGCCTCCCACCCGCCCGAGTACGTAGCCAATAGTGCTCCCGAGCATGGCGCCCAGGCTGCCGACGGCGATAACGGCAACAAGGTTCAGATCTCCGTGGCGCGCCGAAGCGTAGGCCCCAAGCAGTACGGCCACGGCGGGAAGCGGTACACCTGCGCACTGGGCCAGCACCACCACGAAGACGCCGAAGTAGTACCCCCATTCGTCCGCAATCCCTGCTTCCGCGGCGACGAAGCCCGCCCAGCCGAGCGCCACGACGCGGAGGGCAGCTAATCCGGTCATCCCTCACACCTCACTCCGCTGCTCCGCCGTGGTTCATAATGACGTTCCCCGTGCTGCCCGCGTTTGTTCTGCGGCCGTGACCCCCGCGACGACACCGGGATGGCCCTTGTATACGCTTGTGGCCCGGCCGCGTCAAGAGCACGCTGCGGTCGCAGCCCGGCGCGGCGGCGATACCGGGTTTTCAGGTCTGCGGCCCCAGCCTCGGCGCTCGCCGGATCACCGGCAACCGCACGACCGCCTCCGCCGCTACTACCGCTGGCTTCTGTGCGTCTTCTACCCCTCGGCCCTGAAGAGCCGCCCGGTTCCCCGGGCCTTCTACGACCGCAAACGCACCGGGAGGGCCCACTGTCCCACATCTCCGCGGCAGCTCAGGCCGGCGGCGGCTCCGCGCCCCGTGAGGTAGTCGCGGGCATGGGCCCGGTGGGAAATTTCAGGGCACGCCGGGTCAAGTTACTGCAGTCCGAGGTTCTGGCCACCAAGAAAATGCCGCACTTTCGTCGAGGATCGAGCGGATAATTGTGCCTAATAGTCAGGTCCACAGGTTCAGCCGGGACCGTCAACGGGAGAGATGACATGGGTGATCCCATCGCTTACCTTGATACCTCCGACGTCCGTGCCGGCAAACTTGAGGAGCTCAAGGCAGCCATGGCAGAACTCGCCGCGTTCGTTGAGCAGAATGAGCCGCGAATCTTTTCCTACTGCGTCTGTTTCTCAGAGGACGGATCCATCATGAGCGTCCTCCATTTTCATCCTGACGTCGCCTCGTTGGAGCTGCATATGAAGGTGGCAGGCCCCAAGTTCCCGCCAGTCGCACCGCTCATCAAGCTAAGAACAATCGAAATATTCGGCCGCCCAACCGAGGACCTCGTGAAGCAACTTCGAGCGAAGGCACAGCTCCTCGGCGCCGAATCCGTCATAGTCCGTGACCTTCACGCCGGGTTCGCCCGTTTTTCCCGCGGCTAGCCTCCTTTGCCGTCGTCGCACAGGCAGCCCGTCGTGGGGGACTGTGGAATCTAGCGTGTATCTGGCTCGACACGCCGCGCGGTGGGCCTGCCCGCTGGTGAGCTGGCCCCAAGGAGCAGGGCCTGGCCCTGACCGGTCCTGACGGGCCGCTGAAGCAGCTGACCAGACCGTTATAGAGGCATTTTGCCGTAAAGGCTCGGTCCGGTCGTGCTCAGCGGATGGTGCAGGCATGAATTTGCTTCGGGTTGGTCTTGCAGGAACCCTAGTAGCCGGCCCTGCATGGGACGCCCACAGCCCGGACGTGGCTAGTTCCCGGAACCCACTTCCGCGTCATGGCCCCCTTCGCCATACTGGGCTCATCATGCTGTTCGGTGCCAGCCACTTAGCGGTGCCCGCCTCTTAGCGGTGCCCGGACGCGTGATAAACGAGCGGCGCAATGCGTCTGACCGTAATTCAGGCAGGACTCCAACCTAAGGGGGGTGGGCAGTCTCTTGGGAAGCAGGGCGTAACCTGCTTTTTCCTGCAAACCTCGCAAATCTGATAGTGAGGCAATGATGCTTTCGATCAAAAACATTCCGTGGATAGAACTTCTGAAAGAGAACCACCGCCACCCGTCTCCCCGCGATTGGTCGGACCAGGTGATCTACTTCCTGCTGATCGACAGGTTTTCCGACGGCAAGGAAGACGGCTACATAGATGTGGCCGGCCAGGCCATCCCAGGGAATACCCCGCCGTTTGCCCCGGGCGACGCAGGCAACGCGGTCACGACGCCGGCTGACACACTGAAGTGGGAGTCCGCCGGGGCCCGATGGCTCGGCGGCAACCTCAAGGGGATCACATCCAAGATCGGCTACCTCAAGAGACTGGGCATAACGACCCTCTGGATCAGCCCCGTGCTGCGGCAGCGCCCCGGGGTGGACGACTACCACGGTTACGGGATACAGAACTTCCTTGAAGTCGACCCGCACTTCGGCACGGACCAGGACTTCAAGGACCTCGTCGCAGCCGCGCACAACGCCGGGCTCTACGTGATCCTGGACGTGATCCTCAACCATTCCGCCGACGTGTTCCAGTACAACACCGCCGATCCGACCGGCAAGCTTTACACACCCGCTTGGAGCGGGACTACCTATCCCGTGCTCGGGTGGCGGGATCCCACTGGCGCCCCCACGCTGCCCTTTCCGGCGCCGGTCAATCCGGTGGACGTGGACAGTGCAGTCTGGCCGGAAGAGCTCCAGGCCGCGGACGCCTTCACCCGCATGGGAAACATTGCCCACTGGGACGACAGGCCGGAGACCACCGAAGGCGACTTCGACGGATTGAAAAACGTTCACCAGGGGACTGGACCGCTGTCCGACTACACGCCGTCGGGAGCCCTTCGAACCCTCACCGAGGCCTACCAGTACTGGATCGCCTATGCGGACTTGGATGGCTTCCGCGTTGATACCGTCAAACACATGGATCATGGGGCAACCCGGTTCTTTACCTCCGAGATCCATGAGTTCGCCCAGGCCATCGGCAAGGATTCATTCTTCCTGGTCGGCGAGATTACCGGCAGCCGGGAAGAGGCCATCAGTACCCGTGACCGGACCGGGCTCGATGCGGCACTGGGGCTGCGGGACGTTCAGCAATACATGGTGGACGCCGTCAAGGGCTGGGGGAACCCGGCCAACTACTTCGAACTCTTCCGGAACTCAGTCGAGGTCGACAAGCCGTCTCACACGTGGTTCCGTAACCACGTGGTCACTGCCTTTGATGACCACGACCTCGTCAGGCTGGACAAGGAATGGAAGGCGCGGTTCGCAGCGGATCAGGAAGGGCGTGCGCTCGAGCTCGCCATCCTGGCCATGAATGCAACGACGCTGGGTATCCCTTGCATCTATTACGGAAGCGAACAGCGTTTCGACGGCAAGTTTCCGTCCGACTTCAATCCCGCTCCCGATCCCAAGGACAAGGCGGATCGCTATATCCGGGAAGCGATGTTCGGGGCCGGCTTCGGTTCATTCAGGAGCCGGGACAGGCACTTTTTCAACGAGAATTCGACGACCTACATTGAGCTTGCAAAGATTCTGTCTGTTCGGAAGAGCGACCTCGCCATACGCCGCGGCCGGCAGTATCTGCGGCCAATCTCCGAGGACGGCGTCGCTTTCTGGTATCCGAACCGGATCGGTGAGGGGCGGATGACCTCCATTGTGGCTTGGAGCCGGATCATGTCGAACAGGGAAGTGGTGTGTGCCATCAACACCGACCTGGCAGCGACAAGGACAGCATGGGTGACCATTGACGCGCGCCTGCATGCAATTGGTGCCAAATTTAAATGCGCCTATTCCACGGACCCGACCCAGGTTGGGTCGCCGGTGGCGGTCGAGGGGCGGAACGGTCTGGCGATCAGCGTCAGCATCCCGCCGGCTGGCTTCGTTATCATGACGCCTTAAGACAGCCCAGGGGGCCAGAAGTCCGGCCCCCTGGGCTGCCGGATCAGGGGGTCGCGGACGACGGCGGCGAAACCGCGTCAGTCAGTCTGGCGATAATCTTCGGGGCAGACTCCCGTTCATTCAACGAAAGCTCCATGGCTCACAATGTCGGGACCGGCGAACTACAACACGGCGCGCACACCGCGGGCATCTTTGATGAGTAAACGCGGGTGCTGGACGAGGCCACCCGACTCACGCCATAATGCACACCACCGCAAAGCAACGTGCCCAACGATTCACACCACCCCACGGGACACGATCGCCGGGAGCGTCCGACTCGTTTTTCGATGGGTTGCGTCAGGCGGTTGGATGCAAGAAGACGTCGTGGAGGGAGAGACTCATGACCGCACAGGAAACCGTGCGAAAGAGTATCGGGGGCCCGGTGTCGGTCCGCCCGCTGCGCGAGACGGAGCTCGATCGCGCCGACGAGATCTGCAGGGCGGCGTTCGGGACGTTCCTCGGGGTCCCCGATCCGTTCGGGACCGCCGACTACGTCCACACTCGCTTTGCCGCCGATCCGCACGCGGCCTTCGCCGCAACGGTCGACGGCGATCTCGCCGGCTCAAACTTCGCCGCCAACTGGGGCAGCGTCGGGTTCTTCGGACCGCTGACCGTGCGCCCGGACCTGTGGGACCACGGCGTCGGCAAAAGCCTGATGGAGCCGATCATGGGCTGCTTCGAGACCTGGGGGAGTAGCCACCTCGGCCTGTTCACCTTCTCGCACAGTCCTAAACACCTCGAGCTCTACCGCCGGTACGGCTTCTGGCCCCGGTTCCTGACCGCCGTCATGCGTAAGCAGGTCGCGGTCCGTGGCGCGGTGCCGGGCCGGGTTACGTATGCCGAACTGTCCGCCGTCGAACGGCCCGACTACCTCAGTGCCTGTCGCGCCCTGACCGATGCCGTGTACGAGGGTCTGGACCTGGAACGCGAGATCGTGGCCACGCACGCGCAGGGACTCGGCGATACCGTCCTGCCACCGGGCGAGTCGGGACTCGACGGGCTGGCCGTGTGTCACTGCGGACCTGGCTCGGAGGCCGGCGCGGATGTGTGCTTGGTCAAGTTCGGTGCCGTACGCCCCGGCCGGCAAGCTGGTGACAGATTCGAACGACTACTCGACGCTTGCGAGCAACTGGCCGCCGAGCGCGGACTGGCTAAGCTCGACGCCGGGATGAATCTGGGCCGCCCGGATGCCTATCAGCGCATGGTCGCCCGTGCTTTCCGCACCGGCTTGCAGGGCGTGACCATGCACCGGCCCAACGAGCCCGGCTACAGCCATCCCGACGCTTACGTGATCGACGACTGGCGCTGACATCCTCACGCTCGCGGTGGCACAAGGAACCACTGCATTCTGCGCTGAGTTGGCCCTCCGAAAGGTTTTGACGCTAGGAGAACGCCAAGGTTCCACACCTATGTTTCGTGGTGCCGCGAGTAGGAGGAGCCGGAGGGCGTCCGTTCCAATAGTCCGAAGTCGATCATGTAGCGGCGCAGCATAACCACATCATCGGTATAACTGAGGAGCCGTTCATTGACCTGCTTTTCGGTTAGCTGTTCGCCCGGCTCGATGACTTCGCTGACAATCCAGGCCAGGAGCTCCCGCCGTTCCGCCTTGTTGGCTGGATACCGCTCAATCCTGCCCAGGCGCATGAAGCGAGCCACTCCGGTTTGCGCCTGTCGCCGGGGTTGCTGCCTGAGCAGGTCGCGGAAGATCGCCTCAGACGCCTCCAGTTCGTTGGCAGCATTCCGTTCGACGAGCCCTGACTCAAGCAGGGCGGCGATGGCCCGGTTTCGCCGTTGGTCATTCAGACCAGCAACCACGTCGGATAGCTTGGCGCCCAGCACGATTTGCGCGTAGGCGGTCCGTGCGTCGTTGTTGGCGAGGGCTGCCACCACCCGCCGCCAGTGCGGTCCGCTCAGCCTTGTCCCTCCGCTCACAGCGTATTCCTCACTCTGCGTCCCCACCTGTGCTGGTCACAGTGCGTTTGGTCAACAGGCAAGATCGTAGTCCTGCGCGGGTATGACGGACAGGGTCTGAGGGCTGCCGGCTGGCGACCTGGACCTTGGGACTTACTGGGGCTGCAGGCTTTTCGACAACGAATCGGACGCGCGCGGCGCATTCGGCTGAGACTTGCAGCGCGTGACGTCATGCTAAACAGCTTTGTTCCGTCACAATGATGAGGGCACGTGGATTCTTGGGGGAAAGCTGTCGTTGACGGTGCTGCCGCCCGGACGCCGTGGGCTGCATCATCACCTCACCGAAAGGCATCACCGTGACCCAGCCCTACCCCGACCCGAACGCCGTTCCGCCGGAAGGCTACGACCAGCCGCCGGCCGCGCCGTACCAGGGCCAGCAGTACCCGTCCGGGCCACAGCCTCAGCAGCCGCAGTATCAGCAGCAGGGCTACGCGGCCGGTCCGCAGCAGCCGTACGCGGGACAGCCCCAGTATCAGGCGCACCCGCCGGCGCCCCAGCAGTACCAGGCCTACCCGCCCGCGCCCCAGCAGCCGATGTACCAGCAGCAGCCGCCGGTGCCGAACCCGGTCTACGGTTACCCGCAGCCCAAATCCAAGATCGTCGCCGGGCTCCTGGGCATCTTCCTGGGCGGACTCGGCATCCACCGCTTCTACCTGGGCTTCACCAAGATCGCGGTCATCCAGCTGATCCTCACCCTGGTCCTGGGCGCCGTCACCTTCGGCATCGTCGCCCTGTGGGGTGTCATCGAGGGCATCATGATCATCGCCGGCTCGGCCTACTTCCGCGCCGACGCGAACGGTGTCCCGCTCCGCGACTAACCTTCGTCACACCGCACCACTCATCCAATCGGCGTCGGCACCGGCTTCGTCGGCATCACGAACATGCGGGTCATCCTGCAGGACAAGAGCTTCGTGGGCAACAAGCTCGCCATCGTCTCCGTGCCGTACAAGAACATCCGGTCCGTCTCCACGCTGTCCAACAAGTCGATGATGGGGCGGTTCGCATCGACCTCCAGCATCGGCATCGACACCGGAGGCAGCATCAAGGAGGCGGACTTCCGCGGGGACGACAAGGCCAGGCATGCCCATGACCTGATTCTCTGGAACGTGCTGAACACCCAGTAGCACTTCCCAGACGGCGGCCGGATACCCCGGCCGCCGTCTGTTGTTCCCGGAGCCCGGCGGCACCTGCACCTATCCCGCGATGGCCCCGGTTGCCGGTCCCCGAACCGCAGTCCCTTCGCTGGCTTCTTGGGGGATGCGCCGAAGCATCCAGAAGGCTAGCCAAGTGATAGCTACGGCCAGCCCGACCAGGCCCAGCTGCAGCACAGCTTCCGGAAAAACTGTATGCAAGGCGATGGGAATGACACTCGCCGTGTAGAGGACGACCGCACCCTTGGGCACGCCATCGGTGCGCCAGAGCGCCAGCATGAAGACCACAGTACCTAGCAGGAACAGCACCGAAACGGCTGTCAGGGCGATACCAAGCGGTCCGGCGCGAAGAACGGTGACCGCACCTCGATCTACGTAGGGAAAGACAAGATTGAGAACAAACTCGACTCCGACGAGGCCGGCCAGTGACAACACGGAGAGCATGGCACCTACGGTTCCCAGCGCGCCGGGTTCGCGGGAAATCAGCAAGTAAATTCCGATCACCAGCCCGATGGCGGCGAGTTGAGCAATCGGTGCAGCCAGTTGGGTGAAAGGCGATGTGGGGATGACACCTGCCCGCTTGGCCGCGTTCACCACCAGTATGGCTGCGGAGAGAAATCCTGCGAAGGCAGAGACCTTAATGAATGCGGCAGGCAGGAATACTTGAATCTTTGAGGACATCAGAGGCTCTTGACTGTGGGGGAGTGCACGCAATAACGAGTGCTGAAACAAACGTCATGGTCCGGGACGGGTGCCGGGGACAACTCGAAGCTACCGGTGCATGTGGTGACCGGGCGTCACCATATGTGGTGATTGATGTGGTGATCGGTTTGGCGTCGGGCCGCTTGGTCATCGGCCCGGTGGCCAGCAGGGTGGAATGGAACGGCAAATTTCGCGACGTCGCCCGCGACTTCTGGCGCGGCACACCGGGTCTCACCGCCGAGCTCGCGAACCGCCTCACCGGCTCCGCCGATCTCTACCAGGACGACGGCCGGCAGCCCAGTACGTGAATTTCGTAACGGCCCACGACGGCTTCACCTGCGGGACCTCGTCTCCTACGACCACAAGCACAACACGGCGAACGGCGAAAACGACCGCGACGGCGAGTCCAACAACCGCTCCTGGAACTGCGGCGCCGAGGGACCCACCACGGACCCGGCGATCACCGCCCTCCGCGCACGCCAAATGCGCAACCTCATGATTACCTGCGTCCTGGCCCAGGGTGTCCCCATGCTGCGCCACGGTGACGAATTGGGCCACAGCCAGAGCGGCAACAACAACGCCTACTGCCAGGACAACGGGATGTCGTGGATTGACTGGGCTTCTGCCGACAAGGACATGATCGAGTTCACCTCGAAGCTGGTCAGGCTGCGCCGGGACTACCCCGTGTTCCGCCGCCGCACCTTCTTCGACGGCAGGCCGGTGGCCCCGGCCGAGGGCGCCAGGCTGCCGGACATCTTTTGGCTCAACGCCGCCGGCACGAACCCGAACAGCGGAGCAGCGGGACCAGTCCTGGTGAAAGTCCCTGGCCTGCAACCTGAGCGGCAAGGGCGTGCGGACCCGCCGGCACGAACCCGAACGCGACTTTCTCATCGTTTTCAACGCGTCCTCGAAGGATGTGCCGCACCAAGCGCCAAAGGAGTACTTTCCCGCGGAGTGGGAAGTCGCGCTGACAAGCTGGGACGGCCCGGCCCCGACAAGGTTTCACGCAGGCACCGTCTATAAAATACCCGCGCGCACCGCCTGGATCCTCCGCTCCCTTGACGATAGCGCTGCACGTAATGGACATGCGATGTGCGCACCCTGGCCGCCGTTCTCCACCTTCCTGCCTGTCCGCCCTGTTAGAATGCCGTCGTCGGTTCGTTGAGGCCGGAAGGAGTGCCGGATGCCGCAGGCCGCGCCGTGGACACCAGGGGATCAATCGTGGGTCAGGGACAATCTGCGCCACGCCATCGACAATCTCGTTGAGCTCGGTTACTCGGTGCGCGGCGGACAGGGCGAGGACCCGGAACTGATCGATCCCGGCGGTTCGGCCGTGGAGACGTGGCGGGAGGGCTATCCCTACCAGGAACGGATGTCCCGTGAGGACTACGAGCTGGAGAAATACCGGCTGCAGGTTGAGCTGCTGAAGTTCCAGTACTGGGGCCAGGACCAGGAGCACCGGCATGTCATCGTCTTCGAGGGCCGGGATGCGGCCGGCAAGGGCGGAACGATCAAGCGCTTCACCGAGCACCTGAATCCCCGCTCCGCCCGGGCCGTGGCGCTGGCCAAACCCTCCGACCGTGAACAGGGCCAATGGTATTTCCAGCGCTACATCCAGCACCTGCCCTCGGCCGGGGAGATTGTGATGTTTGACCGCTCCTGGTATAACCGGGCGAATGTCGAGCGGGTAATGGCCTTCTGCACGCAACAGGAGTACGACACGTTTATGGTTCAAGCACCGCTCTTCGAGAGGATGCTGGTGGACTCCGGCCTCCACCTGACGAAGTTCTGGTTCTCGGTGACCCGCCATGAACAGCGCACCCGCTTCGCGATCCGGCAGATCGATCCCGTGCGGCGCTGGAAGCTCTCGCCGATGGATCTGGCCTCCCTGGACCGATGGGAGGACTACACGGTGGCCAAAGAGGAGACGTTCCTGCGCACCGACACGGACCATGCGCCGTGGATCACCATCAAGTCCAACGACAAGAAGCGGGGGCGCATCAACGCCATGCGCTTCTTCCTCAACCAGTTCGACTACGACGGCAAAGACACCTCGGTGGTCCACGACGCCGACCCGCTCATCGTCCGCCGGGGCCGCGAGGCGGTCGGCGACTGAGCCGGCCGGTCATTCGAGGGAAGCCGCATCGCGCTTTCCTACGGCAAAGGGCAGACAGCATGTCTGTGCGTCAGCTCAGTAAGTTCGGCCAGTTCGGCAAGTCGATGGGCGCGGGCGGATTCAGCTCGGCATGGGTGATGTGGTCCGGCGCCGCCACGACCAGCTCGTTCAGCACGCCGCCTGTGACCTGATGACTTCTGCGGACGAGGATGTTGGCTTCGACGCGGGAGACACCGTCCGCCAGCTTGTCCTGCCCTTCAGGACCATCAGGACCAGTACCTTCACAACGTAGGGCAGTGCCGTGTTGACTACGGCGGCGTGGACCACGAGTTCTATGGGCAGCATGGCCGCGATGTTGGCCAGGGTGAGTCTGCCCTTTGCGGGATGGGGGAGCTGACCGCAGGAGTCGCAGGCAAACCCCTGGGCGGTGTGTCTGTTCTGTCGTGTCATGGCTCCACTGTGGAGCGCGCGCCGCCGGGCCTCAAGGTCAGGAGCGTGAACAGTGGGCAACGGTGCATGACCGCCGGCATCGGTGCAGGTGCGCCCTGGGCAGTCGCCATGGCTGTGTTTGCGGGCCAGCTGGCTGCCAACAGCTCAGCGTATTACGGTCGAACGCCCGACGCCGGGTCCCTTGGACTTCGTGAGCCGCAAGCGATGTGAGGCGGCACACATCGGTTGACTTTTCAAGTATTAGTGGCAATATAGATGCATACGCATATAGATGCGTATCGCGGGAACGCCAACACGACCGTGACCGCAAAATCGTTTACAGATTGGACTGACTCATGCAACTCGAGAACAAGGTCGCATTCATCACCGGCGGCGGATCGGGGCTCGGTCTCGCCACCGCAAAAACCTTCATTGCCGAAGGTGCGAAGGTCATGATCTTCGACTTCAATCCCAAGTCGCAGGAAGTAGCCGACGAGATCGGCGCGAAGTTTGTCCAGGGCGACGTCTCAAAAGCCGAGAGCGTTGAGGCTGCGGTCGCGAAGACGGTCGAGGAATTCGGCCGTCTTGACATTGCCGTCGCCTCCGCGGGTGTCGGAGGCGAGGGCGACGTCGTCACCTCGACCGTCGAAAACTGGGAGCGCACCAACGGCATCGACTACTCGGGCGTCTTCTACACCAACAAGTACGTCATCGGGCAGCTCCTCAAGCAGGGCGAGGGCGGCGTCGTAGTCAACCTCGCTTCGATGTTCGGCCTCGTGGCCGTCTCGAACAACATCGCCTACTCGGCCTCGAAGGGCGGCGTCGTGAACATGACCCGCGCCGCCGGGACGATGTACGCAAAGGAAGGCATCCGCGTGAACGCGGTGGCCCCGGGCGTCATCCGTACGCCGCTCATCGACGAGCCGACCCTCGAGCAGTACGCAAACCTGCATCCGGCCGGTCGCGTCGGCGAGGCACAGGAGGTCGCCGACCTCATTACCTTCCTTGCGAGCGACAAGGCGAAGTTCATCACCGGCGCAACCATTCCGATCGACGGTGGATATACGGCCGTGTAGCCCGAAGCCCGCACCATCCGAGCGCGCCTCCTCCAGCCGAGGGGGCGCGCCTCGTTGTGTGCCCAGAGCGAGGCGCGGCCTGTCCAAACCCGGGGCAACAGTGCCGACCGTGAAGGCTGGGCCGCTTCTGGCCGTCCGGTCCGGCCACTAGCCGAAGCTCACGCATGTTCGGCGACGGATGTCGCGTTCGACTGGATAAAAGAGCGGGTCGAGACGCTTGAACCTTCAAGTAAAACCGGATAGAGTGATGTCATGACATCGACACTTGACCGCCCTCCGGTTCTCTTCCTCAGCCATGGTGCGCCGCCGCTGGCTGACGACGCCACCTGGACCCGCGAACTCAGCGATTGGTCCGGCACCTTTGACAAGCCCAAGGACATCCTGATGGTGTCTGCCCACTGGGAAAACGCCCCGGTCACGCTCAGCGCCACCGGGCGCAATCCGGGACTGGTTTACGACTTCGGCGGTTTCCCCCAGAAGTACTACGACGTCACCTACGACGCCCCGCAGGCCCCCGCGCTGGCGACCGAGGTGGAGAAGCTCGTGGCCGGCCATGGCCACCATGTCGAGCGCGACGAGAGCCGCGGCTTGGACCACGGCGCCTACGTCCCGCTCAAGGAGATGTTCCCGGACGCGGATGTACCGGTCGTGCAAATGTCCATGCCCACCCTTGACCCGCAGGGACTGTTCGATCTGGGCCAGTCGCTGGCGCCGTTGCGCGACCGCGGCACGCTGATCGTCGGTTCGGGGTTCACCACGCACAACCTGCGCTGGTTCAACCCCGCCGGCGGACCCGACAGTGCCCCGCCCTCGGTCTCCCGTGAGTTCGATCACTGGGCTGAGGAGGCAATGGCGCGCGGCGACGTCGACTCCATCCTGGACTTCCTCCACAAGGCCCCGGCGGCCCGCGAGGCGCACCCTCGCAGCGAACACTGGGCCCCGCTGTATGTGGCGCTCGGGGCAGCCTACGCGTCCGGTGACCTGCATGCCAAGACCGCGATCGATGGGTTCTGGTTCGGCCTGTCAAAGCGCTCGTGGACTCTGACTTAAGCCAAACATGCCTGCACCTGTCTTCCGCTGGTAGTCGACGGCGGCGGCGGCAGCGGCAGCTCAGGGCTTGGTCATGGACTCGGGCGGTGGAGCGAAGGCAGCGGCCGGGTAGAGTCCGGCCACCTTCTGCATGTAGTTCGCCCACTGCGGTCCGGCGAGCATGTAACCGTCAATGTTCTTGTAGAACTTGCCATTGATGGTGACGTTCTGGCCGGGCCGATTCTGGCCGTCCAGGGTGTCCCCGAAGAAGGACGCCGTGGCAAGGCCGGTGGTGTAGCCCACCACCCAGGTCGCGCCGTTGGTGTTGGACGTGCCGGTCTTGGCCGCGACCGGGACTTGATCCTGGACCTTGGGCTGGATGTAGATTCCGGACCCCCGTTTCAGCACGTCCTGGAGCACGGAGTTCACGCCGCGGGCTACCTCGGGCTTAACCGCGCTGCGGCAGTCGCTAATCTGGGCCGGAAGCTGCCGACCCGATGCGTCGGTCACGCCCGCGATGGCGATCGGGGCGCAATAAGTGCCGTCAGCGGCGAACGTCGCAAAGGCATTGGCCAGATGGAGCGGCGCCACACCAATGGCACCCAGCAGATTGCCCAGCTGGTGCATGTTCACCGGGGCGTTATCCACCCCGCTGTGAAGTCCCACGGCATCCACCATTCTCTGGATGCCGCAGAAGTCCAGTTGGGCGGCCTCCGCGAAAGTTGCCGTGTTGATGGAGTTGTAAAGGCCGTAATTGACGGGCATTTTGCGGTAGTAGCCCTCGTCGTTGTTCTGGAGGTCGTCGGCAGCGCCGAGGGCCTTTTCGGCCGTATTGTAGGCCCCGAGGACCTTGCCACAGCTGGACTTCCAGGGAAAGTCCAACGGATAACTCCGCTGGGCGGCGTCGACCTCGGCGACCATGGACCTGCCTTCATTGAGCCATTCCGCGAATGTGAACGGTTTCATCGTGGAACCGGGTTGGAACCCGCCGGCGCCGTTCAGGTCGTTGCCGTCGGCGTCCTTGGCATCCACATTGAAGTTGAGCTGGGTATCGAATTTGCCGGGGGCGGGAAGAAACACGGTGTTTTGCGCCATGGCGAGGATCCTGCCCGTGCCTGGCGCGATCGAGACCAGCGACGCTCCCCACTTGTCCGGGTTGGCCCCGGCGGTGGCGTCGACCTGCTCCTGCGCGGCCGCCTGCAGCCTGCTGTCCAGCGTAGTGGTGATGGTCAGGCCGCCGCGGTACAGCTTCTTCTCGCGATCCGTGGCGTCGACACCGTAGGCCGGGTTGTTGAGGATCAGGTGGGAAACGTAGTCGCAGAAGTACGGCGCAATGTCGGCCGCCGAGCACCCCTGTTTTGCAGGCGCGATCTTCAGCTCGACACCGGTGGCGACGGCGGCGTCGTGATCAGCCTGGGGGATTTTTCCCTCGCTGAGCATTTTGTCCAGGACCTGGTTGCGCCGCTTGATGGAGTTTTCCGGATGGGCGGTGGGATCGTAGAAGCTGGGGCTGTTGACCAGGCCGGCGAGCAGGGCGGCCTGCGGCAGGGTGAGGTCCCTAGCGGACGTGCTGAAGAAATGCCGGGCGGCGGCCTCAATGCCGTACGCGTCCCGGTTGAAGAACACAATGTTGAGGTAGCCCTCAAGGATCTGGTCCTTGGTGTATTTCTTTTCCAGCTCGAGGGCGAGCTTCATCTCCCGCACCTTGTCGCCGAGGCTCTTCTGCCCGCTGAGGATGACCTGATCGCTTCTGTCCGCCGACAAGAGGGATTCATTGATCACGTTCGTCACGTACTGCTGGGTCAGCGTGGATGCGCCCTGCCGGCCGCCGCTCGTCAGGTTGGAGGTGAGCGCCCGTAGAATCCCCTGCGGGTCGATGCCGGCGTGCTCGTAGAAGCGGCTGTCCTCGATGGCGACAATCGCGTCTTTGATGTAGGGCGACATCTGGTCCAGCCCGACCTTCACACGGTTCTCCGCAAAGAAGGTTGCGATTGGCTGTCCGTCCGCACTCAGCACTTTGGTTGACTGCGACGGCGGAGCAACCGCCAGCTGAGCGGGGAGATTGTTGAAGTAGGTGATTGACCTGCTGATGGCGACGCCGGCAGAAGCGACGCCGGGGATCGCCAGGCTGGCGACCAGAACACCGCAGATCACGCTCACTGTTAAGAATCCGACGACTCTCCAAAGGGCCGCGGCCAGACGAGATCCGATTCGGTTATTCGGCGCCATTTACCGACCAGCTATCGCGCTCAAATTGTGTGTGACCAGACTACGCCGGAACGGGGGGATATAACATGCTGCCGCCCCTGGCATCGCGGCCCGTGAAGATCGTGCGCGACCTTTACGGCTTTAAGTCAACGAGTCGATGGCAACGGTGACAGCGAGGATAAGCGGAACGTCCTCGCCCGCTGCGATTTCGACGCCATAGGAGTCACGCACGCGGAACCACTTCTTGGAAATCGTTGCAACTGTGTGGCCGTCGCGCTCTATCTCATACTCGTGGCTGGTGACGTTGCCATGCGCCTTCAGATCGGTGCCGCCCTTCATGTCGACGGTGAAGCGATCCCGGAGCCCGATTAATGCCTTGTGGACAGTGGCTGCGGTATCGCCGCCGCGCTCGATCTCCATCTTGTCCCGGACTGAGAGCTTGCGTTCCTTGATGCGCGCCACCTCGTTTCCCGAGGTGTCCTCGAGAACGAACGTGTCCCGGATCCGGACCGCCTTGCCATTGACCTTGTAGGCGCGTTGGCCCTGGTCGTTTTCGATCCAGAAGTCATCCCCGATCGACAGCAGTTTTTCGCGCATCTGAAACCGTGTGCCTGCGGGTTCGTCATGCCGGTGCCGTAAGAGTCCCATGTTCTGACCCTAGGGCCGCTCCGCCGGCCGGCGCCTCACCCGAACCGGGTGGTAGCGCCGAATAGCTATCAAGACTGCCTTTTCTCGCCGGGTATATGGGGCCGGCCCGCACATCAACTGGTCGACTCAACAAACTGGCCGTTGCGGCCATCATTTTCGCCGTCATCGCTGCATCAGGATTCTGGGTATTCGGCGTCGCGGTCCTTGCGGTTTTTGCAGTGGGGGCAGGACACGTTGCCCTCAATCAGATCCGGCTGAGGGGCGAACGAGGCCGCGGGCCAGCTATTGCTGCCCTGGCCATTGGGTATGGCATAGCCACGCTGGCATTGATCAACACTCTGGGGTTGATGCCGAGCGCGGTCCAGCAGTTCTCGATGTAGTGCCTGCGGCTGACGAGCAGAGCTGATGGGGCTCAAGCGCGGGCACCCACGATGGGTTTGACCGCAGTAACGGGGCAGCCCGCTTCGAGGATGACCCTCTGGGCCGTGCTCCCGAGGAACAGTTTTCCTACCGGGGAACGGCGCCGGACGCCAATGACCACGAGCTCGACGTCGTCCTCGAACGAGGCGTCGATGAGGACATCGGCAGGGTCGTCCCCGCTGCCTGATGGTCGCACCCGCGCTGATACCCCCCTCGACGGACGCCAGGGCCAAGGTCGCCGGTACCTCGGTAGGGGAGATGTTTAGCAGGCAGGTAGGCCGAGCGTTTCCAAAGGCACGCGGGCCGGAATACCATCCCGTCATGAAAGCAAACTCTTTGCCTACCTCAGCTACCCGGATGCACCAGCTGCGCTGGAATGGATGGAGCGGGTCGGGTTCGACGTGGTGCGCCGCCAGGATGCGCCTTCGGGCCAGGTCGTTCATGCGGAGGTCCGGCCCGGTGATGCTGTGCTCATGGTGGCGAGCAATGATGCCAAGTATCAACGGCCGCCGCTGGTCGGCCGATCCACGGGGCAGGGGCTTTACCTGCTTGTCGACGACGTCGATGCCTTCTATCGCAACGCTGTTGCCGCAGGGGGAACCAGCGTGATCGCGCCCGAAAGCACTGAATGGGGTGCCCGTCGCGCACGGGTGGTGGACCCGCAAGGGCAGGAGTGGAGCGCGGGAACTTATGAACCTGGGGCCGCACCTTAGCGGGCGGCGTGGATGCGTGGAAGGCCGGTGCAGGGGCGGGCTCCGCCCCTGCACCGGCCCGTGCACCGGCGACTAAATCAGCGGGCCAGGTACTGTTCGTGCTGCTGGTTCGCCTCGGCCACCTCGGCGCGGATGGTGTCCACGTCCTTGGCCTTGTTGCGGTACTTCGGCTCCATCTGTTCGATTTGCCGGACTTCCTCCCGCAGGGCGTTGTAGATACGCTCGCGCTCGGCGGGGTCCGCGGTGTATTCGAGGTCCAGGTAGCTCACCGCGTGCCGGCGGGCATTATTGATCGCGGTCTGTGCCTTGCCTGCCTTGCTCAGCAGCGATGCCACCACGGTAAAGACCAGCACACCGATGATGACGGTCAGGGACAGGCCCGTGGTGATCTCCACGACCGGGACCGGCTGGCCATCATTGACGAACGGCAGGTTGTTCTCGTGCAGGGCGTGCAGAATCAGCTTGACGCCGATAAAGGCCAGGATCGCCGCCAGACCGTAGGCAAGGTAGATCAGCCTGTCCAGCAGGCCGTCGATCAGGAAGTACAACTGGCGCAGGCCCATCAGCGAGAACGCGGTGGCGGTGAAGACAATGTAGACATTCTGGGTCAGGCCGAAGATGGCCGGAATCGAATCCAGCGCGAACAGGATGTCGGTGCCGCCGATTGCCACCATGACCAGCAGCATCGGGGTCAGGACCTTCTTGCCGTTCTCCATCGTGAACAGCTTGTCGCCGTCGTAGTGATCGGTGGTGTGGAAGAACTTGCGGGCCAGCCGGATGATGAAGTTGTCGGCAGTGTCGTCGCCGTCGGGTTCGGGCTTGAGCAGGTTGCCGGCCGTGATCAGCAGGATCAAACCGAAGGCGTAGAAGACCCAGGCGAAGGAATTGATCAGTGCCGCGCCGAGGAAAATGAAGCCGGTGCGGGCAATCAGCGAGAACACAATGCCGAAGAGCAGCACCTTCTGCTGGTCCTCGCGCGGAACGCGGAAGCTGGCAATAATGATCAGGAAGACAAATAGGTTGTCCACCGAAAGCGCTTTCTCCGTGATGTATCCGGCGAAATACTCCGAGCCCATGGCCGGGCCGCCGAAGATCAGAACGAGAATGCCGAAGATGATGGCGATACCCACGTAGAGGGCGGACCAGGCGGCCGCTTCCTTCAGCGTGGGGACGTGGGCCTTACGGATATGGAAGAAGTAGTCAAAGGCCAGCAGGGCCAGAATGACCACAACGGTGATGCCCCAGATCAGGGGAGAAACAGACAAAGTGTTCCTGCTTTCGTAGGTGGGTAGCAGTGAGCCTCATAAGTCTCTCCGCCCGCCGTCCGGCTGGCCGCTGCACCCGGCCGGGCAACGGTGCCTGACGTGTTGACGGATGCAGCGCTTCGGAATACTCCCCTACGCATTGTCACTCTAACGGGGACTTCGGCCTGAGGCGAATCGGCGTTTCGCACGGGCACCGTCGCTGAGATGCTGGTGGGGTGACCTCGCTCTCGACGCCGCCGCCCCGTACCGCGCTCACGTGGAAGCTCGTGCCAGCGGCATTGCTCTCGGCCTCTGGAGTGCTGCTTTTCGGTGTCGAGAATGACCTTGCGGGCTACAGCTTGCTCGCCTTGAGCCTGGTCACGGCCGCAGCGGTCGACCGCGAACTCGTGCGGCACCTTGCCCTGGTGGCGGCCGGAATGGTTATCATCAGCCTGGTTCCGCTGAACGCTGATTTGAGCGTTCCGCACATGACGCTCATGGGCGGTGCCCTTGCGTTGGCCGTGCTTGTGCCGTGGCTGGTGTCACGGTTCATTTACCGCGAGAAGCTGATCACATTTCCGGTGCACACGGGCCACAAATGGCCATTGGCCGCGAAGCTGTACTTGATCGTTGTTGCAGCGCTCGGCTACCTAATTCTGCCGGTCTACCTGATCCGCACGGGCGTGTATCAAAACTGGCCGGACGCCTCTGAACCCGCCACTTTCCGGCGGCTCTTTCTCGGCGTGAACACTGTTGGCATTTGGGACGAACTGTTCTTTATCTGCACCACCTTCGCCCTGCTCCGGCGGCACTTCCCGGACTGGCTGGCCAACATCCTGCAGGCAGTGGTCTTCTCGTCATTCCTTTGGGAAATCGGCTACCGGTCCTGGGGCCCGCTACTGACGTTCCCGTTCGCACTGATGCAGGGCTACACGTTCAAGCTGACGAAGTCGCTCACCTATGTCGTGACAGTTCACCTGCTCTTTGACTTCGTTCTGTTCCTCGCGCTGGTGCACGCGCACAACCGCGACTGGCTGCCGATCTTCTGGTACTAGTCCCGGCTGACCTACGCAACGAGCCGCAGCGGCCGTTCGCCCAGCCGGACGGTGATTTCCTGGCCCCAGGACGCAGTGAGGCGGTCGCCTTCCATGCCGTCGCCGAACACCACGAGCTGGTCGGATGCCACGGTGGCGCGGAGGACTTCGCCCGCAGCCAGCACACCCTCGGTCAGGGACGTCCCGGTAATGGGGGAGGGCCAGGCCTCGCGGACGAACCACGCGAGCCGGGGATCCGTGGGTGCCGGCAGGGCGCGACCTCCGCGTTCCAGGGCGATGGATGCGCACCAGCCCGTCGCGCCGGTGCCCGTGGAGACGATCAGGCCCGACGAGGAGTGACGTTCGACCTGCCCGTCCGGCGTCGTGAGCTGGTATCGGGCCGACTGGTGCGAGGCGTGCCCGATGAACACCTCGTTGAGCCCTGAGAGTTCCTGCCCGTCGTCGAGCCGCGCCGTCACGGTGGCGAGTTCCTGGCAGCGCAGCCGCTCCGCCGGGCCGGTGTGGCCGGCCGACTGCAGCAGCCTTGCCGCCGCGCCGGGCGTGTGCCTGACCAGGACACCCGGATTCGCGCCCGGCTCCGGATCGATCCCGATGACGGGCTGGCCGGTGAGATACTTCGCGGCGTTGGCCACCAGCCCGTCCTGACCCACCACCGCGATGATGTCCTCCGGGGTGAGCAGGAAGCGGCTCAGGTCCGCGCGCTCCACTTCGGCGTGGCGCCATTCGGCCGGAACGGCGGCGCGGACGGTCGCCAGGGCCGCGGTGAGCCGGTCGTGGCGCTCCTGGACATCCTGGAGGGTGCGGCCGCGCGTGCGGAGGAAGAATTCGGCCTGGCCGCGGGTGGCGTGCCGGTCCAGGAGTTCCTGGAGCTCGGTCCGCCGGTGGACGATAACGAGGCGGGGGTTTGCCATGACCGGTTCCTACTTCCCGACCCGGCCGGCTGTCCCAGCCGTGACAGCGGCCGCTCCGGCGGGAACGGCACCGCCCGCAGGTTCCCGGAGCAGCCCGGCCAGTGCCCCGCTCAGGAGGTCCGGGGTGATGGTGAGATTGCCGATGTTGGGCAGGGAAGCGGCAGCGTCGCGCAGGGCCAGTGCGAGCAGGGTGGCCTGGTCCACGTCCCGGTAGACGTCCATGGTGGCGGCTTCGCGTGCCGCGGCCGCCTCGCCGACGAGCCGGATCTGGTTCGCTTCGGCATCGGCGCTGATGCCCTGGCGTTGGGCCGAAGCATGCGCGTCGATGAGCCCTGCGGCGGCTTTTTCCTCGGCCGCACGCCGTGCATTGGCGCCTTCCTGGCCGACCAGGTGTTCGCGGCGGGTGGCCAGTTCGATCTGGCTCGCCATTTCGTTTTCGGAGATGGTCCGTTCGCGTTCGACGGCGACGGCCCGGCGTTCGTAGACGGCCCGGTCCGCTTCGGCCTGGAGCTGTTCCCGGACCGGCGTCTGCAGTGCCCGTTCGACGTCGGACTCCGGCCGGACCGCCAGGACCTGCACCCCAAGGATCTCGATGCCGGTGGACAGGAGCCGGGTGTCCGCGCGGAGGGCCTCGGCGAGGACGTTGCGGAGCTGGCTGACCCCGCGCTCCAGGGCCTCGGCGAGCGTGGTGGTGGCGATGTGATCGATCGCGTGGCTCTGGCACAGCTGGCCGATGATCGTGGCCACCTGCTCCTTCCCGGTCGCCGGCGCGTCACCGGCCGGCTGCAGGCCGAAGTCGAGCCGGCTGGACACGGACACGGGGTCGATGAAGCGGTAGGTCACGTTCGCCTGGACGCTGACGTCCTGGTGGTCCCGGGTGATGGCGTGGAAGAGCGTGGGAAGTTCCTGGTCATCCACGGGAACCTCGCTGAGCACGGAGTTCGCAGGCCGGAACCAGAAGGCCTGGCCAACTCCCTGGTGCCGGACCGAGCCCTTTTGGAGGTGGACGACATAGCCGGTCGGGCTGCCGAGGAAGTGGCTGATCCAGGGGTAGCGCTTGATGCTGGCCATGGGATGCTCCTAGTCGTTCGATGTTGTCGTCAATTTGACGATAACTGAACCGTAGGACCCTCCCCGATTTATTGTCAAGGTGACGATAAATGCCTACGATGAGTTCATGCCTGAATCCCACCCGGCGCCTGCACGCTTCCCGGTGAGCGTCGACGTCGTCGCCCTTACCGTGTTCGACGACGTCCTGAACGTCCTTCTTGTCACCCGCCTCATTGAACCTTTCCGCGGCAGGCTCGCCCTGCCTGGCGGTTTCGTGCTGCCGGGCGAGGACCTGGTGACTGCGGCTGGCCGCGAACTCGCGGAGGAAACCGGCGTCGAGCACGTCCCTGGCCACTTGGAGCAACTGGGCAGCTACGGCCCGAGGGGACGGGACCCGCGCGGGGATGTGCTCACCGTGGCCCACCTGCTGCTCGCCCCCAACTTTCCCGTCCTGACCGCCGGCAGCGACGCCGAGCACGCGGCCTGGTACCCGGTCAGCACGGTCCTGGATGGCGAAGTGCGGCTCGCCTTCGACCACGAGCGGATCCTTGCCGACGCGGTGGAGCGGGCAAAGTCAAAGCTCGAATACTCGCCGCTGGGGGCAGCCTTTTGCGGCGAGGAGTTCACCGTCGCCCAGCTCCGGGCTGTCTATGAGGCCGTCTGGGGCACACGCCTGGACCCCCGGAATTTCCACCGCAAGGCCACGGGAACGCCCGGTTTTCTGGAGGACACCGGGCGGATGACGACGGGCGAGACCGGCCGCCCCGCTGCGCTTTTCCGGCTGGCCGGGGCAGCCCGTCCGGCCGCGGGCCAGCCCACGCGGTCCGTGCTCAACCCGCCGCTCATGCGGCCGCGTGACTGAGGCCGGGTGGTAGTGATTCCCTCTTGCAGTCCATTCCCGCTGAGGTGTCGTTGCCTAGCGGCTTAGGCGGGTCGCTTGCCAAGCGGTATCGCGGGACAGCACGCTGATCGGAACAGTACGGTGTGTTCGTAGGAAGGCATTGTTATGGGCGATAAGTTGCAGGCGCAGGTCATTTCCCTTTGGGTTGCCACCGCTGGGACCACCGGTTATGCCCCGCTCGACACCGACATCGATGTTGACATCGCGGTGATCGGCGGTGGCGTTGCGGGGCTGACTGCAGCGCTGGCCCTGAAACGTGCTGGCCAGTCGGTTGCGGTAATAGAGGCGGCGCAAGTCGGTTCAGGGGTAACCGGGCACACGACCGGCAAGGTAACCTCCCTGCATCGTTTGGTGTACTCCGAGCTTGCAGGGCGCCACGGCGCTGACACGGCGCGCAGCTACGGGCAAGCGAACCAGGCGGCCGTCGAGCACATCGCGCGCGTCGTCTCGGACGAGGGCATCGACTGCGGTTTCCGCCGCGTACCCAATTTCACTTACGCTGAAACCGACGAGGCCGTGAGCCTCGTCCGGGACGAGGCCGCTTTGGCCGCCAGGCTCGGCCTTCCTTCCGTCTATACCCCCGATGTGCCGCTGCCGTTCCCGGTCAAGGGAGCAGTTCGCTTTGATAATCAGGCGCAGCTCCACGCTGTGAGATACCTCCAAGGCCTTGCGCGCGCGGTCGATGGCGCGGGCAGCTTTGTGTTCGAGCGGTCGCGGGCACTCGCGCTCCGGGACGGCTCGCCGGTTGTCGTGGAGACGGAGCGTGGATCCATCCGTGCGCGGGATGCAATTGTGGCCACGAATGTGCCCTTCGGCGACAAGGGTAGCTTTGCTGCGCTGTGTATCCTGCATCGCTCCTACCTCATCGCCAGCCGAGCGGGTTCCGCGCCGCTGGAAGGGACCTTTATCAGCGTTGAGGAGCCGATGCGCTCGATTCTGGCCGTTGACGTCGATGGCGCCAGTTACGTGCTCGCCGGCGGCGAAGGCCACCGAGCAGAGGACTCCGGCGACACGGCGGAGCGTTATCGCCGGCTGGCCGCTTTCAGCCGTGACCGTCTCGGCACCCGTGAGCCCGTATTCCGCTGGTCCACCCAGGATGGCATCCCCGTAGACGGCCTGCCGTATGTAGGCCTTATGTCCTCCGACTCCACCCACATCCATGTGATCACAGGTTTGAGGAAGTGGGGCTTGACTAACGGCACTGCCGCGGCCCTGATCCTCGCCGACACTTTGTGCGGCCGGGGAAACCCGTGGGCGCGTGTGTTCGACAGCACGCGGGCTGCCCGGGCGGAGGGCGGCTCGCCTGCTGGCCACAGCGTTCCGATTCCGCCCGGGCCACAGCAGGCAGCGCCGGATCAGGAAGACACGGATGCGCCCATGGTTCCTGCCCCGGGGGAGGGGGCGGTCATCGAACGCAAAGGCGAAAAGGTCGCCGTCTACGCTGATCCGGCCGGTAATTTAAGTGCGGTCTCGGCGATCTGCACGCATTTGGGCTGCACTGTCGAATTCAATGTCGCCGACGTGACCTGGGACTGCCCCTGCCATGGCTCGAGGTTTGCCACCGACGGTACGGTAATTCAGGGTCCTGCCAGCACCGACCTCGCCTCACGGCCGTCACCCTTCAAACGATGATCTTCAACGACGTCGGGCGGAAGGTCGGCCCGTCCGGCAGCAGCTGAGCCGAAGGAGGAGCAATGACCCCGCTTCTGAAACGCACCGTCGTGGAGGTCCGCGGCCTGCACTGGGCCAGCTCAAAGGCGGTCGTGGAACACGTCCTGCGGCAGCGCCCCGGAGTGGCGGAGGTGGACGCGAACCCGGTCGGCCAGACTGCGACCGTGAGCTTTGACCCGTCCGTGACCTCCGTGGAGCAGATCTCCGGGTGGATACGGGACTGCGGATACCACTGCCGGGGTGAATCGGTCCCTGACCACGTCTGTTACCCGATGGATGAACCAGGGCGCACCCCCGCGGCGAGGCATGATGCCCAACCTCCGGCGGACAGCCGGGCCGGCCACGGCCCGGGCCCGCACGGTGCGATGACCCGGACCCCGCAGGAGATGATGGGCCACGGCGGACACCACGGCGGAATGTCGATGGATGACATGGTCAAGGACATGCGCAACCGGTTCCTGGTCGCGGCAATCCTGTCAGTGGGCGTGACGCTGTGGTCCCCGATGGGCCGGGACATGCTCGGCTTCACCGCGCCGACGCCGTTCGGGCTACGTGACGACGTCATGGCCCTGATCCTGTCCCTTCCAGTCATCTTCTACTCGGCCTGGATCTTCTTCGACGGTGCGTACCGGGCGCTGAAGGCCCGCACGCTGGACATGATGGTCCTGGTCGCTATCGCCGTGGGCACCGGATGGCTTTACAGCGTCTGGGTCACCTTCACCGGCGGCGGTGAAGTGTTCTACGAAGCCGCCACGGTCCTGACCTCCTTTGTGCTTTTGGGCCACTGGTTCGAGATGCGCGCACGGGGCGGGGCGAACGAGGCCATCCGCACGCTGCTCGAGCTGGCCCCGCCGGTCGCCGTCGTCATCCGCGACGGCGACACCGTCGAGATCCCCACCTCCGAAGTCCAGGCCGGGGACCTGCTGCTGGTACGGCCGGGATCCAAAATCCCTGTGGACGGCGAAGTTGAGGGCGGCCAGTCGGAGGTCGATGAGTCCATGGTCACGGGAGAGAGCCTTCCGGTGACCAAGTCCATCGGCTCGGAAGTCATCGGTGCCTCCATTAACACCACCGGTACGATGCGGGTCCGGGCCACCAAGGTCGGAGCCGACACGGCCCTTGCGCAGATCGTTGCCCTCGTCCAGGAGGCCCAGAACTCCAAGGCACCTGGCCAGCGGCTGGCAGATCGGGCCGCGTTCTGGCTGGTCCTGGTCGCCCTGATCGGTGGAAGCCTGACGTTCGCGGTCTGGCTCGCCCTCGGCGCCGGAGTCCAGACGGCCCTGCTGTTCGCGATCACCGTTGTCGTAATCACCTGCCCCGACGCGTTGGGGCTTGCCACGCCGACGGCGATCATGGTGGGCACAGGCCTTGGCGCCAAACGGGGCGTCCTGTTCAAGAACGCCACAGCCCTGGAGGTCGCCGCCCGGATCGACACCGTCGTGATGGACAAAACCGGCACCCTGACCAAGGGCGAACCGGAAGTGACCGTCGTCGTCGTCGAGGTCATCGGCCACAGCGAACTCCTGGCCCTGGTCGCCGCGGTGGAACAGGAATCCGAACACCCGCTTGCTGCGGCCGTGGTCCGGTACGCTCGCGGACGTGGTGCACCCGTCCTGGCTGCCTCGGATTTCCTCAACATTCCCGGTCACGGGGCCGGCGCTGCCGTGGACGGGCGCCGGGTGCTGGTCGGCAACCGCAGACTTATGGCCAACGAAGGCATTGACCTGGGCCCTCTGTCCGCGGTCCGCGATGAGCTCGCCGACACCGGACGGACCGCCGTGCTCGTCGCCGTCGACGGCAAGGCCGCGGCGGTCATCGCCTTGGCGGACGCCGCGAGGGAAACCGCCGCCGCCGCCGTCGCGGCCCTGCACGAAGCCGGGATCGAGGTCGTCATGCTCACCGGGGACAACGAAGCCACCGCGCGGAGGATCGCCGGGCAGTTGGGCATCGACACCGTCATCGCCGAGGTTCTGCCAGGAGACAAATCGGCCAAGGTAGCCCAGCTTCAACAGGCGGGGAAGAAAGTCGCCATGGTCGGCGACGGCGTCAACGACGCCCCGGCGCTGGCCCAGGCCGACCTCGGCATCGCGATCGGCGCGGGCACCGATGTGGCCATCGAAACGGCCGACGTCGTGCTGATGCGCTCGGACCCGCTGGATGTGCCGATCGCCCTGCGGATCGGCAAAGGCACCTTGCGGAAGATGCGCCAGAACCTGGGCTGGGCCGTGGGGTACAACGCGATAGCGCTGCCCATCGCCGCAGGCGTCTTCGCCTTCGCGGGCGTTGTTCTCAGCCCGGAGATCGCGGCCCTTTCGATGTCCGGGTCCAGCTTCCTGGTCGCCGCCAACGCCCTGCTGCTCAAGAGGCTCAGGCTGCCCCGGCCGGAAACACCAGAAGCCGCCACCGCGCATGCTGACCGGCCGCTGGCCCCGGCAGGGAACCGCTAGAGGGCGGAACAGCAGTGCTCATAACGAGGCTCCCTTGGCGAGGTAAGACAGTGCCGCAACGACCTGGGCTTGGACGCCCATGGACAGCGTCGGGTTGATCACGGGGGCGAAGGCGGGGGAGTGGTTGCCCGGGATGTCCTGGAAAGCAGTCCCCTTGGCGACGGCCGCCCGGTACGTATCCGGTTCGGCCCCGCCCAGGAGCCAGAACGTGTACGGCACACCGAAGGCGTCCGGAATGCGGCTGAAGTCCTCCGACGCCGTCTGCGGTGTGGCACGGCTTACGGCCTCCGCCCCGAAGTGCGCGGTGAAGGCGTTGGTGACCTGAGCTGTCACAGCTTCATCATTGCGGGTCAGTGGGAACTGGTCGTAGAACTCGAAATCGGGTTCCTGCACAGATCCGGCCGTGGCGCACTCGCCCCGCACGATCCGCTCGATCGCCGCGAGCGCCCTGGCCCGCACCTGGTTGTCGTAGCTGCGGATGTTCAGCAGGAGCGTGGCGCGGTCCGGGATGATGTTCGACGTCGCGCCGGCGTTCAGCGCGCCCACGGTCACGACGGCGAAGTCGCCCGGCTTTGTCTCGCGCGACACGATGGTCTGCAACCGGAGCACAATCGAGGAGGCCAGCACCACCGGGTCGACGGACATGTGCGGCATCGAGCCGTGCGCACCCTTCCCGTGCACGGATTTTGAGCGAATCTCCGGCGGACAGGACCGGACCCGGGGTGGTGGCCAGTGTCCCCGCCGCGAAGGGCATAACGTGCTGGGCCAGCGCGACGTCGGGCCGCGGCACCATGGTGACCAGGCCGTCGTCGACCATTGCCTTGGACCCCGCGCCCACTTCCTCCGCCGGCTGGAACAGCGCGATGTAGGTCCCTGCCCAGGCGGCACGGCCGTCCGCCATGAGCTTCGCGGCACCGAGCAGCGCACTGACATGCACGTCGTGACCGCACGCATGCATGACGCCGGCCACTTCCGATGAATATGGCAGGCCCGTCGCCTCGGTGACAGGCAGCCCGTCCATGTCGGCGCGGGCAAGGACGGCTGGGCCGGCTCCGTTGGCGAGGACGCCGACGACGCCGGTGCCGCCGACGCGGGTGATGGTATAGCCGAAGGCAGCGAGCTTCTCCTCGACGAGCTTCGAGGTCGCATGTTCCTCGCGGCTCAGCTCGGGATGCCGGTGCAGCTCGGTGTACGTTTCGCGGATCCAGCCGAGTTCGGAATCCAGGCCGGCCAGGACGGTGTCGGAACTGCTCATGTGTGTCTCGCTCTCGGAAGTCCGGCGCCTGCCCGTGCGGGCGCAGCTGCAACTTCGGTCGCACCAGCGCCCGGCGATTCATCCCGAGTGGCAGGACATCGCTGTTGGCTACCATCTGGCGGCTACGCCGGACGGCAGCCAGTGGTGGGAAGTCGTGGGGGTTCGAACTGAAGGGCGGGGCAGGCGGGCGCCCCCAAGTGGTCGTCAGCGGGTACTGGTCACTCCGGCCGAATGGCTGCAGCCCGTTCTGCGTATGTTGTCGCTGGAGCCCGCCCACTGCGTCATGCAGACCCAGTCGGTTCTCGAATCTCAAACGCCGGGCCGAGTCCCTAAGGCGCCTGAGCGGCTGCGGAACCGGTTTCGTACGCTTCGGGCCTCGTCGCGTAGCGCCTCAACGTCGGCCAACTCACCGGTGTCGCAGTGACGACCCGGACACCGCGATCCCTCCCGCGTGCAGCCGCTCGACGGGTGCCGCGCGTCCGGGTTGAACCGGCATGGTGATCACGTCAGCCGTGACGACCGTCGCGGGCATTCCCAGGTTTACTGAATTGCGGGCGCACGCTGGGGTGAGTAGGCAGGCGACGAGCGCCCGGCCGCCCGGTACCCGGTGGGCCGTGTCCTGGATGGCGAATTGGGCCGCCGACGCCTTGGAGCGGGCGAGGTCAAAGCTCGAATACTCGATGCTGCGGGCAGCCTTTGGCGGCGAGGAGTTCACCGTCGCCCAGCTCCGGGCTGTCTATGAGGCCGTCTGGGGCACATGCCTGCACCGCCGGAGTTTCCACCGCAAGGCCACAGGAACGCCCGGTGAACTGGAAGACACAGGCGGATGACAAATGGGGACAGAACTCGATGGATGGTGCATCGGGAGCCCGCTCTGAATCCTTCGCGGTAACGACGCAATAACGCGTGCCGCCATAGCCTTGGTGACGAGTATTGAAAAGCGGAAGTCGCGGTCGCGCAGTCCCCGGCAGAATCCAGGGTGGCAGCCGTCGACGAGAAAGGCTGCAACATGGTCCGCGCCACGACGCCCCCACTGGAAGATTCGTTGCCTGTTGAGCGTCATGGCCGGATGTATGGTGTTTCTATTTTACCTATCATTTCGCCTGTCCCGATTTCAGCTGACTCCTCCGTATCGCGTGAAGTGCTTCGCATGACATTAACCGAAGCCTCCGCAAGCTGGCGAATGCTTACTGAAGTCCGCTTTAAGCTGTTGGCTCTCCTGCCGACGATTTCCGCGCTCGCCCTATTCGCCATCGTGTCACCGGCTGGAGCCCTTGCCGATGCGAACACACCTGTCCGTGTCGCAGCAGCCGGATTTGGATTTTTCATCACGCTGGGAATTTGGATTTACGATCGCCGGAACGATGAGTTGTATAACGAGTTGATAAGCCGTGCACGACGTGCGGAGTTTGAGCTCGGCATCGATACTGGGGTTTTTCGTGGACGGCCAAAGCCGCGTGCGATTAGGAAAGGGAATATCCAAGTCCACGTGCGACTGGTGCCCCTGGCCAAACGGCTAAAACTAATTAAAAGTCCCAAGGACCCTATCTCAGTCATCAATCACGGAATAGCAGTTCAGATTATCTACGGTTCGGTCCTTGCGGCTTGGGTCCTGGCAGGCGTGTCCGCAGCATTCGGCTGGGTTCCCTGACCGACGGTCGAAATCCGAACCGAGGACCGCACGACATCTCCCAGTGGGTCAGACAGTTTGCTCGACAGGAACGCGCTCCGCGCCTGTCCCGCATAACTCTAATAATTGAGGTGCGTGATGGAGATCCTGCCGGAAGTTCGCTCGGCCTACGGGCGCGGGCGGCTGGTCCCGTTCTTAGGTGCCGGGATGAGCCGACGGGTGTGCCGTGACTGGCTTGGGATGATCCAGGCTTTGGAGGCGTCGGCGGGCATTGTTGCCGCCGCGGAGGATGGTCCAAGGGCTCACTCGACCGAGCTTGACTACATCCGCCGGGCCGCGCAGGCACTGGACCGGCTCCGACTGGGCAGTAGCGAGATAGTAGTGGAAAGCATCCGCAAGGCTCTACTGGAGAACGGCCCGGCTGAGCCCCCTCCGCAGACTCGCGCCCTGGCCTCGTTGTACTGGCCTCTGGTGGTCAGCACTAACTACGACGATCTGTACGCCGCGGCCGTGCACCAAGTGGCGTTGGCCGAGCGCTGGGCACTTAAGTCGCCCGACGCGGAGCGCCGGGCGCCGATTGTCCAGATCGCGGGACGGTCCTCCATCGACTGCCACCGCGTCCTGTCCGCACTCAGCCACCCGGCACCGAGGCTCCTCTGGGCACTGCAAGGGTATCTCGGTGGACAGGCCCTGTTACACACCCCGGAAGGGTCTGTTTTGAGCTACCGGGAGTGGGTACGACGAAACGCCATAGGCATGACGGAAGAGCATGGACCTCACGGCGACTTGCGGCGTCAGATCGTCGTCGGACATGCCGACTACCGCCGCGTTGCACTTCGCTCTGAGGGATTTCGTCGGGCCTTTGCGGAAGTGTTCCGAAGCCGTTCGTTCCTGTTCTTGGGCAGCGGACTGAGCGAGACCTACTTCTTGGACCTTTTTAGCCAGATCATCGAATTCTACGGACCGGGGACTTACCCACATTTCGCGGTGTGCTCTAAAGGCAGGGTGGACGTCGATTTCCTGCGGCACAACTTCGGCATTTGGGTCCTAGAGATGTCGCACGAAGACCTTCCCGAGTTCATCACGAGCATCAAACCGCAGCCAAGGCAGCCACGCCTGCTCGGGATCGGCCACGCCGTCGGCGCGTCTCCAGACGAACGTCTCGGCATTACGACGTCCGAGCTGCCGGCCGCGATCCCACCGTCGACATGCGTGATTCTCAGCGGCGGCGGCTCCGGGGCTGTCCCGCGACTTAGCGATCGTTCGAACGCCTTTCTTCATCGAGCCGGCCTCAGCGGTGAACTCCTCAAGAAAGTTCCGGGAAAGCAGCTCCTGTGGCGTCTTCCCCCCACATCGGGGCCGCTTGTTCTCGTCGCGCGCGCCCGTGTCGACCCTGACTCGCAACTCGGCCGGGAGTTGCGACCGATCGCGCCGTCAGCGCCCCGCGAACTCCGAACATCGGTGAAGCCGGGGCGTCTCTGGCGAGACGTCCGTTTGACACCGTTCGTCCTGCGGGAGGCGCTGAATTTCGCGCTTGAGGACAACCGAAGCAGGGCCGTCTCGACTCTGCTCGCATCTGGAGCGCTGCGCACCTTCCCAACGTCGTATTCCTTGGTCGAGATGATCCGCGCGTGGGCCACGTTCCCTGGCCGCGACCGGATCGCGCTGACGATTCACGCGGGTGACGAGGTAGCAGCGCACGATCTGGTTGCTGGCCGAATCGACGTCCCGCGACTCTTGTCCACGGACCATGGCCGCGGAACCATCGAGTTCTGGCTGGAGATTGCAGAGTGCGACGGAAATATCACGAGGCTGCTGACACTCAAGGACCCCACCTTGCCGCTCCGTCCGCTCCTCGAACTTCACGGGATCGCAGGTAACCGATGGAAGGTGGACGTTGAGCCTTGGCCCTGTCTGGGCTGGGCACCCTGGACGCTCGAGGACGTTGAAGTCTGGGAGCACGTCGTTGGAGTTCAGCTCTCTCTTGAACGCATCGGAGTGCTGCATGGGTCGACTTTGCGCCTCGTTGAATGCTCCCCGCAAGTTCCGCGATGACTTAAATCATGTACCAGTGGGCTTTGTCTTAGTCCTTCTCGTGGCTATAGCTCTCTTCAAGTACAAGGCCCGGGAGATCTCGGTGATCACACTTTGGCGTCCGGTACTCAGTCTTGACCAGTGCTGCCCAGGGCTCTGCTGCCGTCTTCCTTCAAGTTGCTTTTGTGCTTTTGATCGAGACAGTGCGCCGTCTGGTTCAGATGCCAGCAGAACTGCTCTGCATGCGGCTGCGAAGGCTGATTCTCCTCCGTTGCCTTCTCGACGTTGGTGTAGGCGATCCGCATTTCGGACAGGTGGTAGGACAGCTCCGGTTTCAGACTTAGCACGAAATCAGTGTTGTCTATGGGGTGCCCGACGATCTCTTCATGGAGGCCGGTCGAGCGAGATGGGTATGCCATGGTCCATTAGAGCCGCCGCAAAGGGGCTGCCTCTGCACGTCTAGAAGATCCTTGGCCGTATCACATCCGAGTTCCAATGAAATTGTCCTCCAACGTGCTTCCTGGCATTGACGTCCGTTTGTTCAGATGGCGACCTGTGGATCGGGCTGGCGTGCCACGTATACGTGGGAGGGTCGGTGATCCCCCCGCCCGCTGGCCACTTTCGGATAAATCAGCTCTGCCAGAGCACTTGTGGGTTCGACTCCCAGTTCGCTGCGGGTCAATTTCCGGTAGGCCGTGAAGACTCGATGGGCCTCCACCCAATTGCCTTCGGCAAGGTGGACCTCAATGAGGGCCCGCTGGGCGCTTTCACGCAGAGGTTCAATATCCACGGCATAGAGCGCCGCTTCCACGGCATCGGCCAGTGCCCCCAGATGGACCAGTCTGTGGCTGAGCGCCTCCAGGGCGTGGAGCACTCTTTGGCGCAGTCTCTCGCGCTCCAGAATGATCCAGTCGTCGTACCAGCCGGGCAGCAGATTCAGCGCCTCGACGCCGTGCCTGATGAACTTGAAATCGTCGGGCCCGGGGTCATCCAGGAGCAGCCGGTCAGCCCATGCGCTGACCTCCTGGACGTCGACGCGGATGCCTTCGTACAACGTCACCGCCCATTTGTCGGTGGTGAAGAGGTCGATTCCCGCCTTCTTCAGTCTCCAGAGCGCCGAACGGAGGTTGCCCTGCGCGCGGCACTCATCACAGAACGGCCAAAGGGTTCCAGCGATGTGCCGTCGTTCGACCCTGCCGTGCTGGAGGGCTACGAAGGCGATGAGCCGCTTGCTGCCTTCCGGAATTTCCAACCTCTGGCCGTCGAGTTCGACATAAGGTCCGGCGAAGAGTCGGATGGTAGCCCCGCGGCCGGCAGACCCTACGCTGTGCGAACTCATTTCCGCCCTCCCCGGCCCAAGTGCTCCCAGGTGTATGACACTAAATGTTGCAGCGTCACTGAGGCGTTACCGGGGCCGGCGTCCGGGGTAGTGGCCGGCCGCTCCCCTTGATCGGAGTGGCCCCAAGGGTACTGGCGCAGGAATTCATCCACCGTCTGCAGCGCGTCTTCTATCCGTAGGCAGGTTTGCACGCGGGGGACTGCATCGGAGCGGAGGTGGCGGTCCAGCCGGGATTGGATGGTGACGGTGACTACGGTGTGCTCGCGAAAGGGCTGCACGCGAATGATGCAGACACCGACGCCTGGCCAATCACCAGACTCGCCGGATATTTTCGGTGCTCCTTGGTCCGTCACGGCGTGGCGCCTTTGATCAGAATGGCCAGGACTGGATCCTCGGCAGCAGCTGACAGTTTGGCAATGGCAGGAAGGTCCGGCAGGAGTGAGGCAGCCCGCGCCTTCATCACGTCGACGTCATTCGGATCCGCCGTGAGACCAATGACGGCAATAGGTGTTGTGCCTTTGAGTACGGACATGACCTTCTCGGTGGCCTCGTCAGGCCCTAGGCCGATTAGTGCGTCGGACCGCTCGTGGTAGGAGAAGGCAGCCCTTTCGGTCCAGATATGCGACCATTCCTTCGCCAGCCTCGTGGCTGTTGCTTCAAGATCGCCCTCAAACCAGGTTTGGGACTTTACGAAGCAGACGCCCACCTTCTGTCCGGAATCTTCGGGGGAGTCGCCGTCGCCACGCTCCGGGGCTTCGGTCGCGGTCCGGCGGCGGCGTACAAAGGCGAGCCAGCCGTATGTTTCTGTCCTGACCGCGTCCAGATCTGCCTCGACCGAGGGGATGTAGACGTCGATCAGCGCCTGATTTTCTGTTCGGGGGTTCAACGGAATCCGGTCCAGATGCTGGGCCTCAGCCACTGCTGACAGCGCGGCGTCGGCGCTCGAACGGATCAGTCTCAGTCCGACCTTGCCGCCGAAGAAGGCGGTTAGGGACTGCAGTGACCGTCCTTCCTGGCCCGGGTCCGCGATGAATCCGGCGGGCGGCAGTTCCGTGAAACCTGCTTCGTCCAGTGTCGAGGCCGGGCCCTCCCTGAGCCCTGCAAGATACCCCGAGAGCAGATGCTCTGCCCGTTCTTCGCCGAGCCGCCGGATGGTTTCGCCGATTACCTCGACCGCCCGCTTGATGGAGACCTCGTCGGTGTGGCTGGACTCCAGTGAGGTCTCGGCCAATTGTGCCTGGAACTGGAGGATCTGGGCCATGAAGGTGTTCCACGGCCGCATTCCCAGACGTGAAAGCAGCGCCCGGGACGACACCGCGCCATCGATATCCCGCCGCGCGGCCCAGACATCAAGAACCCACTCATTGCCCACCTTCACTAGCAGCGCCAGTGGGACGCCTTTGGCGTCCGGTTTGGCCGGTAACCCCTGTGCCCATGACCGGGTCAGCAGCGGCGATACCCTTCCGGTGCTGTCCCGGGGGGTCAGCCATGGCTCCAACAGCCTGCGTTCGCGTTCGAAATAGTGGGAGGCGAGCCGGCTCCGGGCCGAATCCGTGTCAAGGTCGTCCAAACCCGGGAAAGTCTCCGCACGCAGGCGGAAAAGTACTGTGTCCTGCTGCCAGGGCTGGATGGTGGCGCCGGGGCAGGAATCCTGGCAGATATTGCCGTAGCTGGGTTCACTGCCTTCGTAGAGCTGCGCCCCGGGTTCGGCCTCGAGTATCCAGTAGGAAGTGCCATCGTTGTTCAACTGCTCCAGGTCAAGAGTTGCCGCCTCGATGGACTGTAACGCGAAGCCTTGGGGATGGATGGCCAGGCCCGGCCCTACTTCCAGGGAGTCCGGCAACAGCCGGAGCGGAAAACCCCAGACGACGCCGGTCCCCGCCGCCATTCCCGCGGACAGCGCGAGGGACCGGGCGTACTCCTGGATGGCTTCAAGGTGTGCGGCGCGCAGGAACAGCCCGTCCGCGGCATGGAGGCCCCTGGCTGCTGCCCTCACGGTGCTGTGGGGCATGGCTTCCGCGTCCTTCCTGGCGGGGACACTACTTGCGGCCATCTTGGCGTTCATGACGCCGCCTCCTTCAGTCGAAGCTGATCAATATTTGGAAAAGTCAGGACGGCATCGAGGCCTTCGTGCGACGGGCCGGTGCGGCGGCCGGAGACGCCGGCCAACGGCACCGCAGGGTCGGAGCCGTAGACGGGCGTAGGCCCTGTTCCTTTGATGACAAGGCGGATGATGGCGTCGTCGGGGAGGGACCGGACAAGTTCCGCAATGATGGCCGGGCCTTCCGCGTCGTCGTATATGACGTTGGCCGTGTCCTCTTCCACCCACCCGCGCTCACCCAGGGTGCTGACCAGGACCGCGCGCCGCTGCACGGATCTGCGATGCAGGGGTTTCGTCACAGGGATGGTGAGGGTCCGCCCGTCCGGGCCGGCAGCTACCTTGTCGCCGATGACCTGTGGTGCTTCGCCGATCGCCGAACCGGGCAGGTGCAAAAGCGCCGGGGCTTCCCCGCAGGTCAGCTCCTGGATGACCGACGACGGCAGAAGAGTGTTCCGGTGATCGTACGAGATCTGCAGCCTGAGAATCTCCGTTTGGCCCCCGCTGTCCCGGACCTCGATCTCTATGCCGGCCAAAACGACTGCGTCGTCGTCGGAAATGGGGAAGAGCCCGAAGTGGTCCAGGCACTCTCCGCAGGGCTGCCCTGTCGTGCCGTCAGCACCGGTCCCGCAGTCATCGGGAGGGCCCAGGGTGTCGAGCGTGGCCATTCTACGGAACTGGTCGCGCAGAGCCCTGGCCCGATTTGCCGGCTCCGCAGCGGTAACCTCCCGCCGGGCGTGACGCGCGTCCTTGGTTGCCTCCGCGACCGCGGGGTCACCTTCGGTAAGGGGGAGCAATCCCAGCAGCATCCGGACGCGTGGGAACTGCAGTGTTGAGGCGGGGCACGGACCGGGCCTGAGCTCAAGGCGGCAAGTCTCCAGAATCCTGGAGTACTCATCATGACGTCGGGTCACATCGCAAGGGTCCACGAGAGTCGGAACAGGATCCGTCATGCAGGCCTCAAAGCAGGCGTAAACACCGGCGTGAACGGTCCGTGTATCACCGGTCGCGCTGCTTCCGTTGTCAGCGTCCAGCAGGTCCTCAAGATCCAGGCAATGGCTGGTTTTCAGCAGAAGCTCGTGGCCGCGCCCGTCAACGGCCAGTCCAGGATCGACTTGCAACTTCCGGCCCGGGGCCCGGCGCATCCGGAATCCCCGCATGACGCCCATTCCGTGTAGGTGGGCGTTGTGCAGCATCATTTTGCCCCGGGGATTGCCGCCCATGACCTGGAAGTCCTTGTCGGTGAGCAGCATTCCGTAGGCCGCGTTGAGGGCGGTAAAAGGATCGGCGGGAATGTTCCCTTGATTGTCGTCGTCCGACGGAAGGTCCGGCCCGTGCTTCCTGGCGGACGGTTCATTCATGATGGTCATGGTCTCTCCTCGGAGGTGATCCCGGGAACGGAAGGGCTGCCTTGGAATACTCGCGTCGGACGGCATCGAGCACGTGCTGCTGCTGAACTGACGAGCCGCGGCCTGCCGCCACAAACGACGCGCCAATCGCGGCGTTGCGGATCCATCCACCAGGGACGGGGTAGAGCCGTGCCAAGGCATCGATATCGACGTCGGGCGCAAGGTGCCCGGCTGGCAGGTGGATGCTCCAGAGGTCCTCTCTGCCGCGCAAGTCCGGGAGCGGAAAGTCCACGACGAAGTCCATCCGGCGAACAAAGGCGGCATCGATGTTGTGCCGCAGATTGGTTGCCAGGATGACGAGTCCATCGAACTGGTCCAGCCGCTGCAGCAGGTAGGACGTTTCGAGGTTCGCGTGCCGGTCGTGGGCATCCGAAACGTCGGTCCGTTTCGCGAACAGCGCGTCCGCCTCGTCCAGCAGCAGGACGGCCTGCGTCCGTTCGGCGACATCGAAAGCTGCCGCCAGGTTTTTCTCGGTTTCGCCGATCCATTTGGAGACCACCTGGGAGACATCGACAAGGAGCAAATCAGTGCCGGCAGCCGTGGCCATCGCCTCCGCGGCCAAGGTCTTGCCGGTGCCCGGCGGGCCGGTGAACAGCAGACGGGTGCCACGGGCCGCGCGTGCGCTGTCCCGCATTCCCCAGTCGTCCAGGACCATGGACTGCAACTCCAGCCGGGCAACCGCGTCCCGCAACTGCCAGGCAGCCTCGGCAGGGACCACCAGACGGGTCCACGGCACATTGGGTTCCGTGAGCCGGATTCCCGCCGGCAGCGTGACGCCGGACCGGGCCCGGATCAAATGGGGCACGGCACCGGACTCGACGTCGGCACCGTCCAATATCGCTTGGTCCCGTGCGTCCACGCCGATTTGCGCGGCCAGGGACGGGTCGACCGGATGACGGGCGGCAAGCTGGGCCGCGTCGGCAGCCAAATGGGGGAGAGCCGCGCTCCACGCGCGGCGGCGGTCCGCCTTCGCCACTCCGGTGGACGGCACGGGGAGGATGGGCCGCCGGGGATCGGCCACCAGCCCATTGCCCGCCGGGCATAGTATGACCGGACCGGAGTAACCGGCCAGCGTGAGATCGAATTGCGAGTGAGCCTGCGCGACGTTCGCCAAATTCTGCGCGGGCAGCAGGATCGGCACGGCTCCCCGCAGAGCGCAATGGGCCAGTATCAGCCGAAGCACGGCCGGATCGGAGGGGTCGCAGCGTGCGGCAACAACGCGCACCCCTGCGCGGCCGGCCAGCGCACACGCACGCCAGAGCGCTGCCTCGGTGTCCCTTTCCTGGACGACCAGAGACCTCGGCGCCGGGTGCGTCAGGGCCATGACGCAACGGCGGACGACGGGCAGCTCCAGCCAGCCTGACAGTCCGGCGAGAATGCCGGCTGTGTCGGGGAGTGGCACTCGTTCGATAGCGCCGGGCCACGCGTCAGTGCCGTGGAGGGCCTCCCACAGCGACTCACCGAGTCTGACCGGGCGCTCGAAAAAGGCGTCGTCGCCCTGACAGGTCAGGATTCCTGACAAGGCAGCATTGCCGCTGCTCAGGACACGCCGGATGAGGTCCCGGTCGCCGCCGGCGGCGGCGAGGGCGGCCATCCCTGCTGTGGGCCAGGGTGAATCGTAGGCACTCAGGTTTCGGAACGTCCTGGCCAGGCCCTCGTGCTCGTGGGGGAGACCCGCGAGGAGGACCAGTTCGACTTCCAAGTCCGTGAGGGCGAAGGCGCCGGCCAGCCGCTCCAGCGCCGGCACAGGCTGTGGCTTTCCAGCAGCCTCCGGTGCGGCGCAGGTGTATTCGGCCCAGACGCGGAAGAACTGGCCCGGCCGCGTGCTCTCGCCAGCTTCGACTGAGATGTCGTCGAGCATGCCCGCCAGCGCCAGGGCTGTGCGTCCGGCGCGGGCCGAAAGCCCGCCATCCGCTGCGGTGTCCCGTCCGGAGTCCCGCGTGCTATTCATAGTGGTACCTCACAACGCGTCCGAGCCATGGAACCCAGCCGGGATCGAGGTCCAACCCGGCGCGCCGGACGGCGGTGTCCACGGCCCCCATTGGAAAGGTGACCTCAATCCATCCGGATTCGGCGGCAATGTCTGCCCGACGCCAGGCGATCTCCTGCACCAGCTGCCGTGCACCAGCAGTGTCGAGGTTGGGCGATCCCATGGCGGCGGCTGTGGCAGCGTTCAGGCGTCGGGCATACGCGGACAGCAGCCCTGCCTCGGCGGGGCTGGCCGGGTCGTCGTGCGGTTCAGCGCCGCAGAGCGTTTGCACGGCGGAATCAGTGCCAGGAACTCCGCACGATCTCACCAGAATCCCTCTCAGTATCCAGCCGAACCGCCGCCCGGTGAGCAGCGGCTCGTCACAAAGGGGCGCGGGGATGCCGGCCGTGCTGGCGGTGGTAATCAGGAAGAAGAGTCCGCCCCACTCAGTGCGCAGGGCTGTCCCGGAAGCTGGTCCGTTGCCGGTCTGGGGGCTGCTGCTCCGTTCCGGGTGGATTCCTTCGTTCCCTGCGGCAGGGGGCTGAGTCGGCCGGTCGACGTCGGCCCGCCGGGCCGCAGAGGGTCCGGCGGCCAGCCCCGTGAGGCGGCCAGTGGCTGGTTCGGACAGCGCGAGCGCCGCGGCCGACAGCGCCGGCAGCAGCGCGGCGGAGGAAAATGTCGACGGCGACTGCTCGGCAACGCACAGGACTGCCCACGCTGCCGCCGCGGGACCTGGGCGGACTCCGGAGTCCAGGAATGACCGCGCGAGGGATGACCCGCTGATGACCGTCGCCGCGTGCCGCCGCGCGGCTTCCGTTGATGACGTGGCGCCGATGGAGGTTGAGTCGGAGCTTCTTGCTGGCTTCGTGGTCCCAGGCGCTGCCGCGGTTTTGCCGGTGAGGCCGGCGGCTGAGTGCGGGTCCGCTCCACTGTGGGTCATCAGGCCGGTGCCGGGGTCGAATATCCAGCCGGCGAGCGCGCCGCTCCCGCTGGCATCGAACCGGCGGAGGACGGCGGAGCCCAGTTCCTGCCATCCTCGCGTACCCAGGAGCCGGTGCACGGCGGCTGCCCCGACCAGCCGGACCGCCGTGGCAACCACCTCGACGAGGCATTCCGGCCGGGCAGTGAGGGCAGCCGCGGCTGCCGTGCCCGCTCGCCCTGCCTCGGAGTCCGGACCGACGAGGCCAAGTTGCCGCCAGGCCCACGACCGGTCGGAGTTGCCCCGGGCAAGCGAGGACAGCAGGTCCGTCAGCGCGTCGGCGGGTCCGCGGTAGTGGACGGCATCACCGGAGCCGACGGCGGCCGCCGCAGCGAATGCCACGGCGGCGGCCCAGTCGCTCTCCAGGGCGGAATCGGGCCGATCCGGATCCAACGTCAGCTTGAGATCCAGCCGGCGCAGGCACCAGTCGCCGGGCGGCAAGTCGAGTGCGTCTACGGCCGCTTCCAGCCTGACTGAGGTGGCGCCGGCGACAAGCCGGTCCAGGCGCCCTGCCAGCCGGTCGGCGTCTGCGGCGGACACTCGCGCGGTGGCGGTCAGCCGGCCAATAGTCAGCAGCGTCATCTCAACCGCCACCTCCGGCCGCAGCACCGGCGGCGGACGACGCCTCGGGCGCGGGGACGGTGATGGAGCCGTAGCCGATGACGGCATCGTCACCGAGGCGGATGTGGCTGACGGTCGCCGGACCTAGTACCGGGTGCTGTGCAGGATAGGACGTCAGGCCAACCCGGAAGCCGCCCACTCGCATTCCCTCGTGGGTCTCGCACAGGGTGTAGAGCGTGTGGGCGGGCCGCTGGCTGTCCAGAATGAGTGCCGCCACCGCACGCTGTTCTGTGCTCAGGGTGCCGGGAACAATGACGGTGAAGCGGTGTGCCGCAGCAGCAAAACTGGACTGGCTGCCGCGCCGGCCGCCCACCGAGAACCGGCCAAGGGCGCCGGTGCTCCGGCCGAGGGCTCCCACGCCGGGGGACTCCGGGCCGGACGGATCCAGCCCGAGCACTCTTCCGCCGAGACCACGAGTTTGCCAGTTCTCGACGATGCTGGGCCGGTTACCGAGATAGAGCTCCAGGATCCGGGCCACGACGGCCAGCGTCCCGCGGTACCGGTACAGCTTGAACGTTTCCGCGATGAGCTGCCGGCGTGCTGCTTCAGGCCACCGGCGGTCCAAAGCGAGGCCGGTGAAACCTGCCAGCCAGGCCAGTGCCTCCTGGGGGACCGCGGCCGGGTCCACGAGCACATGCCTGTTGGCTGCCCTTTCGTCGAGCTCGTGCAGCAGACCCTCGGCCGGTGCCAGCAGCCGCTGCAGGAAGTCTGCCTGGGCGGGTTCGCGGGAGAACTGGCGCGGGAGGGCAGCCAGCAGATCGTGCCCGGGAACTTCTACCCTGATGGACTCAATTGTAGGAGCCACCCTGCCGGTGCCAGTGAGGGTCGCCTCGATCCACAGGTACCTCCCACCGGGTGCCGTAACCGGCTGTTCGAAGGTCTCCATTGGATCGTCAGCGGACCGCTGGTGCCAGGGCTGTTCGGAACCGTTGCGGCGCCGGTGCAGCGGGACAGCCGCGGCGGCTGCGTCCAACAAATCCCGTGGCGGGAATGGCGGGGTCAGGTCTGGGCGCGGTACGACGGCGTCGGCCGACACGCCGCGGGCTGTGTTGCTGGCCGGTGCAGCGTCCAGCGGGCCCGCCAATTCGTCGTCGTCGGTGGTGAGGAACCGGAGGGCAACGCCGGTCTGGGCGGGGATGATGGCATCGAGGAAGAGCCGACCCCAGCGGGTCCCGTAGGCGCCCGAATCGAGCCGATAGCTCAGAACCCGGCCTTCGCGGACAAACCGCGCCGCGCTGCCAGCCGTCCATTGTGTGGCCGCGGCGGAGCTGTAGGCAATCCGCCCCGAGGGCGAGGCCGCAATGGCGCCGCCGTCGAAGCCGGGGGCCTCCAGCGGCTCCATCTCAAGCCAGCCGCCGTCGTGCTCCAGAAAACGCAGGAACGGCCGGCCCGGTCCCCGGGCGACCAAAAGGCCGGGGCGGCCCGAGTTGTCGGTCCAGGCAACGATGTCAGTGGCACCATCGACCTCCAACTCCGCGCCATCGCCCGCCGGTCGATCATGGCGGGCGATGTACCCGCGCCCGTCCGGCCGCCGCCACAGGATGTACCCTCCTGCCACCCGGACCGGACGGGCTTCCCGGGCGCAGCCGGGGACAAGCTCCTGATGGCGGACGGGGCCGCACCTGGCGTCCAGAACCACCAGCCGGTCCGGCCCGTGCAGCAGCACCAAGACCCCCACCTTGCCCAGGGTGGCCCCGGCCGGGGTACCTGGTCCGGGGGAAACTGATTGCAGCGCCGTCCCTGAAACGAGATCGATCAGATGCACACGTGAAGCGCCCGGGTCCAGAATATAAAGCACCTGATCCCCGTCGACAACTAGGGCGGTGGGACGCGTGTACTTGATGTCCGGGGAGGATGGCCCGCCGGTGCCGGTTCCGGCGCCGGCGGGCCCCACCTTCCCGACGCTCACCCGATTGCTGGTCGTGTCGGTGCGGTACAGGCGGCCCCAGCGGTCAAATGCCAGCCCAACTGCTGTGCCGCTGGCGGAGCTTCCGTCCCCGATCGGAGGTGCTGACCGAAGGTCGGTCCACGCCAGGCCGACACCGCCGCCAGGCAACAGTGCCGTGCCCTGGTGGGCGCAGCGCGCCCATTGATCAGCGTCGGCCAGGATCTTCACAGGCCTGGTGCGCATCATGGGCGGGACATCCCGTCCGAGGTTGGAATTCTGATCTGCCGCATGAGTCGATGGTGCCTGTGGCGCCGTCACCGCGCCGTCGCCGTGTGTCCCTAGAGGACAGTCAGCACACTTCCGGCGGCAGCGGAACCGGGAACCTTTCCGGGGGATCGGGTTCGTAGGTGTCGCCGGGAGGAAGCGGCTCGCCGGCAACCACAGTCAGGGAGACGATTTCCGGGACTTCCCACTTTTCCAGCTCCAACAGGTCTACCGGGAAGGCGGATCCGGTGTCATCGACGGCGGCAAAGCGGAAGCCGGCGAGATATTCAACGCCTTCAACCTGCACCGCGACGGCCTCCAGCTCGGCAGCGCGCACCGCGCGTCCCATCGCCCATCCGTGGCCTTCTGGACCATAGGGAGGAACCGGTGCAAGGTACTGCCGCACAATCAGCTCCACCCAGCGCCTGACGGCGTCCACCTGGAAGCCGGGTTTGACCGCAAGCCCCACGGAGATGGCAACTTTCCGGTAAGTCGGGGGAATGACGTAAAGCTCCGTGGTCAGAAGACGACGCGGATTCAGATAGGCCGCCACCCGCCTGAGCAACCCAAGGTCTGGCATCGGTGCCGCCGGTGTGGACGTATCCGAGGCCGGAAAGACCACCAGACTGACGACACCCGCGGCCTCGACGGCTGGAGTGTCGGGCTGCATCAAGGGGATAGGCTCTGCCCTGACGACCCCGGGTACTTCCAGCGCCAGAGCGCGGAAATCATCGGCTGTGACGGCACGGTCCCTCCGGTGCACGCTGATCGGAACGGCGTCAAGCGCTTCGGCGAGGCTGGCCGGGTCCGCACCGCCAGTGGCGGGCAGCGGGTTGGTGACTTTGGCTGCTCCACCGCCGGCGAGAGTGGTGATGGCTCCGGCCGCGACGTTTCCGGCCGTTCCGCCGCCATGGACGTAGGACTGCAACCGGATGCGCTCTCCGATTTGTGGCACACGAGGGCCTCCGAACTCCACCAGGGCCTCAGTGTAGTCGAGCACGAAGTGCCGGTCGTCGGGGGTTCCCGCCTCTGCGCGGTCCGTCTCCGTCCAGTCCCGCCACACGGCTTGTTCCTCCACCTGCAGCTTCACCGTTCCCGGAAGTACGGGCCCGTGGCTGAGGGGAAAGTGCTGGTCCGGATCGCCGGTGCCGGTACCGAGAAATTCAGGTGCGGCGGTCCGGCTGTGGCTCACCTCGGCGGCGTTGAGGCCAAGCCAGCGGATACGGCCGATGGAGTCGTTCCGGCGGGCAGTGCGGGGGCGGGTCACCCGGATCCAGGCGACAACATCTGCGGCCATGGCGTCGTCGTTGAGCGGCGGCGGGCTGTCTTCTCCGCCGTCGGCCCATTCCGCCGGGGTCGGGACAATGAGTTTTTCCGGTAGCTGCAGTTCGATGACACCGGTCGTCGTCAGGCCCCGGGTGGTGTCGGATCCAACCATGAGTGGCGTGAAGGCCGCTTTGGACTCCCGGACACGCGGCGGCAGCCAAAGACTCCAGAGCATGGGCGGCGGATCGGCGGCCAGCGCGCGCGAGCGGAAAGCCTCGGCGTGTCCGGCGTCGATGTCCTGCAAGGCGAAGGGCGTATCGATCTTCTCGTCGAACGCGATCCCGATGAATACGCTCCGGTTGGCGAGCGCCGTCAGACTGGTTCTGGGCTTGCGGAGTACCCCGATCCATACGGCCCGGTCCGCGGTCGCCGCCGGGTCAAGGGGAACGGCGCTCGCCGCAGACTCGACGCTGAGCACACGGGAGGTGTAAAACGATGCCGCGTCGGCGTCCAGCCCCAGGCGGGCAAGCGCGTCCTGCCGGCGCTCCCGTTCAGCCTTCGAAGCCGCTTCCTTTGACGCCAGTTCCTTCCCGACGGCCACGACATCAAGCGGCCAGGCCTGCAAATCTGACTGGGTCTCAAAGACGATCTTTCCGGCGCTGGCCTGGGAATGACGCGGTATGGTGACGCCGTCCGGACGGTCGGTGGAAGCGGTGACGAGTGTCCGGGCACACGTGGCCGGCCGCGGCTCGAGCCCCAGCAGCCGCAGGAAATGGACCTTCGTGCTTTCCGGTATCTGGTTGAACCGGTACAGCGTGGACTCACCGAGGAAGGCGAACAGTTCCAGCAGTGCAACGCCCGGATCGCTCTCATTGTGGTTGGTCCATTCGGGGGTGTAGCTGGCAATCCGCTGGACCAGCTCATCCCGGAGCTGCTGGTAGCTACGGTCGTCCAGAATGGGAGAAATCATTGCCATGGGCCAGCTACTTCAGATAGAACGGATAGGCCAGATTGTCCGGGCGCAGGTCGCCCAGCCGCTGATAGGCGATTTCGATCCATACCAACGAGGGTTCCTCACCGGCCGTCACGGCAACGTTCGTTAGCCGGATCCGGGGCTCCCAGGTGGAAAGCGCCGCCGCGATCTCCTCGCGCATGGCTGTCCGCGTGGCGAGGCTGTTGGGTTCCATGATGTAGCGGCGGAGACCGCAGCCGAAACCCGGCAGCATGATGCGCTCGCCGGGGTCCGTGTCCAGGATGGTGGCGATGGACTGACGGACCAGTTCCATGCCGCTGACAGCGGGCAGCTTGCCCGTCAGGGTTTCCGGCCGCAGCGGGAAGCCGAAGCCGGTACCGAGCCATTGATCAACGATTGTCGCCATGGGTAAATCTTCGACGGCGGTGCGTCACCGGGGCGTTCATTTCCTAGGGCGATTACGGCAGCGGCAGTTGGAGGACATAAGCGGCGAACTCGCCGCGCTGTTTGTGAGCAGCTTCCCGGATCCGGCCGGGCTCTGGTTCCGGCGTGGCAAGCTTTCGTTTGTCCTTATTTTGTTCGTGATCCGCCTTTACTGCCTTGATGGTCCGTTCGATTGCATCCGACGTGAGGTCTTCGAAACGCGCCATTGTCTCATCCGCGCTGTGCTGGCGTGCGAATGATTTGAACTGCCGAATGTGACTGAAGTCCCCCCTGATCTGGTTTTCAGCTCCTCGATTTTCGGTGACGTTCTTTCTGTCGGCAGCCTTGTTGAAAATCATTACTGTTGTCATCTGGTCGTAGAAACTCTCCGTGATCCATTTACTTCCCGATGGGCCGGGGGCTATGGCGCTAAGTGCTGTATCCATGAAGCTCCGGGGAACGACATGCTCCGAGGTCAGGACGAAGTAGGGAACGTCGCCGGACTTGATCTTTCTGTTGCCGGGCCCTTCTTGCTGTTTGTGGGGCTTGATTACGCCGAGGAACTTGAGTGCTTCCTTGAGCCACTCCTCGTCCGCCTTGTGCGCCCCGGGGATCGTCTTACCGGGACTTGCGGTGTAGTCGTAGTCCCAGCGGTCCGCACTGTCGACGACGGTAAATGTCTTGAAAACAGGATGGGCCTTTTTCACCGCTGCGGCCACGGCCTGGGCATGGTCATAGGTAATGTCGGAACCGTCCAGTTGGGCTCCCTGGATGGCAGGCAGCGCGGCAAGCCCGGCCTGGACCGCGGCGTCGTGTTCCGGGGTTCCCGCGGCGGGCTTGTCCTGCCCGACACCCAGCGCATTCAGCGCCGCTTGTCCGAGTCGGATGGCCTGGTCAAACAGCCAGTCGAGGGCCCGGTCCACCAGCGCGCGCAGGCTTTCGATGATCTCCTTGACCTTTTCGGGGACATTGCCGAGTCCCACCTGGTTGGCCAGGAAGCCGATAGCCACGGGGACTGCGTTGGCGAGTCCGCGTTCGACCATGGCGGCTCCCGGTGCCACGTCGCCGCGGGCCACCGCGGCAATGGTCGAGACATATTGGTCCAGGATTTCCAAAAGATCGCGCAGGTACTCGATGGCGGACTGGACGGCATTGAAGAAGGCGATGCAGCCGTTGATCACGGCCATGATGCCGGTTGGGTCCAGCATGGAGATGAGCTTGGCGACTACCCGGTTGACCACCTGCTCCATGATCCAGTTCTGGGCGGTCGTGATGATAGTGTCCCAGAGGCTGCTCAGCTGTCCGGCGAGGAACTCCCAAACCGCGGTGATGCCGCGCTCTTGTACGTCCTTGATGAAGGACCAGGCGCCGGAAAGCTTGTCGACGGCGCCGCGGATCTTCGCCACCTTCTCCTCGCCTATCCGTTCGGCCAGCTTCTTCCACAGCGTTTCCATCGTGACGCCGAGGACTTGGATGACCAGGGTGATGATGGACTCCAGCGTGATGGCGGTCGGCGGTTCGATGCCGAGTCCACGCAGTCCACGGAACAACCAGCCGGCCAGCCCCTGCAGCAGGTAGGTCCCAATTTTGTCCAGGAATCCCAGGAAACCACCCTTGAGGGCCGAGACAATATTCTTGAGGAAGCCGATCGGATCCCTCCGGATGTCATCGATGGCGGCCAGAACGTTGGCAATGATGTTGTTCAGCAGTTCCGTAGGAAAATTCATCAGGGCCAAGATCAACAAGATGACTTCACGGATCACAACTGCGACGAAGCTGATGATCCGTCCCAGGGGTTCGCCGAAGGCAGCCAAAATTTTGTCGAAGGTCTCCAGTGGTGAGAGCAGGCTCTGAAGCGTCACCAGGTCCCAGATGCCCCGGAAGGTGTTGGTCACCAGCTCCCAGGAGATGCCCAGTTCGGCCATCGCTGCTTCGATGTTGGCAGCCGCCTGCCCGATGACGCCGGACTCCGAGAGTTCCTTGTACGTTTGCTCGCCGTTGGGCAGCAGTGTGACGAAGCCTTTGATGATGTTTTCGGCGCTGCGCTCCACCGGCGTCCCGGTGAAGGGGTTCCGGCCGAGGATGACTGTGAGCAGGCGGAACCCCCGGACTCCGTCGGCGTGCTGGCCGAGCCAGCCGAGCAGGGATTTTTTGATGAGTGCCAGAACCTCGGCACCGACGTCCGCCGCGAATTCGCCGATTTTTCGGAGCAGAGCAAGTGCGCGGTCCGCCAGTCCGGAGATCGTGGCAGGCAACTCCGCCAGGTTTTGCGGCGAGATGGCGTTCCATGCGTCCGTGAAGAGGGCCACGGCCTGGCCCTTCAGTTCAAGAAAGCGCCCGATCTGCTGGTCGATCCACTCAGCTGTTTGCTGAAGGGTGCCGCGTTCGGTCATCTGGGCAAGGGCCTCGTCCTTGCCGATCAGATGCAGGAAATCGGCTAGGATCTCGACTGTCGGGGCTGAGACGTCAACGCCGCGCAGTGGATCGTAGCGGAGAACCTTGACGGCAAGTCGCCAGTACGGCCCGATCGGGTCCGCCGTCAGGTACGGCTCGGCGAGCCCGACGACGGCGGTCCGGACCTTGGCGAGCACGCTGTCCACCAGCGAGCCGACAAAGGCCCTGACATCGGCGAAAAAGCGCTCGATCAGCCGGCCGATGACGCCGACGTTGAAGTCCACGCCTTCGATGAGGCTGATTTCATCCCAGGCGGTTTCCAGGTCGGCGAAGATGCGCCGCAGGGTGAGGTTGTGCCGCTGCAAACCGTCGACAATCAGGCTGACGATGTCCTGCAGGACGTTCAGCGTGCCGAGCACCGGTCCGACCGCGGCGGCGAAGGGGCCTTGGGTCAAGAGTTGCTGAACGTAGTCCTGTGGTTCGGTCGTCGACGGGGAACCGGTGAGCAGATCCTGGCCGAGAACGACGGACATCAGCCCGTAGCCCGGAAGCGCGCGGACCGCGGCAAGCACCGCATCCGGAGCAGCCCCCACAATGGTCGACCGGATGTCCCGCATGGCCGTCTCGCGGTAGATGCCGACACTGCGTTGCTGGATCACGTGGGTGACCTCATGGGCCATAAGCTCTAGATCCGCCGGGGACTCGCCCGCTCCCAGAAAGACATGGGAACCCACTGTGAAGGCGCGCGCGTTCAGCCGGGCGGCCGCGGCCCCAGCCTCGCGGCCGCGGTGAAGCCGCACGCCGTCCAGGGGGAGCCGGAAGACCTGTTCGACCCGGCCGAGGATTTCAGGGTCAAGCGGCTCGCCCGGGCCCGGATCGCGGATCAGCGCCGCAGGAGAGGGCGATGACTCAGGCAGCGGCGACGCTGGTCCCTCTCCCGGAGATGCCGTCCCTCCGGGTGCCCTTGCCGCTGTTGTCTTGCCGTCGAAGCCTTCCGGGAGCTCCGGCGACAAGGACCCGCCCGCCACGCGCGCAGCCACAGCCGTTGCCTGCCGTTCGGCAGGCTCTTCCGGCGTGCTGACCTGGAGCATCGATTTTTGGGCCGGACCGAATTCCGTGGGGCTCCGTCCGCCCGTACCTAGTTGAGTTGCCAGCCGAAGGGCCAGCGGCGGTGGACTCGGCGTGGGGGCGCGTGCTCTCGATCCCGCCGGGGCGGGGTGCTGCGGGACCGACTTCTCCGCGGTGGTTGCCGGAATTGGGCCGGCATGGGTCGGGCTCATCGGAGCCGCACCGGCAGGCCCGGCGCAGGAACGTTTTGTCCTCGGTTAAGCAGCCGGAGGTCGGCCGCATCGATTTCGCACAAGGGATCCGGCGGTGAGGATTCATAGACCGGTTTGTCCGGCGCCGGCTCTGCTGCCGGCCGGGCCGCGTCGACTAGCGCCTCTGTGAACGCTCTATCCTTCGCGACGTCCGGGGGCAGCTTCTTGTTCCAGCCCTCGCTGGCCTCAGCCTTATCGAGGCCGCTGAGATCAGTGCCCAGACTGGCGTTTAGTGTCGCAGCCAAGGCCGGAGTGAAATCGGCATGGGTAATCGGTTTGGTCTCCAGAAATGTCTTCAACGCGTCAAAGGCAATGGCCGGCGGGAAGCAGAACCGCAGGGCAAGCATCCACCACAGCTGAAAGGCCAGCACGACGATGGGGAGAAACAACGAGAACAGGAAGAATGCAACAATGAACAGCAGTTCGATGGCGAAGGTGCAGACGCCGCCGCCAGCACCGATGCTCCCCTTTCCGGGCTTTGGCGGACCGTCGAACGGACTAAAGACGAGTTGCGACCTCGGCGGCGTGACAACGCGCAGGCCGCCTGGCCGGGCCGGACCGCCAAGGCTCGCGGCCAGGCGGCGAAAATCCGGGAGAACTACCGTCGTTGTGCGGTTTTCTGTGCCCTCCGGGTCCATCATGGATGCCAGCCGGAAGGTTTCCGACGGAGCGCTCCAGAATTCCGGACGCGGACAATGCTCCCGACCGCCCACGGGTTTCTGCCGGACGCAGCAGGCAAGCTGGTACAGGCCATGGTCGTCAAGTTTTGGTTCGGTCACCGTGGCCTCCTTCCGGGACCCGCTGGGAATTGTCCGAGTCCAATGGTCCGAGGAAAAAGTGGGTACGACGCCGAACCACAACGACCGGGAGGCCACGGCGGCACAGTCACCTTCACGCGGCGGTATCCGCCACATGGGAAATTCCTGTTCCGTTTCGTCGGGACGGGGATCCCGGGCCGCGTCCTCGTCGTCCGCCCACCTGGTCCCGGCTTTGCTTTGCAGCCACTTCTCGACCTGGATCTTGAAGTCGATGGCGCCGAATAGATGAGTGTTCCGCGCAATGAAATCGTTACGCGCGGAATCATCGGCCCACAGGAAGTCGGCCACATCGCAGTCACCGACCAGCGCCTCCGGTTTCAGCCCTTCCGCTTCCGCTTTCTCGATAATCAGGTTCCGGGCAAGGGTGCGCAACAGCGGCCGTCGGCCGGCGACGCTCACGCTGCGGCGCCGTAGTACAAAGCTGACTTCCAGATCGTCGTGGCCGCCCGCACGGGGCAGCCCGGGCCGGTCGCAGAAAACCTCGACGACGACCAGATAGAAGCGATTGTGGGCGGGCTGGTACAACTTGCGCAGTTTCGTGCGCACCAGCCTGCTGGTGGCCAGTCGATTGCGCCCCTGGGCGCTATCACCCGGTTTGGCGGGCACCGGGTAGCTCCAGACGTCCTTCTGACCGAACTTGAGCGAGACGCCTGGGTCAATGAGCAGGTCCTCGACGAAGTCCGGATCCGAGTACATCTGGAGGGACGGCTGGAAAGCTGCCGGATCGGACATGCTCAGCTGGTCGCGCTCCCTGACGTACCAGGGGGCGCGCAACTGGAAGGCCGCTTGCCCGCTCACCAGAGGTTCCCGACGCCGGGCGTGTAGGCGGGGGAGATGACCGAGGCCTCGGCGATGAGAGTCGTGCACTTGACGACCCCGGTAAATGTCGACATCGGCGAGGTCACCTTGACCATGGGGGACGTCACGTCGACGGAAACGTTGGCTTGAATCTCGATTCCCCCGGCGGCATTGAACCGGATCACGCTGCCGCCGGCGTGCCGGATGGTGATCTCCTGCCGACCGGAATCCATGATGATCTCGTGGCCGGAGCGCATGGTGATGCTGACCTTTTCAGCGCCGGCGCCGTCGTTGAATTCCAGCCGGCTGTCCGCCCGGCTGCGCAGCTGGCGGATATTGTTGGACCGCTCCGGCTGGTGTGGCAGCCGGGCCGCGCCATGCCAGGCGGAGCCGAGCACGTAAGGGCGCCGTAGGTCGCCGGCCTCGAAGGCAACGACCACTTGGCTGTCCACCTCGGGCAGAATCTGCAGGCCCTGGTCCTTGTCGGCATATGGGCTGCACAGCGTCGCGAAGGCGCGCACGTCCTGGTCACCACTTTGACCGAGCCAAGGGAACCGGACCTCGACGCGGCCCAGGTTGTCCGAGTCGACGATGTCGGTGACTATGGCCGGATAGACGCCGAAGTAGCCGGGGGCGCCGCCGTCGCTGTAGCTGGGCAGGTGCATCAGGCCGCCTCATTCACAGTGGCGCGTTCTGCCTCGAAGTCCGTACGGAGGCCGTGGGCGAGATCGAAGGTGTGCCGGACATGGGTGACGTAGTAGCCGCTGCCCTCGAATGGTCCGCCGACACACGAGAGCGTCAGCCGGGAACCGACGACCATATCCGGTGAGCCGCGGGTGCTCCCGGCCACGGTAACGAATGCCCGGGCCCGCCGGAGCATTTCCGCGCGGGCCCAGGCGCCGGCTTCCTGGCCGGTCAGGGCGACATCGCGGACCCGGAAGGAGGCAGCGGCCCCGAGGGCCTGCTGGAGGATCCGCGCACCGGTCCGGCCACCGGAGATTTCGGCGTCCACCACCTCTGCACCGGCACGTTCCTCAATGCCTTCGGCCCGTCCGGCGTCGTAGCCGGTCACGACGACTTCGCTGCGTTGATGGGCCAGATCGGCACTCAGCCGTACGGACAAGAGTTGGTTGCCCTGGACGAGGGTCAGTTCCGTGCCGTCCCGCCGGGCCCTGGCGCTCATATGCAGGGTGCTTCCCGTGCACCAGAGTTCGGCCTGCAGCCGCCGGGCCCGGTCGCGCAGGAAGGCAAGGTCGCTTTGGTTGAACTGCTGCACGACGTCGTAGCGCGGACCGTCCAGGTCCACGTCGACCTGCAGGCCGTGCTCCTCGGCCAGCGATGTGGCGATCTGCGCGTCCGTGACATCGCGGTAAGTGCGCATCCGCCTGGTCATCCGCATCCGCATCAAGGCATCCTCCGCGCTGAGGACGACGTACGGGGGCTGGCCATCGCTGAACACTGCTTCGAGGGCCGAAACGACCCCTTCGAAGGCAACACGTTGGGCTTGGGCGGGCCCGATGGCGACCTGCAGCGCCGAGCCGAAGTCCACGGTCCGGCCGTCGAGGTACATCATTGGGGCGGGCGGGCCGGTGGCTCCCGCGCCGACGGCGACCAGTTGGGCGCGAAGCGTCTTCAGTCCGTCAATGCCCTGGTCAATTTGCAGACCGACGCAATCGCGGCCCATGCTGGCTGCAGCCCGTCCGCCGACAGTAAAAACCGGCGCGGAGATGCCGAACAGTTGATCAGTCATCGTAGCCCCTGGCCGAAACACGCAAACCGAGCCGATCAGCCCGGGCAAGGACCTCCAGACAGCGCTGTTCGACGCTTTGCCTGAGTGCGTCACCTGACCCGGCGTCTTGCCGCTCTGTAATCGGAATGATTTCGGCGCGGACTTCCTCGATGTGTACAGCCACTTCCGGTCACCTCCTGGGTCTGAACCTCAGTGTGCTTTCCCCTGCGTCACGGGCGCGTTGCTGTTGATCGGCGGCGGTCCGCCCGGTTCCGTCCACGGGAAGGGAGCGCCACGGTGCGTGCGAAGGGGACTCTGCCAGCCCGATTTCGCCGGCCCGGGCACGCGGGGAGAGGTTGATGGTCCCTTCCGCTGCGGCTCGCCGGAGACTGTCCGGGTCGGCCCTCGCCCGAAGCGGAACGTTTTTTCCGTAGCTTCTGGACCGCTGGTCCGCGGCGGCGTCAGGAGCAGGGGAGGACTGGGAAGATAGGGGCGGCACCGCGAATCCACTCCGGGCCGCAGCGGTGGCTTGCGCGGCGTCCCGGGTCTGGATGGCCGCGCTGGCTACGGCAATCCCGCCGTTGGCCGAGAGGACAAACCCCGCCTCCCGCCGGGCGGCGGCAGTGCCGGCAGCGGAACCCGGCGCTGCAGGTGCTCCGCCACGGGTGGCCCCGAGGGCCTGTTCCAGGGAAGCGTCCCCGCCGGTTGCGGCGAAACCGGCTGATGATCCAACCCCGTTCCCTGCGCCCGTTGCGGCCAGCTGGACTTCGGCGCCGGCACTGAGCCCCAGCGGACTGTCGAGGCCGGTCATGGCGGACCGCCAGGCGGCGGGGTCCAGCCCGCTGCGCCGCAACAGTTGCTGGACGCTTTCGTTGGCCTGTGCGAGTGCGGTGCGGTCCGGGCGGCGGCTCGGCAGGGACCCCGGGCCGACGGCGATTGGCGAGCCTCCGGGTTCGGTAGCATTCGTGGCCGTCCGGGCGCCGTTGCCGCTTTGGTTCCGTTCGAACTTTGGGTCCTGCTCGGTGACGGACAGATTCAGTTTCGCCCGCAGCGCGGTCCCGTCCGCGTCGAAGTAGTCCAGCTCCTCGCTGACCTTCGTGACAATGCCGTCGAACTGGAAGTTTCCCCAGATGAACCGCATCCGCGGTGGCGGGGAGGAAGCATCGTCGGCCCGGGGTTCAACAAACTGCCGGATTTGCTGGGTCTTGTCACGCACATCCTGCGGATTGCCGTCGCCGTCGCCTTCAGCCGTGTCGAACTGCAGGTCGAGGCTCAGGGTGGCGGGGCTGGAGGAGGAGTGCTGGCGGGCCTGGGACTGAGTGGTGGCGCTGCCCTGATTATTGTTCTGCCGTTCGATCCTGAGCGTGGCCGGGTTGAACTGCACGAGAATGGGCTCGCCGGCCGGACTTACAGTGGGCGGGGAATCGGCCGAGCCGGAAGGTGTTTCCTTCAGGACGAAGATCCGGGCCTTTTCCAGTTTGCCGCTCACAGGTCCACCACCATCCGCAGTCCCTCATGGAGGATCTGGAGTTCCTCGATGGCGACTTCCCCGGTCTTTGCATTCAGGACCGGGCCCGATACCTTGCCCGGGAGACCACGTTCAAAGCTCCACTGTGCGAGGACTCGCTGCATCCCCGGATCATGGACCTGAACCAGTCCGTCATAGCGGGGAACCGGCAGACGTCCCGTAACCACCGCAGAGATCCAGTCCCATAACGCCGAGTCCACGATGCCGCCATCCGCGGCCACGACCATGCCCCGCTTGAGCACCAGTGGCGTGCTCTTGGACCGGCCAATCATGCGGATCATGCCAAAGTTCCGCCCGCCTTCTGCGTATTCCTTAATATCGGCCTCCAGATCGAGCCCGGTGCATTCGGCGAACGCGCCGGTGCCCAGCAGCGCGGGCCCCCCCGCTCCGCCCCCGGGACTTCGGGTCAGCGTCACGGTGAAGCGGAAGGTCGCGAGCAATTCCTTTGTCTCAGCCACGTTTTTCCTCCACCTCCAGCAAGCCTCCGGAGTCCTGGGCAACGCGCAGGACCAGATACTCCAGCGGAGCGGCCGGTGCGACGCCCACCTCGGCGAGCAGGAACCCGCCGGCCAGGGATGACGTGGAGTTGAGCACCTCGTCGCAATGGACAAAGAATGAATCCCGTTCGCTGGCTCCGGCGAAGGCACCCTGGCGGAACAGGCCGGTGAGGAAATTCGTCAGGTTGTTGCGCAGCGCCAGTCGAAGGGAGATGTTGTTGGTTTCAAAAACAACCCAGTTGCACTCGCGTTCGATCGACAGGGCCAACATGGTCATAAACCGCCGGATGCTCAGTTGCCGATACGCGGGATCGGCCGATAGGGTCCGCGCTCCCGTAAGCCGGAGCCCGTCCCGCTCGGGCACGAAAGTGTTGATGGCGCTGAGGTGCAGCCGGTCGGCGTTGGCGGCGGCCGAGGGATCGCTGCTTGTCACGGCCCCGGCCGCCAGCTCATTGGCTGGGCCCCAGATCAGACCGCGGCGGCGCTCCCTGGCGGCCAGTATGCCGGCGGCGAAGGCGGACGGCGGCACCAGTACGGTCCGGCCCCGGTCCGCCGGTGCGGAGACGCGCAGCCACGGGTGATATGCGGCCGCAAAGCTCGAATCGAATTCGGCCCGCCAGCTCAAGAGCCCGGCTATGCCGAGGCCCAGTGGGGCGTCGAGAACCACCACAAACCGTTTCCTGACTTCGGCAATGGCCACCAGCCGCTGCTGGCGGCGCGCCAGCTCGGCCAGCTGGCCAGGCACGCGCGGATCGAGGTGGGCCGCCGGCGGCGGCACTGGCTCAGCGGGAGGGGCCGTTCCCGGGGCGCAGGACTGGACAGCCCGCGGCAACCACCGCCGCGGCGGTGGCTCCGGGGGAGGGGCGTCCACGGCCCACGACCAGGTTATGTCGGGCACCGCCAGGATTCCGACGTCGTCCGACCTGGACAGCGCGTTGACGCCCCGGTGGCAGTGCTCATCCAGCGGGTCAGAGTCGACGGACGGGTCGTCAAAGAAGCTCCGGATTGTAATAGCCTCCCAGCGGTCAATCCCGCCCGTCGGGGCGCCGCGGGAGCTGAGGCCGGCCAGCCGACCGTCGGGCGGAAGGACCGGTCCCGGCAGGGGAGCATGGAGCCGAACCAGCTCCGACTCCCGGTGCAGCACGGTCGCGATCCAGCGTGGATGGGCAGGGTGCAAGCCAAGCCGGGGGAGTCTCTCCTCGCGGCCGAACGCAGGGTCGTGGTCCCGGACGGTAAGCGTTGCCGTGATCTCCGTGGCCGCCAGCCGGCTGCCGGCCGCCAGGTCCGTCAGGGGAGTCGCCAGGATGGCGGCGGCGATACCAATCCCGGTCCTCCCGTCAATCACCGTGTCAGGCTCTGCCCAGCGGAGTGCCTCCGCGTTTGCCCCGCCCGGGACGCGGAGCGACAGCAGGGTCCCGGACGTCAGCGCAATGCCGGCGGGAAGGACTAGCATCTGCTGCTCACCAGGACCGGTCACTAACCGGCAGTCGAAGGACTGCCCGGCGTCAAAACTGAGCCGGACTTCAAGCTGGTTTCCCCAGCTTCCCTCATTTGCCGCCGTCAAGGTCAGCACCGGCGTCGAACTGTCGGGCGGGGACAGCTGGCAGAACGCCGTCCCGGGCGGAATCGTGGGTTCCACGTGGGCGGGCTGAGCCGGCACGGTAGGTTCCGAGGGGTCCAGATCCACAGGCGCGACCCGGACGACGACCGCCTCGGATCCGCCCTGGGCAAAAAATGACTGAACGGCCCGGGGAAGGAACCCAGGACAGGCACCCTGAGCACTTGCCAGGGAGCCGAACATCCGCTGAAAATCAGACCAACTCCGCACCGTCGTCGGAATGTTCACAGGGCCCCGGAAACATACGCCGGCAAAGCCAGCGATGTCCAGCCGCACCGGCGCCAGGGGTGCGGGGACGTCCCCTCGTGGAGCGGAGTACAACCCCGGCGCGCCCAGCCGCAGGTCCTCGGCCATCAGCTGGCGACAAAGTCGATACGCTCGGCCACGAGCTGGAGTTCCTCGACGGCAACTTCACCGCCGCCCTTGGCGGCGAGCGTTGGCCCGACCCACTTTTTGGGTTGAGCCCGCTGCAGCACCCACTTGCAGACAGCGTGGCGGCCCTCGTCCAGCAGCGTAATGGTGACCGTCTGCGGCTGGGCGTCACCTTCACGGGTGTTCTTGAGCCAGGTGAACAGCCTCAGGTCCCCGATCACGCCCCGTTTCAGGCTCACGTCGTCCACAGTGTTGATGTTGGGGACCTTCCGGACATGATTTTCCATGTCATTGCCGTTCCGGTATTCGGAGTACTTAATTTCGTTGCCCAGGCCGCTGACATCGCTAAATCCACCGACGATTTGGTTCTCGACCCCCGAGTCACCCAGATTGACCATGAAGTTGAAGGCGCCGTAGGGGTTGTCTCGTTCAGCCACTGTTTCTCATCTCCTCTGTCGGTATTAGCTCTGCGGCGAGTCGGCGGTCCATTGGCCGATTCGGAAAATGACGAACTCCGCGGGGTAGGTCGGGGCAACACCTATCAGGCAGATCAGCCGCCCATTGTCCAGGTCGTTTTGCGTCATCGTCGTCCGGTCACAACGGACGAAGAAGGCCTGTTCGGGTTTTGTGCCCATGAGTGCCCCGGTGCGCCAGGTCACCAGCAGGAAGTCTTCGATGCCTTGCCGGATGTTGCCCCAAAGCCGCTCATTGTTCGGTTCGAAGACGGCCCACTGTGTCGACTTCTCGATGGAATGCTCCAGGTAGATGAAGAGCCGGCGCACGTTGACGTATTTCCACTCGGGGTCAGAGGTCATCGTCCGGGCACCCCAGATCCGGTTGCTCCTGCCGGGGAAGAAGCGCAGCGCGTTGACCCCCTCGGGGTTCAGCACGGACTGGCGGTCGTAGGTGATGTTCTCCTTGAACTTGCTGATCCCGAGCACCACCTCGTTGGCGGGCGCCTTGTGCACACCTCGCCGGACATCGGTCCTGGCATAAATGCCGGCGGCATATCCGGACGGCGGGACGTCCAACAGGGACGTCGGGGAGCCGGGGTCCAGTTTTGCGGTCGGATCGACAGTCTGGATCCAGGGGTAGTAGATCGCCGCATAATTTGAATCGAACTGGGATCTGAACGTCCGCACTCCGGTGATGGAGCTGTCCTTCGGCGGATCGACGACGGCGATCCGGTAGCGGAGGGACTCGCAGTGTCCTATCAGGTGGTCGACCGCCACCTTCTGTATAGTCAGGTCGTCGAAACGAACGGTGTCCGGCATGGCTACGATGGCGATGTCGTCAACTTCTGCAAGCGCTCCGAGGCCCTTGGCGGCTTTCTTCGGGTCGTCCGGGCTCGAAGGTTCACCTTTCAAGAGTCCCGGTGTCAGAGGGTTCCCCTCGTTCCCGCCGGTGAGGAACCGGAAGCCTGCTGTCTGCAGTACAGCGGCCAGCACCTCAGCGTCCGTCGGCGGAGGCGTCCCGGCGGGCGCTCCCGCCGGCAGGCTGCGGTCAAGCCAGACCAGACTGAATTCGTCAACCGGGTCGGCAGCTCGAAGCACGGTTGTGATCGAACGCGGATGCTGGCTCCCTAGTTCCAGACCGCTGTAGGTATCCACGCGGTCCGGGCCGAAACGGACGTCGATATCCAGGGTGATATGGAACGCCGCAGTAACGGCCCCAACCGCGGCGAAGGCACCGGTGTTGTCGAACCCAAGTTCACCGGCGGCATTGGCCATCACAATTCGGATGTTTCCGGCGGCCGGCAACACATCGTCAGCGGGAGCTGCGGCTATCACCTCAACGGCGGCCCCTGGTGCCAGCCCGGTGATGACGTTGATGCCGCCCCGTTGGACGATGACGTTCTTGCTGCGCCGGAACCGGGACCGGATGCTGATGGCATTCCCGGCCCTTCCGGGCCAGCGCGCCCACCAGGTTGGCGTTGCCGCCGGCGGCGCGGCAAGGGGCAGGGCAGCAAAATTCGCCGCGACGTCGATGTCATTGTTGGCGTCGTTCACGAAGTCGAACACCCGTTGGACGTAGAGCCGGCGACCCCCGTTTTCGAAGTAGGCTCGGGCAGCGAGTGCAACATAATTGTGGTTGTCGGTGCCGTCGCCGACGGGCGACAGCCCGCCGAAGGCTCGTTCAAATTCGGTGTAACTGGTCACCAGAGGCGGCCGGGGCACCATAATGACCTCCGGGGACTTCAACTGGTAGGGAACGGGCCCATAGGCCGTCAGGCCGGTAATGCCGAGGGTGCTGGTGGGCACGCCCTCGATGGAACGCGATCGGAAGCTGGTCTCCTCCACGTACACACCTGGAGTCAGGTACTCGGGCATGAATGCCTCCCTTACTAGCTGTTACGGAAAAACGACGCGTGTGGACAGGGAAAACTGAGATCCGATCGGGACGGTGTAGGGGCCAAGGGGAGTCGAACCCGCATAGCCCGGGGGTATGGCCCGGCCCCTGATCGTGTCGTTGAGTAGGTCTCCCGGATTGGGCGGCGCCGCCGGCATGATCAGTCGTTCGATCGGCAGGTCCCCGAGATTGTCCGCCGACGCGGCCGCCTGGGGGCCGGCATGGATCTCGAGGGTGATGTCCAGTTCACTCGGGGCGGGCGGCGGCAGCGAGCCTGTTGACAAAATGATCAGCAGGAATTCGCCACGGTCGTCAGCGTGGGCACGGCCGACGACCATGCCGCCGGGACCCCTGGCCGTAATCCTGGCCCACCGTAGCGCGGACGCGCCTCGCATCAGCGTTCCGCGCACGGAAGTGGAGCCTGGTGGAAGAAGATAGGCAGAGCCGGGCAGGAGCCAAGGCCGCGCCGACCGGGACACGGCCGGCACGGCGGCCAGGGCTGCGTTGGCCCCATCGGGGGCGGGCCAAAGCGGTATGCTCAGCCGGCGCGGAACGGCGTGCCGTGTGGGGTCGGCAATGCGGATCGTCACGACGTCCGGCAGCGGCCGCCCGAAGGTCAGCGCGCCCCGGCCAACGCCTTTGTCCAGCAGGTCTACGCAGGGCCAGCCAGCATCTTGTTCAAGCCCGGTTTGCGGGCCACGTACCTCCCGACCGAGCCGCACGCTGGAGCGGATCGGTCGCTCGGTGACGGAATCGATGCATTCGAGAGCGAGCGCAAGCCGGTGCATTAGCAGTGCAGGTCCGATGCCAGTCTCGAGGATGATCATGGCGTGGCGTCCGTGCGGACGGCTACCGTGCCGACACGGGCGGCGCCGTCGACCTTCCGGCCCGTGATACAGATAACCCTGGCAACATAGGGCAGCGAAAGCCGGTATTCCGTCGTGAGTGCTTGAAACGCGTCGCTCATGGAGTCCTGTGACAGATCATCGGGCACAACCTGCACCACTTCACCGGCCTCCCAGTCGCCGCTGGGATGCAGCAATGGCCCACTGAGAATGCCTTCACTTTCGAGGATCTGCGCGGCCATCCCGAGCCATTCCAGTTCGCTCTCCACCACAGTGTCCCAGGCGGCGATCAGCATGTGCAGGCGAAGCGGGATCCGCGGGACACCGTCTCCGAATGCGACGGCGGACCACCCTGGCCGGGTTTGCGGGTCCACGGTGACACGGTAGCAATAGATGGTAATGACCCCCGGCGGATAGCTGATCGTCGCCACCGGGCTGCCGTTTGCCTCTTCGAAGTCGGCGGTGCCGGCCAGAACGGCCCTCGGCCTCGGGGCGGGGAGCATCTCGGTCAATCTGCGATTCAGCAGGTCAACAATGCTGCGCCCAACGGCAGCCAACGCTCGGTTTCCGGCCATGCAGTCGATAATCCCCGCCGCGCGTCACGGGAGCGTCGCGCGGGGTGGCCCCGTCGTATTCGGGCAGTAAATAAAACGGTGTGGTGACACAGGGAGGCGGAAACTCTTGTTGAAACGGCGAGGACACTGAACAGGAGCGATACATGTCTGACGATCAGAGCCGGGAACAGCACGAAGGCCAGACGAGTCCCGGTCATCAACAGCACGGGCAGGACTGCCACTGTCGTGACGGTCAAAGCGAAACTGAAGAACGCCAGCCAGAGGGCGGGAAACCGAAACCGAAGCCGACGGACTGTGAGTGCGATGCAAACGCGATCGACATTCACTTGTGCAAGAGTGAGGGCCTCGCTCGGCAAGCGGATTTCGTGAAAAAGCAGCAGACCGACGTAGATAACGCAGTCATGTCGCACGCGAAAGTTAGAAAAGAGTATCCGAGCAAGCGACACGAATTGCTTCCCCAGGTGAGGGAAGTGACAGAGCAACTGGAACGAATGCAGGAGCGAATCAAATGCGCCATGCCAAAGGATGCTACGGCAGAGGATCTCGACAGGGCGTTTGAGACGGTCCTTCGCGAGTTGGACAACTGCGCCCCAACCCAGGCCTCGTGTTCCGTGGAGAACTGCGATTTTGATCTGGAAGTGGAGGTGCTCGAGCTAGTAGGAATGCGTCGAAAGTTGGCCGAGTTCGAAGCCAAGATGGCAACATACCATAAATGCCTGCTCGAATTGCTCAATGAGACCGCCAACCTCACCACGCGGCTGGCTGACTCCAACGCCGCAGTCAAAACCCTCGCCGAAGCGATGGCGGCGGACCCGGATGCAGCAAAAATCAGGCAGCTCTATTTAGAAGCGCGCGTCGCGGAACGTGGAGTGGCGAATATTTGGGGGGGATTCACCTCCGCGTCTGAGTACATCGACAAGCTGTGCCGGACGCTGAACTGCTGGCTCGCGTCCGTCGACGCGGCCGCGACCCTAACCGGACATGTCGGCGTCCTTGAATGTCGGGAACGCGCGGAAGCGGAGCAGTGCAGGGCCGTGGCTGACAACATCGTCGGTGAAACCCTGATGCGTTATGAGAAGGACCGCGCCGCAGGCGTTCGGCAGGTCGGGGAGGGAACGCAAACGAAGCGCGACGCTTCCGATGATGTGGCAATGTACTGACTCCGTCAAGGTCGGCAAGGGTGCGGATTGCCGTCAGGCATTGATTCGAACCGACGCCATAATGTGGGCCAATAGTTTCGATATCCGGTTGCAAATATGGCGGCAGGACGGGGCGTGGTCACACGATTTCGCGTCACGAAACTGCCAGATGGTGCCGGCCATTGACCTCCCACCTCGAAATGCGGATCCTCGTGCCTAGAACTGTTCCGGCTCACCCATGCTGGATTTGGGGGTACCAATGGGAAACGGCGGAAATTGCCATTTTCAGCTGAGCCTGTTCCAATCGTGGAAACTTTGTCGGGATGCCTGCATCGTGCCTGTCACCGCACGGCAACATCGGCTCATTACCGCGCTCGCGGTAAACGGTCCCCGCCCCCCGCAGCTACCTCGTCGGTCTCCTGTCGCCGGAGAAATTCGAGAGCCGCGGCAAGGAAAGCCTGCGCGTGACCGTGCACCTTGTCTCGCGGCAGGTTCCGGGTCTGCTGATTAATGGAGGAGCAGTACTCTCCCTGAGCGACCGGGTGGATGTCGATCTGTATCGGGTGCGCTCCCACATCCGCGAGTTGAGCCAGATCGGAGTCCAGGGGAACGCGGCCTCGCGCTTGAACCAGTTACGCGAGGCCGAGTTGCTTCCGGGATGGTACGACGACTGGGTCCTGTCCGAGCAGGTCAGGTTGCGGAAGGGGGCGCCTGCACGCCTTCCAGATAATTGCCCGCGAGTCCCTGGCGCGATGTGACTATGAGCTTGCTTTGGAAGCCTCGGAAGCGGCGCTGGACCTTGAACCCATTTATGAAAGTGCGCTTGGCCTCTTCATTCGGGCCGAACGGCAGCAAGGCAACAACGCTGCCGCGCTGCGGGCCTTTGAACACTACCGAACGAAGCTGATGGACGAGGTGGGCATAGCGCCGTCGGATTCTCTTCGACAACTCATCGCCGACCTTTGGTGACGGGACAAGCCGGGCATGGAACGGGCCCGCACCCAAGTCCAGGTGCGGGGCCGTTCCGCGAGTGACGCGACTATCCACGACCTACGAAACCCCCGGGCGGACGTCACCACGCAGCCACTCGTCGAAGAACGTGTCGAGCTGCTGGCCTGAGGCCTGTTCCATGACGGCTTCGAAGTCTTCGGTCGTCGCCGTCGACTCGTTGTAGGTGGTTAGCCACAGCTGGCTGCCCGCGAAGAGCGACTTGTCGCCGATCTCCAGGCGCAGTGCGTGCAGGGCGGCGGCCCCGCGGAGGTAGACCTGGCCCGCGAACAGGTTGTCCCGGCCGGGATCGGAAATGTCCAGCGCCCAGCGGTCGTTCGCATCGAGGTACGTCAGGGCGTCCTCGAACTGCTGCTGCATTGTCGGAGTGCCTTGCTCCGCTACCCAGAGCTACTCGACGTAGGTCGCCCAGCCCTCGTTGAGCCAGATGTCCCGCCAGTCGGAGGGGCTCACGCTGTTGTCGAACCACTGGTGGCCCATTTCGTGCACCACCGTGTATTCTGTTGCGACGCCCGAGTAGACCGTGTCTGAGTCTCCAGCGCGTACTCCACCGTATCGTCGTCGACAATCGCGCCGAACGCCTCGAACGGGTACCGCCCGAACAGGCCCTCCAGGAACCTGCTCATCTCCGGCTGGAGCGCGAGTGACCTTTTCGTCTCCGCCAGTTCCGGGCCTGGCACGTCCGCGTCGATGGCGTTGATGATCGGCAGCCCGCGCGGACCCACGTCGTAGGACAGTGCAAAGTCGCCGACGCCCGCCGTCGACAGGTAGCTGGCCATCGGGTCCTTTGCCTTCCATGTCCACGTCGTCCAGCCGTCCTTCGTCGCCGGCTGGCCGGACGGCCGTCCGTTCGCCACGGCCGTCTTTCCCTCCGGCACTGTGATGCGGAACGTGTACGTTGCCTTGTCTTCGGGGTCGTCGTTCACGGGGTACCAGGTTGCCGCGCCCTCAGGCTCGTTGACGACCATCGCGCCGTCGGCGGTGGTGACCCAGCCGTACAGGGCGCCGGTGGTGTCCAGCGGCCGGCCGGTGGTCCCGCCGTACTCAATGACGACCGTCGTTTTCTGGCCGGCCTTCAGCTGCTGCGGCAGCCCGATCGTGAGTTGCCAGATGCGGTTCGCGTCGTCCTGCTGCTGTGACCACTCGGCCGGGGCCTTGCCGTTGACCGTGACGGAGGTGACGTTGAGGCCGCGCAGGTCGAAGTTGAGCGACTCCAGGTCCTGCGTCGAGCGGAGGGTGACGGTCGCGACGCCATTGAGCTGGCCGCCCTTTTGAACGTCGCGATCTGCCGGCGGGGCGTAGCGGAGGGCCAGGTCGTAGTGCAGGACGTCGTATCCGCCGTTGCCTGCCTACGGGAAGTACGCATCGCCGCTGCCGGGGGCGCCGGCCGTGTAGCTGGGCTTTTCGGGTCCGGGGGCGGCCTGTGCAGTGCCACTGACCACTCCGACACCGCCAACCGCCAGCACCACGGCGATCGAGAGGTGGCGCAGCCGTCCGTTTCCGCGATCACTGATCCCCGGCCGCGCACCGCAAGGCAGCGAATCGTCGACTTTCATTCCGCCAGCCTGGTTTTGGTTTTCGATCATCTGACGGTCCTTTCCTGCTCAGTAGCCTCGACGTCCACGGTTGATCGGACCCCCAGCCCGCCCATTGTCCTGATGGCACCCTTGGAATACCTTGGGCCCCAAATTCGGCACGCGCAGGCGGCCGCGGCAGCGGGCGAACCTGGACTCGCGCCGTCCCCTGGTGCTGCGGAACTGGCCTGCCGCCCAAAGGATCAGTACCGTCGTCATAACAACACGTTCGCAAGCGGAGGGGCACCATGAGCAAGAACGGCCGGAACCGGCACAAGGGCAAAGGCGCTGGCGGGACGGGACGCCCCGGTACCCGGTCCTCCACACCGCAGTCCCTGAGTACCTTCCGGGCTGAACGCGCCGTGGACGCTCTCACACCGGCGTTCGTCCGGTGGTTCGAGGAGGGCTCTCCCGGCTCGGCGGCTGCCGCCCTGGATTGCCTGACTCCAATCAAAGCCGTCATGGCGCGCTACATGGAAGGCACGCCCGCGGCCGACGTGACGAGCCTTGAGCCTGGCGGCTTGGCAGTCGCCGTCGAGGCCGAAATCCTGGCGACTGTCGACGCCATCGGCGCACTGGCAGGAGCGACGGCCGTCGAGGAAAGCGTGCGTGAGATCACGGGCTTCGTCGTCGACACCGTCCGCGCCTTCATCGAGTTTCTCGTGGAGACGGGCCGGTGGTCCGGCTCCGCGGATCAGCTGGCGGAAGTCATAGAGCACTTCACCGCCACCGCCACTGCCACGGACGACGACGGCGGCGGCTGGGGTCTCGTCGACGTGCCGGACGTCCCCGATCAGCAGGCCCTGGAGGCGTTTTCCAGGCTGCCCCTGATCCGGCGGGTCACGGCGCTGCTGCAGTGGATCGGTGAGGGGAAGCCAGTTACGTCAACCGGTGCAGTCCGCCAGCGGGACATTGAGGCGGCGGCCGCCAGCGTCGGCGTCGTCGTCAGGGGTGGCACCAAACGGGCGGGCTCCCCGCTGCCGGGCACCGGCAGTCCGGCCGATCACGTGCCAACGGTCCGGAGCATGTATGACGTGCCGCTGCTGGCCCTGCTCTGGACCACACTGGAGACGGCGGAGCTGATTGAGATCACCGCGACGAAGGTGGTTCCCACGGCGGATGCCGGCGACTTCCTGGCCGGGGGGCCTTCGGACCGGCTGGCGGAACTGGTGTTTATTGTCGACCAGTACCTGACGGCGGCGGTGCTCGACTGGAATCCGGCCCAGCCGTGGGAGCGAATGATCTCCGGGTTGCAGGTATCGATCCTGCTCGCGGCGGCAACGGCCGACCCGCCCGAGAAGGCGCGGGTTCTGGCCACTGCGGAGCACGCGCCGGAAGCGGAACGGGCCATGGCGGGTCTGCTGACCGGCGTGGTCATGAGGCGCCTGGACGAGCTCGCCGAGCTGGGGCTGCTGACCATCGACACGCATTTCCGGGTACCGCGGGCCCTCATCCGCTGCATTGCAAATGTCTTTGACGACGACAGGGTTCTGGCTGGCCTGGGACTTGGTGAGGCCCCCGAGGATGCCGGGCTTGAACCGGTCGTGCAGTACGAGGCGGCTCCCGTGCCGGCAGTTGCGGCGGCACGGGCGGCCGGCACGCCGGTCCTGCAGCTGAAGATCATGCTCAACGATTCGAAGCCGCCGATCTGGCGGCGTGTCCTGGTTCCGGCCGGCATGCCGCTCCCTCAGCTGCACCAGGTGATCCAGGCCCTGTTCGGCTGGCTCGATTATCACCTGCACGAGTTCCAGATCGGGGGATTCCGGGGCCCCAGGTATGCGCCGCTGAACCCGGACGAGGACGATTTCTACGGTGAACCTCCCCATGACGAGGGCGGGGTGACGGTCGGTGAGCTGCTGCCGGACGTCGGCAGCAGCATGAAGTACACCTACGACTTTGGCGACAACTGGGTCCTCGCCATCAAGGTGGAGAAAATTCTGCAGGACGACGACGGCGGGCGACTTCCGCAGTGCACCGCCGGGCGCGGCGCGGCCCCCGCGGAGGACAGCGGCGGGACCGGGGGCTGGGCGAACATCGTCGAAGCGGTCAACGATCCGCGCCACGAAGACCACGAGCAGTACCGGGAATGGCTGCGGATGCTGCCGGGCGACACTTTGGATCCCAAAGCCTTCGACGTGGATGAGGCCAATGAGGAGCTGGCTTATCTCCATTGAGGCCTGCCTGCCGGCGTCAGTTTCCGTCTGCCCGGTTCCTGGACGCCCGTGCCGGTCCCGCAGCCGGGCCCGACTGGTCACGCCGCGACCCGCGACTCCGGCCGGTCTGCCCGTGTGAGCTCCGCCGTTCCGCGGACTGCTGCGTTGGTCCGGCCGGTCCAAGGTGTCTGCTGGCGTCCGGTTGCTCCTCTGCGCTGCGTTGCTGGAGTTCCTTGGTGATGAGCCCGAGCAGCTCGTCGGCGGCCTCGGACCCGACGAGTTCCACACAGTTCGCAAGCGCGTCCCGGAGCCGGTCCAGCTCGGCGGAGGGCACCAGCGGCCAGCGCCGGAAGGTGCCGAAGATCCGGGCGGAAGGCAACCCTTCCGGAACCTGGCGATGGATCGTCAAACCCTCACCCCCCGGCGCGTGGGCCCCCTCGCGGCAGGGCGAGGGAACAAAAGCCTGGAGATGTTGGCGGGGAACGTTCCCGCATCGGGTGACGGTGCCGGAATCCATGTTCACGGCGACGGTGACATCCGGTTTGCTTGTCATGGACACTATCCCTCTACGAATCACAGGTTGCCGTTGCCAGGCCACATCCAGAATACTGGCTGAGCCGGGGGCAATGTCACATTTTCCGTATTCCAAGGACGCCGCAAACGCCCCACGCGGGCTCCGGGCTCAGCGCCGATCAACGTTTTCTGGTCATGGACTCCGGCGGCGGCGGGAATTCCGCGGCGGGATAGAGCCCGGCGACTTCGAGCATGTAGTTCGCCCACTGCGGTCCGGCAAGCATGTAGCCGTCGATGCTTTTATAGAATTTGCCGTTGACGGTGATGTTCTGGCCGGGCCGTTTTTGACCTTCCAGGGCATCTCCGAAGAACGACGCGGTGGCGATGCCGCTGGTGTAGCCCACCACCCAGGTCGCGCCGTTCGTGTTGGAGGTGCCGGTTTTGGCCGCGACCGGGAAGCGGCTCTGGACCTTGGGTTTGATGTAGACCCCGGACCCCCTTTTCAGCACGTCCTGGAGCACGGAGTTCACACCGCGGGCGACGTTGGGCTGGATGGCATCACGGCAGGACCTGGTCTCGGCGGGAAGCTTGTTTCCCGCCGCGTCGGTCACGTCCGCAATGGCGATCGGAGTGCAGTATTGGCCGTCGTTGGCGAACGTGGCAAAGGCATTGGCCAGAACGAGCGGCGCCACGCCAATCGCCCCCAGCAGGTTGCCCAGCTGATGCATGTTCACCTGTGCGTTATCCAGGCCGCTGTGGAGCCCGGCAGCATCCACAGTCCTTTGGATGCCGCAGAAGTCCAGCTGGGCAGCCTCAGCGAAGGTGGCGGTGTTGATGGAGTTATACAGCCCGTAGTCGACGGGCATGCGGCGGTAGTAGCCGGCGTCATTGTTTTGCAGGTCGTCCGCCGCGCCGAGGCTCCTCTCCATCGTGCTGTAGGCACCCAGCACCTTGCCGCAGCTGGACTTCCAGCGGAAATTTAGGGGATACGACCGCCGCGAGGCATCCACCGTCTCGGTCAGGGACTTGCCCTCCCGAAGCCATTCCGCCAAGGTGAACGGTTTCATGGTGGACCCGGGTTGAAACCCGCCGGCACCATTCAGGTCATTGCCTTTGGCGTCCTTGGAATCAACGTTGAAGTTCAGCTGGGTATCGAATTTGCCATCCTCGGGGAGGAACACGGTGTTTTGGGCCATCGCCAGGATCTTCCCGGTTCCGGGTCCGATGGAGACCAGCGACGCGCCCCACTTGTCCGGGTTGGCCCCGGCCGTGGCGTCGACCTGCGTCTGGGCGGCCAACTGCAGCCGGCTGTCCAGCGTCGTGGTGATAGTCAGGCCACCGCGGTACAGCGTCCTCACTCGCGCGGCAAGGTCGACGCCATAGGCGGGGTTGTTCAGGATGAGGTGCGAGACGTAGTCGCAAAAGTACGGTGCCATATCCGCGCCGGCGCAGCCCTGCCTCCCCGGTGTCATGTCCAGCTCCACTCCGGTGGCAGCGGCGGCGGCATGCTCGGCCGGGGAGATCCGGCCGAGGCTGAGCATGGCGTCGAGGACATGGTTGCGGCGCTGGATGGCGTTGTCGGGATAGACGGCGGGGTTGTAGAAGCTGGGGCTTTTCACCAGGCCTGCGAGGAGGGCGGCCTGCGGCAGGGTCAAATTCCTGGCTGTGGTGCTGAAGAAGTGGCGCGACGCGGCTTCGATCCCATAGGCATCCCGGCTGAAGAACACAATGTTGAGGTAGCCCTCGAGAATCTGGTCCTTGGTGTACTTCTTTTCCAGCTCGATTGCGAGCCTCATTTCACGCAACTTGTCGGCAACGCTCTTTTGCCCGTTGAGGACAATCCGGTCGCCCTTGTCCGCCGACATCAGGGACTCATTGAGCACGTTCGTCACGTACTGCTGGGTCAGGGTGGAGGCGCCCTGCCGGCCCCCGTTGCTCAGGTTGGACGCGAGCGCCCGAAGAATTCCCTGCGCGTCGATGCCACCGTGCTCGTAGAAGCGGCGGTCCTCGATCGCGACAATCGCGTCCTTAATATACGGCGACATCTGGTCCAGGCTGACTCTCACCCGGTTCTCGGCGTAAAAGGTGGCAATGGTCTTCCCGTCCGCGGTCAGGACCTTGGTGGATTGCGACGGCGTATCGACCCTCAGTTCCGCGGGCAGGTTGTTGAACATCGTGGTGGATTCCCTGAGGGCAACAGCGGCCCCGGCAATGGCGGGGACCAGGAGGCTGGCGGCCAGCACGCCGCAGATCGCGCTTACGGCGAAGTAGCCGGAGAACCTCCGGAGTGCCGAGCCCAGTTTCGATCCGGGGCGTGCCATGTGCTGACCCTAGGGGCGGCCCGCCGGCCCGCGCCTCATCCGAACCGGATGGTCCGGCCGGGGCGTCTGGCACGCGGCGTCCCCGCCTTTCGCCAAGATGTTGACACCCTATTCGGGCAAGACAAGACTGGCTCACACAACAAACGCTGAAAGTCTTTTCCAGCGCCTTGGTGAGGTCGGCCATCGCAGGTGCCGGGTGACCTTTCCGCCGCTCGGCAGTTGAATGTCGCGTTGCAGCGCAGTAGCGTGACAACTACTGTCAATGCGCATCACGGGGACTCGGGAGCGATCATGACACTTATGACACGTGGGCTGATGGCCATTACGGCGGCCCTGGCCTTGGCGGTGACGGGCGGCGCCGTCACCGGTCCCGCGTCCGCCGATCCGCGGGAGACGGTCAAGGAACCGATCGCCACCGGGTACGGCGGCGCTGTGAGTACCGTGGACCTGGAGGCGTCCGCCGCGGCGATCGAGGTCCTCCGCAAAGGCGGCAACGCGGCCGACGCCGCCGTCACCGCAGCCGCAACCCTCGGCGTGACCGAGCCGTACAGCGCCGGCATCGGCGGTGGCGGCTATTTCGTCTTCTACGACGCGGAGACTGGCGAAGTCGGTACGATCGACGGCCGCGAAACGGCGCCGGCTGCGATGCCGCCGGACGCGTTCATCGACCCGGCAACTGGCCAGCCGTATCGCTTTACCCCCGAACTCGTCACGAGTGGCGTCTCCGTGGGTGTCCCCGGCACGCCGGCGACGTGGGAGCGTGCCCTGGACCGGTGGGGGACGGTGAGCCTGGACGAGGCGCTCACGCCGGCCATCACGGTGGCCACCCGGGGCTTCGAGGTCGATAAGACATTCCGCCAGCAGACCCTCGACAACAGGCTCCGGTTCGAAGCCTTTACCTCGACGAGCGCCCTCTTCCTTCCCGGCGGCGACGCCCCCGCCGTCGGTAGTGTCTTCCGGAACCCCGACCTCGCCGAAACATACCGGCTCCTCGCCAGGAAAGGAACGAACGGCTTCTACGCCGGGCCGCTCGCGGCGGAGATCGCAGCGACGGTCCAGGCTCCGCCAAAGGCTGCCGGCACCCAGCTGCCCGTCCCGGCGGGCCACCTGACCACGGCGGATCTCGACGCATACCGCGCCCTGGATCAGGAGCCGACGCACGTGGAGTACCGCGGTCTGGACGTTTACGGTATGGCGCCCTCGAGCAGCGGCGGCACCACGACCGGCGAGGCACTGAACATTCTGGACACGTTCAACGTCTCCGAGATGTCCACGCCCGGCGCCCTGCATCACTACCTCGAGGCGAGCGCGCTTTCCTTCGCGGACCGCGGCAAGTACGTCGGCGACCCGGCGTTTGGCGATGTCCCCACCGCCGCGCTCACCGACCCGCTGTTCGGTAAGGAGCGCTCGTGCCGGATCGATCCGCTGCTGGCAGCTGAGAAGCCGGTCCTGCCGGGGGACGTGTCCTCCTACGACGGTGTGTGCCCTGCTCCCGCCGTGGCGCTGGAAGATGAGAAGGACACCGAGAACATCTCCACGACCAACCTGACGGTCGCGGACAAGTGGGGCAACGTCGTCGAATACACGCTCACGATCGAGCAGACCGGCGGGTCCGGCATCGTGGTCCCCGGCCGCGGCTTCCTGCTCAACAACGAACTGACCGACTTCTCCACCGTCTACAACCCGACCGACCCCAACCGGATCGAGCCGGGGAAGCGCCCGCGCTCGTCCATGTCCCCGACCATCGTGCTCAAGGATGACGAGCCGTTTTTCGCCCTGGGCTCGCCCGGCGGCTCGACGATCATCACGAGCGTCCTGCAGACCATCCTGAACCGGGTGGACCTGGGGATGAGCATTTCGGACGCGATCGCCGCCCCGCGAGCCTCGCAACGGAACACGGCAACGGTCACGGCCGAGCCCGAATTCATCGAGGCGTACGGGAGCAAGCTGACCCCGTACGGTCATAAATTCACGCCGTCCGGCGACGCGTTCACGTCGGCGGCTGAGATCGGCGCGGCGACCGCCATCGAGTTCCTGCCCGACGGCGGCATGGTCGCAGCGGCCGAGCCCGTGCGCCGCGGTGGCGGCTCGGCGATAGTTCTTGAGCCGTCGCCCACGCGATGAAACCCGTCGGGGAGCATCAGGTGCCGGGATCCACGATGCCCGGGCGGGGCCCTATGTCTTGGTGCTGCATCCACGCAAGCATGGGGGTTCACCGAAAATGCACAGTGAACCGAAAAGGCACAGTGAGGGGAGTCGATGAAATCCAACGAACTGCTGCTCGACAGCTTCGGCCGGATCCGGGAGATCGTGGCAGCCACTCTTGAAGGGATCGACGACGACGCCCTGGTCCGCCGGCCCGCCGGCAACGGGAACTCGATTGCGTGGCTGATCTGGCACCTTAGCCGGGTAGAGGACGCGCAGCTCGCCTCTGCCGCCGGACTGAAACAGGTCTGGACTGCGCAGGGGTTTGCCGGCCGGTTCGGTCTGCCGCTGTCCGAACGCGATACCGGGTACGGCCATTCCTTCGACAAAGTCAACGCCGTGAAGGCCCCGCCGGAGCTGTTGCAGGAATACTACGACGCCGTTCACCGGCAGACCGTGACCTTCCTGGCCACCCTCGGCGACGCGGACTTCGACCGCATCGTCGACACCCGCTGGGACCCGCCTGTCACGCTCGGAGTGCGGCTGGTGAGCACCATCGCCGACGGCCTCCAGCACGCGGGGCAGGCCGCGTACGCCAAGGGCCTGAACCGCGCCCCCGCAGTTTAGGAAGGATTGGTGCCGGAAGTGCCGGTGACGCCGCGGTCGGCGTCGATGGCTGCGGCAACCAACCGATCGAAACTTGCGGCGCCGTTCTCCGGCGGGACCACAGTAAAGACCGCCAACCATTTCTGCGGGGCATTTTCCTCCGCCGTAGCTACCCGTTCGACGTGCAGGCTCAACCCGGGCACCCCGCCGACGAGCAGAGGCAGCGGCTCGCCGCTCTTGATCAAGCGCCGAAATTCCCCAACCGACAATTGGTCACCGGGGGAGTCCGAAACCTCGGCGATCGTGTCGTTGACCCTCTGCGTCAGCCCCCGCATGAAGGTCCGCTGACCGGAGACCGCGGGAATCGTGAGCAGGGCAGCGAAGGAGACCGTGAACAAGGCGACGGCCCCGCCGCTCCGGAGGCCAGGCATAAAGATCATCAGGAACAGGCACAGGATCAAACCGAAGACAGTGAGAATGATGAACCTGATCACGGGATTCTCGCCTGGCTTCTTGGACCACCGAACAAGTGCCACGGTGCTCTTGTGGGGCTGGGCGTGCAGTGGGCGTTCCATGGTTAGTACCCCTTCACTTCCATCAGCGCTTCGGCCAGGACGACTGCCTCGCGTGCAGCTTTGAGATCACTCAGCAGACCCAAGTCCGGCTGGGCTGAGGTGGCAGCGGCCGAGCTGGTGAGGGCAGAAAAGACGCTGCTCAACCTTTCGCGGTCCTGTGCCAGCAACCGGGACGAATTCAGTTTGACCCTGCTCAGCTCAAGCTCCAGCAGGGAATTGTCGATCGCCTCGCGGCGACTCCGCATGACCGCTAACTTTTCCGTGACGCGCTGGACACGGCCACGGAGCATGGCTTCCATTTTCACCGCCACGTCGTGGAGATCGCTCAGCGCCGTGTACGACCGCGCCGCGCCGGAATGCCGGGCGAGCTGCCCGCTGACGTAAAGGCGCCGCCGTTCCCATTTCCCTACAGCGGATTCATAGGGTCCCAGGAGCAACGTGACGGCCGCCAGCGCCCTGTCCAGCGAACCCGCCCGCGTGCTCAGGCTGGTGGTCGCAGCGTCCAGCCTCGCCATGAATGCCTCGTAATTGTCCTGCGCCGGTGCGCCGTTGTCAGTCATGGCGCACTGCCGCACTGCCGCACTGCACCGCCGCACTGCCGCGCCGCGCGGCACGGGAAGTCCCCGCCAGGCCGGCGCGCCTCCGTCGCCAGAATGCGCCCCCATCTCTCATGGCAAGAGAATAGTGGTTGCGGCCACGTTGTCATAGGGCACGTTGTCACAGGGTCTGCACGCCGACTGCTCCGGGCGAGCCAGGAGCGTCCGGGTCCGTCGGGCGGAGCTTGACACTGACTTTCACGGACACAGACACTGAAGAATCCAGGCGGCCCACTGACACTAAGGAACGTAAAGACAATGACCGGTTCAGGATCGTTCGTAATTGTGGTGGGTTTTGACGGTTCCGAGAATTCCCGACATGCCCTGAAATGGGCCGTGGACGAGGCCAAACTGCGTGACGGCCAGCTTCGTCTCATCACGGTCTGGAGCAAACCGCCGCTCGCCTGGTATCCGGCGCTGCTCGAGACGGCCGTCGGCGACAAAAAAGTGACCGAGGATTCCCCCCAACAAGTGGCAGAGACGATCCAGGCTGCCGCTCTGAAGACCGCTGAGGACGAGGGCGTGACGGCCACCGGGCAGGTTGTGCACAGTGATTCGGCGGCTTCCGCCGTACTCGACGCGGCCACGGCCGCGGACCTCGTTGTCGTGGGCTCCCGCGGGCACGGCGGATTTCCCGGACTGCACCTGGGCTCGGTTTCCACCCAGGTCAGCAGCCATGCCCCATGCCCCGTCCTTGTCGTCCATCCCAAAGAGTCATAGCCGGGAGGCGGTGGCGCAACCGGGCTCTGCAGCAACCCGTTGTCAGGGTGTGGGGGAAAGCCTAGGATGTGCCCACAGCCCCACTCTGGGGACAACACTCCGGGACGTGCCCTTTCAGGGTTTCGAACACCTTGTGGTGCCCGAGTCCTGGACATCACAGGACGGGAAGACCATGGCCAAATATCTGTTCGAAGCGAACTATGTGGGCGACGGCATCAAGGGCCTAATGCGTGAAGGGGGCTCCAAACGCCGTGATGCGCTGGTCGGAGCCCTCAAATCCGTGGACGGCACACTCGAATGTTTCTACTACGCCTTCGGGAAGACCGACGTGCTGGGAGTCTTTGACGTCCCGGGGCCGGCCGACGCCGCGGCGCTTTCCCTCCTGATCAATTCGACCGGCTCTGTGAACGTGCGTCTGAAGCCGCTCATGACCCCGGAGGATCTCGACGAGGCGGCCAAGAAGACCCCGTCCTACCGGGCCCCCGGGCAGTAACGCCCCAGCCCGGCCAGTCGGATGGCCGACCGAGGAAATGCCCACGTAGGATCGCTCCCATGCGATGCCATCTGAAGCCCACACCATGACTTCCGACCTCTCACCAGTGCTGTTAGGAGCGCGGGTTCCAGGCCAGGCTGTCATGGAGGAGTTACTGGCTCTCCAGCGTATGGTCCGACCGCGCTCCACCCTCCAGCGGATCTTTGGCGTCAACCCGTTGAGCGAGGAAACCAGGCCCTGGTTCAAGGGCGCGCTGGGAGAGATCGCGGTCGGTAGAATCCTGGCGGAGCTGGGGCCGGAGTGGCTGGTCCTGCATGCCGTGCCGGTGGGGACGGGTTCCTCCGATATTGATCACGTGCTGGTGGGCCCCGCCGGGGTGTTCACCATCAACACGAAAAATCACTCGGGCCAGGCCGTCTGGGTGGCCGGGCGGTCCCTCCTGGTGGCAGGGAAGAAAACACGCCACCTGTACAACGCGGCGCATGAAGCGGCCCGGGCGGCCAAACTCCTTAGCGCGGCGTCGGGACACGACGTCGACGTCGACGGTGTCGTGGTGATCGTGGAACCCAAAACGCTCACCATTAAGGCAACGCCGGACCAGGTCTCGGTGGTCACGGAGCGGCAGCTTTTGGGCTGGCTCAGGCGGCGAGGGCAGGTGTTGAAGCCGGAGCAGGTGTCCCGGATCGCGGCGGCGGCCGTCCTCGCCCAAACCTGGCACCGCAATCCGGCCCAGCCGGGTGACGCCCGCACAGTCCAGCAAAACTTCGCTGCCCTTCGGCTGCTGGTGAACAGGGCACGACGGCGGCGGGCAACCTGGGTGCTCGGCCTGCCGTGCGCAGGATTTCTGCTGCTGTCCGCCGGAGGGCCGTTGGGCGGGGCCATCCTTCATCTGCTGGCGGGCGGCTGAATTTCATCCGCCACGAAACCGCGGAGCGACCCGGCGGCACTTCAGGCTGCAAGCGGTTTGCCGGGGCGCGAATGGTTGGCAATTTTCAGGCGGTGGCGGAGTTCGCGGTGGTGGTGGTGCCGGTTGGGAGCCACGGGTTGGTCCGGCGCCGTTCCGCTGACCCTGGTTCCCGGTAGTGGGGGTGCTTTTGATTGGTAGGTGTGGCCGGTGGGGGTGGTGATGTGGAGTGTGTGTCGGGGGCCGGGGCGGGGTTGGGCGTTCCAGCCGGGGGTTTCTTTGGTGTGGTTGCAGGCTTCGCAGAGGCCGGCGCCGTTGTTTTGGTCCGTGGTGCCGCCGTGGTGCCAGGGGATGATGTGGTCCAGGTGCCGGATCGGGGCGTCGCAGTAGGGGGTGCGGCAGGTGTCGTCGCGGAGGTGCACGAATCGCCGGAGGCCGGGCGGGAAGAGCCGGGCGCGGGAGTCCATCGCGGTGAGCTCTCCGGTGCCGGGGGCGGTGTAGAGCCGGCGGAGCCAGACGTTCAGGGCCTGGTCCTGGCCCTCGTCCGGGTCTGCCTGGTTCGGGTTCTGGTCGGGGACGAGGAGTGCGCGGGCGTGGCCGGCGGGGATGATGCCGTAGCCGGGGAGCCGGGCGGGTTCGCTGTCGCCCTGGAAGAGGGTGCGGTCGGTCCTGACGAGCTGGATCTCGATGCCGGTGATCCCGCCGGGGGTGCCGGTGGTGCGTTCGACGAGGGTGTCGGCCATGAGCTGGCCGCGGGTGCGGGGGTCCCCGGTGGCCCGGAGGGTGTCGGCGTGCCGGGTCAGGGCGGTGTGCACGGCGACGCCGGCGGCGACGGGCAGCAGGGCGGTGAGGTAGCACATGGTGTCCGGGGCCGGGCGGAGGCTGACGTGCCGTTCGGTCGCGGCGTGCCCGGCGCGCTGGGTGACCGAGCGCGGGTCGCGGCGGTACGCGGCGGCCCGCGCCGCGGCAATGATCTTCCGGTCCCCGGTTCCGTCGAAGGTTCCGGTGTCGGCGGCGAGGTCGGCGTCCACGGCGGCCCGGTCCGCCGCGGACAGGCACGCGGTTTCGCGCACCAAAAGGGTGGCGCGCCATTCGTTGAGCTGGCCGGTGTCCAGGGCGGCGAGGGTGTGGGGCATTTCGGTGACGAGGGCTTTGGCCAGGCCCAGGAGCCGGCCGCCGCGGGCCGGGGATTCCCGCCTTGCGAGGGCGAGCTGCGCGGCGACGCCGGCGCCCAGCTCCGCGGCCGGCATCCCGGTCTCGGCTTGTTCGCGGCGCTGGAGCAGGTCGAAGTCGACCGCGAGCCGGGCCTGGCGGGCCGACAGGGCAGACTTCCGGTCTTCCAGGGCCCGGATTTCAGCAATCAGAGACGCACCCTCGGCGCAGGGCCGGACCGCGGCCAGGGAGCGGGCCACGCCGGTGACCGCCACCCCGCCAGTTGCTGCCGGAGCCATCTTGGGCCCCTGGTTGCCGTCCACAGACCCATTGAACCTCGGGGCCCCGACATTTAAGGCGCCCGTGGATCCAGTGGCCGCGGCGGCGGCGGCCTTCAGCTCCTCGACTTCGGCGGGCTGGCCGATCAGCCCGGCACCCTCGGCGGAGGGCCGGACCGCGGCCAGGGAGCGGGCCACGCCGGGGACCGCCACACCGCCTGCTGCTGCCGGAGCCATCCCGGGCCCCTGATTGCCGTCCATGGAAACAGGCTATCGGGCACCTGCGACAACATACCGGCCTGAGCCATGCGGAAGAATGACTCCATGAGCGATGCCGGCGAATTCATAGACTTGGCGCTGCAGCGTGAGTCGTCCTGGAGCCGCGCCGCGGAAGCTGAGTCAAGGCACGGCAGCGATCACCGCTACTACGGCGCGTCCGTCGGAGCCGTGCGCGGAACGGTCCGCGACGCCCACCGCCGCCACCCGGAACTGACGCACGACGACATCACGGCGCTGAGCTCCGAATTGTGGGAGGTGCCGGTTTTCGAGCGCCGCCTCGCCGCCGTCGTGCTCCTGCAGTCCAGCGTCCGCCTGCTGACCAACACCGACCTGACCCGGATCGAAGGCTTCGTGCGGAGCGCACGGTTGGGTGCCCTGGTCGATCCGCTCGCCGTGGACGTCGTCGGCCCGCTGGTCGCAGGCCTCGACGTCGTGGCGCGGGTGCGTGCGGACAGTGTCCTGGACCGGTGGGTGCGGGATCCCGACGACTGGCTGCGTCGAGCCGCACTGCTGGCCCCGCTGCGCGATCTCCGTGCCGGCGCGGGGGACTGGTCCCGGTTCGTGCGCCACGCCCGCTCGGTGCTGGCGGCGGCGCCGCAGCGTGATGACGGGCGCGACGGCGGCAAGGTCGCCGAGCGCGCCGTCGCCGCCGACGCGGTCTCCCTCGTGCTTGCCGAGATGGCACGGCACCGGCCGGACCTGGAATTCTGACCGCACCGGCTCTGGAAGACTGGCGATATGACGGCAAAGTCCGAAGGGAAACGTCCTACCCTCGTGTTCATTCACGGCGGCGGAGTTGGACCGTGGATGTGGGCGGAGCAAAATGCCAGCTTCGCTCGTGATTTCACTGTCCTTACCCCTTGTCTTCCGGGGCATCATCCGCAGGGCGATGGCACCTTTTCCACGCACGCCGGAGCCGCAGATGCAGTCGCACACGAGGTCGGCCTTTTGGAACGAGCCCGCCCGGTCACTGTCATTGGCTTTTCCCTTGGCGGTCAGATCGCGATCCAGCTGGCAGCGTCCTACCCTGAGCATGTCGAGCGCCTCGTGGTGGTCAGCTCCCTTCTGAGCCCGTGGCGCGGAGCAGCGGCTCTCAGCCTGCTCGCCGCGGCTTCCGCACCGCTGTGCCGGAACCGCCGCTTCGCCAGCGCCCAGGCGGCTCAACTCGGCATTCCCCTAACCAGGTTCGAGGACTACTACGTCTTATCGCGGTCTATATCCGCCGGAACGCTCAAGCGCCTAATACATGCCAATTTCTCGTTCGTCGTTCCTCCTGAGGCTTTGGGCTCTTCACGGCCGGCGATCCTGATGGCCGGTGACAAGGAGGACACCCGGCTCTTGCGCGGATTGGAAGACCACCAGGCGAAATTCCGGAACTGCACACTACAGGTCCACCAGGGCGTGGGGCACGGAATGCCTTTCACTCATCCCGGGCTGTTCAATTCCTCCCTTCACCAATGGCTGGACTCCACCGGGGCGGCCTAACAACGACGTCAGAGGCAAACCTCCCTGGCGTCGCTGGAAAGGTTGCGGTCAGCTGCCCGGGCGGCGCTCCACGACGGCGTAGGCCTTTTCGTCGAAGAACTCCCAATCGGTGATCACCATAAAGCCGAGGGCGTCCACCCGGTCATTCAGGACGTGGACGTCGAATCCGCCGTCGCGGGGCTCGGCGTCCCACGTGGACACATGGATTTCCCCGTTTTCCAGGACCAACAGTTCGGTATTGACGTTGAAGTCCTCCGGCCGCTGATTGCTCAGCTGGCAGATGGCGACACAGTGCCTGGCGGCTTCAGGGCTGTTCATTTTCGGGCCTCCGCTTGCGGGAACGGTGATGGCATCATCCTATGCCTGGGGTGGCGTCCGCCGCGGGTTGCGTGATTCCGGAAGCGGTCACCGGAACCGGGTCCTACGAACACATCGACGACCCGCTGGAACCTCGGGCACCGCCGGCCTTCTGGGATTAAGATCACACTTTCACCGGGCGTTTCCGGCATCGGAATGATGGGCGGCGAGCGCCGCTGCTCTGGGGCGGCAATGTGAGTCTGACCTGCGGGAATCGGAGCTTGACCCTCCCCGGGAGGGGACCTGGAGCCTCACTCCTGGGTGTCAGCCTCGGGACCCCCGCCAACCGCTCCGGCAGTTACCTCAATGTGACTTGTCGTGATCATTCCGTTACCGTTGAAGCGTGCCTGTTGTTTCCGAGACAGGCTCTCCCCAGCCGATTGCCTAACTCTGCCGCGGCGTGGGGATAACTCGCAGCAACGTCCGGCAGAGACGGGGAAACCACTTTTGACCCGCTGTTCTCCAGGGGTCTTGGGGTGAAGCCGCACGGCCCGCCATCGTCGGGCCCGAGTGTGCGGCCGGGTGCCTCCCATCCGAATCCGACAGCTCACCTCGCAGGCATTGGGAGAGGCTCCTTTAATGACTTTTAGCAATACCCGTGCGCCCAAACACGCCGCCGTTCGCAGCAACCGCCGCACCGCCGGCACCATCGGCCGCCAGGCCGCAGTACTCGTAGCCGCTTCCGGAATGGTGCTTAGCGGCGCCATGGCCGCCAACGCCGCCGATGCTCCAACCCAGCGCGACGCCGCCCCGGCGTCGTCCGTCGACATCCAGGGCCAGGTCTCCGCGCCGGTCATGGCGGACTCCGCCGTCCAGATCACCTTCGAGCGCCCGGCCGTTGAGACTGCCCCGGCTCCCGTGGTGGAGGCGCCCAAGCCCGTAGCCGCTCCGAAGGCCCCGGCAGCACCGGCCGCGGCCCCCGCAGCACCGGCGGCCGCCAAGGCGACCGTCAAGGTCCAGGCCGCTCCCGCCGCTGCGCCTGCCCCGGCGGCCGGTGGAGTCAACGCCACCCTGCTGTCCGTGGCCTATGGCCAGATCGGCATCACGCAGGACTGCACCGCCATGGTGGAGAAGGCCCTGAACGCCGCCGGCATCCCGGTCGGTAACATCGGCCCGCAGGCCTTCCTGAAATACGGCAAGGTAGTCGCAGCACCCCTGCCCGGCGACATCATCGTCCAGTCCGGCCACGTTGCCATCTACGCCGGTAACGGCCAGGCCATCAGTGGCGGCATGAACGGCGTGAACGCCACTATGGCGCACCCGCTGTCCTGGCTGACCGCCACGGGCCCCGTGACGTTCGTCCGCGCCGGCTAGCAGTACCGCCAGCGCACAGAAGGCCGGTCGATCGGTTGCCTTGGGGGCAGTGGATCACCGGCCTTCTGCCTGCCCGGTGTCCGGCTCCGCCGCGTACCGCAGCAGCACCACACCGTTGCCGAAGGTGCGGGTCTCCAGCAGCCGGAGCGGCGTCATGTCTTCCATCTGCTGGAACAGCGGCTTGCCGCGCCCGACCAGCACCGGGTGCACATAGATCCGGTACTCGTCGATCAGGCCGAGCCGCCGGAAGGCCGCCGCGAGATCGGCACCGCCAAGTGCGAGGTCGCCGCCGGGCTGTTCCTTGAGCCTGGCGACGTCCTCGGCGACGACGTCGCGCACCACCTCGGTGTTCCAATCCGCCGTCACCAGGGTCCTGGAGTAGACAATCTTCGGCATGTCCCGCCAGATTCCCGCGAACTCGGCCTCCGGGGCGGAGCTTGAGGGGTCCTGGTCCGCAGTCGGCCAGTATCCGGCCATCAGTTCATAGGTGACCCGGCCGTCGAGGAAGGCTCCCATGGTCCGGAGCAGCTCGTTGAAGTGGCTGTGCAGTTCTTCATCGACCCGGTGCCAGCTCAGGTCCCGGTCCGGACCCTCCATGAATCCGTCCAATGACACCTGCATCATCAGAATGACCTTGCGCATTGAGGACTCCTTCGCCGGGCTGCCAGGTTCCAGCGTACGTGATCCAGCTCCTACGGGCGCGCCCTCTTGCGCTAGGCTGAGCCCGGGGCAGAATAAGGAAACTGAAGCCGTACCGCGTTCCCAATTTGAGAAGGACAACCATGCCTGCGAACCAGCCTGTGGCGTCAGCCGACGTTGCGTCTCCTTCGATGTTCCGGCGATGAGTCCCGATGGATTCCTGGGGTTCGGGCCGGCATTACAGCAGCGGCCGACATACACGTGAGCCGGCCCGGGGCGCCGGGCGGGGCCTGCCGGGGCTTCTGGGCGGGATCCGCCCGCAGTTCCTGATTGTGCTGGTCGCCGTCCTGGGCCTGGTCTCCGCCGCGACCGTGTACGCCACCATCCAGGCCCGGCCACCGCTGGATGCCGATGCGCCGCCGGCCACGTCAGCGTCCGCAACAGCAGTCGCGGCCAACCCGCTGTCCGCCACCGGAACAGCACCGCCCGCGGCAGTCACAGCACCGCCGTCAGCAGCCGCAGTCCCGGCGCCCGTCGTCGCTTCCCCCGACCCGACCATCGGACCGGCGCTCGACGCGGAGATCAACGCGGTCATCGAAGCCAACAGCGCCTACCGGGTGGGCGTGGCCCTCATCGACGTGCGCGACGGCGCCGTGCACGAGTATGGCGTAAAGACCAAGTTCGTGGCCGCCAGCACCGGCAAGATCCTCGCCGCTGCCGCCTACTACCATCTGGTGGAAACCGGCAAGGCGTCCCTGGCGGCCCGGATGGGGGCGTCCACCGCCGGGCAGCAGATCCGGCAGATGGTCCAGCAAAGCAACAACGATTCGTGGGCCTTGATCCTGGCTGCCGTGGGCCACAAAGGACTGATCAACTATGCGGCCACGATGGGCATCCCCTACGACCGGACAGTGAACGCCCTGACTCCCGCGGAGATGGGGAAGATCCTGTCCGAGCTGTACAGCGGCCGGCTCCTCAATGCACAAAACACCGCCCAGTTGCTGTCCTACATGCAGCAGACCAATTACGAAACCCTGATCCCGGCCGCCACACCGCCGGGGATCAGCGTCTTCCACAAGTACGGTCTGCTCAACGGCAACTTGCACGACGCGAGCGTTCTGGTCCGGGGGGAGCGGGCTTACGTGTTTGTGGTCTACACGCAGGGACGGGACCTGTCGGATATGGCTGACCGTACCCGCGTTATCCACGAGCTCACGGCCACAGTCACCGCCGGACTCTTTTAGCGGGCGCCGTTCCCCAAAGGGCCACAGAACCGTACGCTGGTGAACGGAGGTGAATGCCATGAAAGCAGCCCAGGGCGACCGCATCGTCATCCGTGGCACCACGGTCGAGTCATCGGACCGGCACGGCGAAATTCTGGAGGTCAAGGGGGCGGACGGAGCCCCGCCGTATCACGTGAGGTTCGACGACGGCCACGAGACCATCCTGTTCCCCGGCGGCGATTTCGTCGTCGAACACAGCAAGAGCGTCTGATCCGGCTAGAAGCTCGAGGAACTGCCGGAGCCGGAGAAGCTGCCGCCGCTGCCGCCGTAGCCGGTGGTGCTGCCGCCCCCGCCCCGGGCAGTGCTCACGCTGCTGACGCCGGTATTGAAGCCGGAGTTGAACGTCGGCACGGAGAAGAAGTAGTAGGCGGGGTAGACCGTGCCCAGAATGCTGGGCTCGTACGTTCGCCCGTACTTGGCTCTGCTTCCGGCCTGTGCGCTCTCCATCTCCTGACGCATCAGCGAGGCTTCCTTCTCGTTCTTGGCGAAGCCGTCGATGACCGTATCGGCGTGGTTCTTGAGCAGCTCCGATAGGTGCGTGCGGGCATCCCGCAGCCGGTCCAGCGCCGTTTCCGGCGTGATCGAGCCGTCCGAGAGCTCCGCGGTCCACCGTTCGATGTCACTGTGGCTTTGGTCGCGGAAAGAGCGCAGGGCCGCCGCGGTCGCGGAGTCGCCCTCCGCGTTGCGCTTGCTGAGCATCTGTTCGATCGCGGCCAGGTCGGCGCGGAAGGGGGCCAGTTGCCGGTCCCAGGCGGGAGCCCACGCGGAGCCCTGGTTGAGCAGTGCGTTCGTGTCCGCGATGACGTCGTCGAGGGCGTCGAGCTCGGCGGCGGCATCCGCGTAGCCCCTGACCAGCTTCAGGTTCGGCCGCCTGCTTAGTCCCCTGGACGACAGGGCATGGACCTGGTTGGCCAGGCCGGTGGCGGTGTTGTACTTCGCCATGAACGTCCGGTGTTTCTCCAGCACGGTACTTCCATAGCGCGAGGCTTCCGGGATAGTGCCGGCGTTGAGTTCCGTGACCTGGAGATCCATGGTCACGCTGGAGTAGCTGGCGTCGCCGCGAGCCAGTTCCCGGCGGCTGCTCACCCTGGTCCGCCACCGAACGATCAGCCAGGCGGCGGCGCCTGCGACAGCCACCACCACAGTGGTCCAGGCCGTGACGAGGAAGGCCGTGGACTGGTACCACGGCTGGTTGATCAGTTCCGCGCCGCGCTGGATCCCGGCGATGGTGCCTTCCGTCCACTGGGCATCGCGCAGCAGATCCTTGGCGGCGTTCTGGATGTCCTCACGTTGTTCGAGCGAGACCTTACGGTCTTCACCCATATAGGTCCCGACATGACGGCCCACCGGGTCAAGGGCGAAGATGAAGAGCCCGTTCGCCCACTTCTGCCCGTCCCCGCTGATCCACTCCGGATGCTCGGCCCGGGCAAAACGCAGGACCTCCTCGTTGAGGTTGTCCGCGGCCGAGCCGTTGTAGGTGTACACAGCCACCTTGGTGGGCTGGTAGAAATGGATCGCCTGCACCGCCGGTCGGAGCGTGTTGTGGTCCAGTACCCCGGCGCGGTCCTCCACGACAATCTCGAGCGGCGTGACGGCCACTGCTGCCGGCCCCGAGCCGACCAGGCTGACCATCACCAACACGAGGAGGCCCAGGACTTTCCGCACGATTCCCATTTCCTGAGCGTAGTGCCTGCCGCAGGCGCCGTCGACGAACCCGCACCGGGCCCCGGGAACGCTGTTTCGGTTAGGCTGGCCACGATTGCCGCGGAAGGGAGCGACAGTGATCCAGGATCCCGAATGCCCGCGGCAGCCGTGACCGCCGCCGCCCCGGTCGACGAGATGACCGGCCTGGCCGGATTCGCCGCGCGCGCCGTCGACGCGCTGGGCGAGTGGGGAGTGGGGCTGTTCACCCTGGCCGAGACGGTCTTCCCGCCGATTCCGAGCGAGGTCATCCTTCCCCTGGCGGGATTCCTTACGCGGCAGGGGACCATGAACATGGCCCTTGTGCTGGTCACCAGCACGCTCGGTGCCTATCTTGGCGCGCTGGTGCTCTATTGGCTCGGGGCGCGGCTGGGGCTGGAGCGGTCGATCCGGTGGCTGTCGAGGCTGCCGCTGATGGACCGCGAAGACTTTGAAAAAGCCGCCGCCTGGTTCAGCAGGCACGGCCGGTCCGCGGTCTTCTTCGGCCGGTTGCTGCCGGGCGTTCGCAGCCTGATCTCGCTCCCCGCCGGGGCCCAGCGGATGCACCTGGGGACGTTCAGTGCGTTCACGGTCGCGGGCAGCGGCATCTGGAACGGGCTGCTGATCGGCCTGGGCGCCCTGCTCGGGGCGCAGTACCGGCTGATCGACGAATACTCGCGCTTCCTCAACCTGGCCGTCTATGCCGCCCTGGCCGTCGTCGTCGGCTCGCTCATCCTGAGGGGCCTCCGACGGCGGCGAAACACCAGGTCAGGGCCGAATGAGGCCTAAAGACATCGTGACGGCCGTCCCCGTCGGCAACATACTTACGGCATGATTCCAGAGTCAAACGAGCCCGGGCCGAACGAACGACAGCCGGCCGCAGCCCAACCCCCGGCGGCGCCCGCCCCGGAACCATCCGCGCCGCCTCGGCCGGACCGGACCCTGCTCGGCATCATTGCCGCCATTGCCGTCCTGGTAATTGTCGCCCTGGTCGTTGTGTTCACCCGTGGCGAGCCTGCACCGTTGGACGAGGCCACCCCCGCCGGTGTGGTCCAGCGGTATTCCGCCGCCGTAATTGCCGGGGACGAGGAGGCCGCGTCCGCCTACCTGTCTGACGCCGCCAAGACCCGCTGCAGCGACAAGCCACGGATGGGGGCGCGCAACCTCCGCGTCACGCTCGTCTCCACGACCGAGCGGCCGGCCACTGCGGACGTCGCGGTGCTGATCACTGTTTCCGAAAACGGCGGGGTGTTCGGAAGCAACGAGTACCAGATGGAGCAGAACTTTGACCTGGTCAAGACAGCGGACAAGTGGCTGATCGACAGTGCTCCCTGGGACCTGGCTGTGTGCCCGAACCCGGTGGTGAAGTGATGAGCGTTGACTCGGCCGCGGGTTCGGCACAGCGGGCCGTCCGCCGCCTGATCACCTACCTGTTGCTCTTCGCCCTCGTGGTGATCGCCGCCGTCGGACTCAGCGGGCTGCTGGAACGACTGCTGGAGTCAGGCACGGAACTGGCGACGGCGGACGTTGCCGGGCTGGCGCGCTCGCTGGCTTTCGCCCTGGTCGGCGGACCCCTCGCTGCGCTCCTCTGGTGGGTCGTCTGGCGGCGGTTGGGCGACGAAACAGAACGTGCCTCGGTCGGCTGGGGCCTCTATGTGACCGCCGCCTATGTGCTCTCCCTGATTCTGGCGCTGAGCAACCTGCTCAGCACGCTGGCCACGCTGATCGGCGGCCAGTCGCTGCAGTGGCGGTCCTCGCTGGCCACGGGGCTGGTGTGGGCTGCCGTCTGGGTCTGGCACCGGTGGATGTGGCGGCATCCGCGCAAGCGGCCCCTGGATCTGGCTGAGGCCCCCACCGTGCTTGGCAGCTACATCGGGCTCGTGATCGGAGTCAGCGGAGCCATCACGGCCCTGTCCCTCCTGCTCGACGTTGCGATCCGGGGTGCCCTGACCACCGGGACACTGGGCAAGCCCTGGTGGATTTCCGCGCTGCAGTCCCTTGTGTGGGCGGCGGGCGGCGGGCTGGTCTGGTGGTGGCACTGGAAGCACGACGGCGGCCGGATGCTGCGCGGCGGGCTCGCCAGCGTCGGCCTGATCGCCGTTGGCGTCCTCGGCGCCGGTGTGCTGACACTCGGCGGTGCGGGAGTGACGGTGTTCGTCCTGCTGCGGCTGGCCTTCGACCGCACCGAACCGATGGATCGGCTGCTGGAGCCTCTGGCGGCGGCGGTCGCGGCCGCCGCCATCGGCTCCCTCGTCTGGGTCTACCACCGCGGACTGGCGCGGGAAAGTTCGGAAGCCATCCGGCAGGGAAGCCGGCTGGTGACCTCCGGAGTCGCACTGGTTGCCGCCGCCTCCGGGATCGGCGTGATCGTCAACGCCGCCCTTGCCCTGGCGGTCACCCCCTTCGTGGGGACCGGGCCCCGCACGCTCCTGCTCGGCGGCATCAGTTCGCTCCTGGTCGGAGGCCCGGTCTGGTGGCTCACGTGGAAGCCGCTCGACCGGACATCCGCGGTGACGGCCGGCCCGGGTGTGTCCGGGACCTGGCAGGGCGCCCGGCGCGTCTACCTGATTGTGGTGTTCGGTCTCAGCGCCGTGGTTGCCGTCGTGACGCTGCTGGTCATCGGGTTCCGGATATTCGAGTTCTTCCTGGCGGACGTCTCGGGCGGCAGCCTCGTGGAGAGCATCCGTGCCCCGCTCGGCCTGCTCGTGGCCACAGGTCTCGTGGCGGGCTACCACTTTGCGGTCTGGCGCCGCGAGCGTGCCGTCCCCGCGGCGGAGGCGCCTGCCCGGAAACGGACCATCGGACATGTCGTCCTGGTGACCGGGACCGATCCGGCGCCGCTGCACCGGGTCATCGAGGAAGCCACCGGGGCCGGCGTGACCGTTTGGCGAAGGGCCGACGGCGGGGCGGGCCCCGCTGCCGACGCCGGCCGGCTGGCGCGGGAACTCGAGGGTGTTGTCGCCGCGCGGGTGCTCGTGACCGTCGGCCCGGACGGCAGGATCGACGTGATCCCGCTGCTGGGCTGATGGCGCGGCGCTGCTACTCCAGGTCGAAGGTCTTCTTGTAGTGCCTCACCGCGTTGTTGACGGTGGGGAAAAAATGGTCCGGGCCAAACCGGCTGCTGACGCCGAACCGGATCAGGCGGTCCTTGATGGGTCCCTTCATTTCGGCGAAGACGAGACTGATGCCGCGTTTCGCCAGTTCATCGTCGAGCGCCACGAGGTCGTCCAGTGCGGTGGTGTCCAGGCCGGTGATGGCCTCTGATGCCACGATCACCCACCGCACCGGTTCCGGGGCGCGGGTGACGAGGGTCCTGAGGTGGTCGGTGAAGACGGCGCCGTTGGCGAAGAACAGCGGGGCGTCGAAGCGGGCGATCACGAGTCCGGGGACACGCTGGCCCTCGGGGTGCCGGCTCAGGTCGTGGTAGCCGGGAACGTCTCCCACGCTGCCCAGTTCGGTGCGGTAGGGATCCAGGGCGCGGAGCACAAAGGCGATCAGGGACAGGCCAATGGCGACCACGATGCCTTCGAGTACGCCCACGAACGCGACGCCCAGGAAGGTGGCAACCAGCAAGGCGGCCTCGGTCCGGCTCATCCTGAGCAAGCGCAAGAGCGTCTTCACGTCAAGGATTGACGCCGCCGCAACAATCACGACGCCGGCCAGCACGCTGGAGGGCAGGAACGTCGTTACCCCCGGCGCCAGAATCATGAACAGCACCACGAGGAGAGCTGCAACGACTCCGCCCAGCGGGCTCTTGGCACCGGCTTCGAGGGCGATGGGCGTGCGCGAGGTGCTGCCCGAAATCGGAAATCCGCCAAAGAGTCCGCTGGCCACGTTCGCCACTCCGAGGGCACCCATTTCCTGATTGCCGTCCACCTGCCCGCCCCGCCGGGCGGCGAGGCTCTTGGAGAGCACGGAGGTATCCGCAAAGGCAATCAGTGCGATGCCGGCCGCCGGGCCGATCAGGGCGAGGGCATCCTCGACGCTGACGCCGCCGAGCGCGGGCGCCGGCAGGCCGCGGGGCAACGCGCCCACTGTGGGGAGAGCCGTGGTGAGATCCAGGACAGCCGTGAGCGCCGTGGCTGCCACGACGGCGATCAGCACTCCGGGGAGTTTCCACGGCAGGAAGCGGCAGGCGACAATGACGGCGATGGTGCCCACTCCGAACAGCAAAGCGAGAGAATTCGTCTCGCCCTGGGCCACAGCCTGGGCGGTGCCTCTGGCGCCGGTGATCAGCGAGCCGCCCGTGGCCGGGATGCCGAGGAGTTTGGGCAACTGGCTGATCATGATGGCAAGGGCGATTCCGTTGAGGTATCCCACGCGGATGGGTTTGGACAGCAGCCCGGTGACGAATCCCAATTTGAAGACCCGGCCGGCTAGGAGCAGCCCGCCGATCATTAGCGCCAAAACGCCCGCGAGGGCCACAGCCTGGTCCGGATCCTTGCTGGCGAGCGGCAGGATGGCCGCGGCGATCATCGGGGCAAGGCTGGAATCCGGACCGATGATCAGGACCCGGGATGGTCCGAAGACGGCGTAAGCGAGCAAGGGGATGATGGAAGCGTACAGCCCCGTGACGGCGGGCAGTCCGGCGGCTTCGGCGTACGCCATGCCGGCCGGAATCAGGAACGCGCTGAGGGCGGCGCCGGCGGCGAGATCGGATTTCAGCCAGGGACGCTCATAGACCCGCAGCATTCCCAGGCCGGGCGGGACTTTTAGTGCCCGCGTTCCCCGCACGGTGGCCCCTGGCTACGCAGCAGGGGCCGCGGAGCCGCCGGCCGCCGGAGCGTCCTGGCCGTACTCCGCCGAAATGAGGATGGGAAGGTGGTCGGAGGCGCCACGCGGCAGGGTTTCGACGCTCTCGATGTTGAGGCCCTGCGAGGTGGCGAAGTCGAAATGGCCCTTGAACACCTTGTACCGCGTGTAGGTGCGGCGGTCGCTGAGGGTCAGGTCGTAGCCGGCGTCCTTCATCTGTGCCGTGAGGTACTTGGTGAAGAACGGATAGTTAAAGTCACCGACCATCAGGGACATGAGGCCGCCGCCCATGCTCAGCAATTCCGCATGCGCGGCGTGGATCTGGTTCCTGCGCAACGAGTTCGACGCCGTGAGGGGGGCCGCGTGGAAGGAAGCGATGACCAGGTCATGGTCCGTTTCATTGTCGACCACCCGGGTGCCGATGAGCCGCTCGTGGGCGGGGGACAGGACGTGGTCGTGCAGCGACTTCTTGAGGGCGAACGTCTTGGTTTCGTAGGCGGTGAACCGGTCCATGCGGTAGTAGATCGCCAGGCCCAGCCGGTTGCCCTTGGTGGCGTCGGCAAGGTGCAGATCGCCGATGGTGTCCGGAATATCGTTAGTATCGCACTCCTGGAGGCACAGGGCATCGACCTCAAAATCCCGGGCCAGATCCACCAGTTCACCGCTGGCATGGTGCTTACGCAGGTTGTAGCTGATGACTCGAATCAGGGGAGCACCTCTTCGGTGGGTAGTCGCGGAAAGTCTGATTCCGAGTCTACCCAGTCCGGCGAATCCGGTGAGAACTGAGACCGCGGGTCCGGCACGGAGGGTCGGAATCAACGGGCTGGCCCTGAGATCACCCCGGGAACGCGCGGTCATCGCGGACAGCGGCCGCACCGGCGTGCTCAGCGGCCGCCGGGACCCCGCGCCGCCGTGTACTCGCCGGCGGTGACGCTGCCCTGCTGCCGGGCGCCGTCCAGCGTTCCGTTGCCGAGGCCCGCAGCGACCTGGGCCTTCCCCCCGGTGTAGACGGTGTAGTCCTCGCCGGCCGTTATCGCGGACGATGAGTAGACGACCGAGGCGGTCTTCTTGGCTGCCACGAAGGTTGCCACCAGGTTTCCGCCGGAGTCTGCCAGTTGGATGGTGGTTCCGGCCGCGACCGCCGTGCCGAAGGTCAGCTGGACGCCGGACTGCGTCGACGACGAGCCCGGCGTCACCGCCATACCCGCGCTGCCGGCCGCCGCGACCGTGCCCCCGGTGACGGCGAGTTCCCCGTTGACGTCCAGCGCGCCGTTGCCGTCGTTGCTGGGCCCGTTCACGACGACGGTGCCGCCGGAGATGGTGGCGTTGCCGTTGGAGTCCAGCCCGTCGCCCTGTGAATTGATGGTCAGGGTGCCGCCGCTGATGTCAACGGAATAGTCGCCGACGGTTTCGCCGCCGCCCATTCCGCCGCCCATTCCGCCGCCCATCCCGCCTGCCAGGGTGCCGGTGCCGGAGCTGCCGCCGGACGCGTTGACGCCGTCGTCGGTGGCGGTGACGTTCACCGTGCCGCCGCTGACGGCGATGTGGGCCGCTTCGAGTCCCTCGTTGGATTGGTCCACGGTGACGGTGCCGCCAGCGACGGTCAGCTGGCTGAAGGCCTCGACCCCGTCGTCGCCGGCGCTGACGGCCAGCGTTCCTCCGCTGACCAGGAGCCAGCCGCGGTCCTCGTCCGTCTCGTTGTCAGCTTTTACCCCGTCACCGCCGGCGGTGACGCTGTAGGCGCCGTCCAGCAGGACGGTGTAGTCCTTGCCCCGGATGCCGTCGTCCGCCGCGTTTACGGTTACATTGCCGGCGGCCAGCACGAGGCCGTCCTTGGAGACGATGCCGTCGTTGTACTGGCCGTTGACCGTCAGGGAGCCGCCGCCGGCGATGGTCAGGTCAGCCAGGGAGTAGAGCGCGGCGTTGGGGGAATCCTCGGCCTGGTCCGCGTAGCCGGCAGCATCCTGCAGGGAATTGGTGCTGCCGTCCGCGAGGTAGACCAGGGCCTCGTTGGCGCTTTGGACCACGAACGGGGAACCCGCGGAGTTGCTGAGGTCCACACCGTCCAGGATGATGCGCACCACGTCTTCCTCACCGGTGGCGACGAGCACCTGGCCGTCGGTGAGCGTGCCTGTCAGCCGGTAGGTGCCGGCGGCGCTGATGGTGACCGTGCCGCCGTCGACTATGACAGCGCCCGACGCCGGGCCGCCCTCCACCGTGCTGGCACCGTCCGCGAGCGTCACCGCGACCTCCCCGGCAGGATCCCAGCTGAGGTCGTCGGAGTCGAAGTGGGTGTCCTGCTCCACGGAGGCGGCCGTCCGGGGCTGCGTGCCCGCTGCCGACGTCTACCCCCCCTGGCCGGTGGACGCGGCGGTGCCGGCGACTGAGCAGCCGGTCAGGGAGACGGCGAGCGCCAGCGCGGCGATGGAGAAGGAGCTGCGGAGCTTGTTCATGGTGTGGTCCTGTTCTGCTGACGTGCGTTTCTGCGCACGTGCGGGGGAAATAGTGCGGGAGCCGGGGGTGCGGTCAGCCTGGTGGTGCCGGGATGAGATGAAGGCTTCGGCCCAGTGTGCTGTGCCAGCGGTTGGCCGGAAGCTCCGGGCACAGGGCCGCCATGCCGGTGGCGAACTTGGAAATGCGGCTGGGCCTGATGCCGTTGGCCCAGAGATGCCGGTCCAGCGCGCCCGGGGCCGAGCCCGACTTGGTCTCCAGCACGATGGAACGGTCCAGGAGCCAGGGATTTTGTCCCGGTCGCTGCCAGGTGACGCCCTCATCGATGGTCGCCCGGCTGCCGGATCCCGGCAGGAACAGCGTGGTGCGGCGGTACCGGGTCTCGAGCACGGGGTCCAGGGGGCCGGCCGGGACCGCTCCGACGGCGGCGGCGAGCGTCTCGTTGACGTAGGCCAGGCCTTCGGCGGTGATCCGGCTCCGGTCCGCCGGGTGGTAGGGGATGCGTTCCTTCACGGTGGCCTCGCGGCCGCCTTCGGTCTTGACCTCCAGGAAGCTTGCCTCGCTGTCGAGGTAGGTGCGGGTGCGGATCTTGAAGCGCCGGCGCCGGCCTCTGGCGGCCAGCAGATAACTTTCCCGTTGGGGGGGTATCGAAGTACACCGAGTCGTAGTCGAAGGTCCGCAGCCCGTCTATCTCCAGGACCCGGGCATCGGCGTCCAGCGAGGCGAAGAGCCGCTTGGCCTGCAGGACGGGGATCACGTATTTGCGGTCCACCCGGGTCTGCAGGGCCGCTGCGGTGTTCAGCTCCTCCAGCCCCACCACCGGCAGGGGCCGGAGGCCGGCTGCGAGGCCGTTCGAGCCGGCGTCTGCGCCGGCGGCGCTCATGCCGCACCTGCTCCGGCCGGGGCCGGCTGATCCTGCCGGGGCAGCTCCCGCCGGGATTCTGCCGCCGAGGATTCGGTGCGGGCGGGCCCGAAGGGGGCGCCCGCCGTGCGGTAGGCGTACCGGACGTCGACGATCGTTTTGTCATTGACGAGGTCCAGTTCCTGCACGGTGGCCGAGTGGACGGTGCCGTGGAGGACCTCCTCAAGGCGGGCATGCAGTTCGCTGTCCCCGGCGATGGCACGGTCCAGGATCACCGTCTGGTGGCGGTACGCCGGCAGGACCCGGGGGTGGTCGCCCACGAACATCACCAGCAGGATCAGGGCCATCAGTGCCAGCGGCAGCCACACCGGCTCGATCCCCAGTCCCGCAATGAGACCCAGGGCCAGGGCGGAGAAGTAATAGGCCACCTCGTGCTGGGCCAACTCCGTGGAGCGGAGCCTGATGATGGAGAGGACACCGAAGAGGCCCAGGCCGAGGCCGATGCCGGCGGCCGAGCCGGAGAGCGCGACTGCCACGGCCATGACGCCGACGTTCATGCCGAGGTAGGACACCACGAGGTCGCGGCGCCGGTGCCGGCGCAGGTACAGGGCGAACGTCAGTACGGTGATGGCGGCCAGGTCGGCGGCGATAAGAACTAGGGGTGTCATGGGGTACTCCGGAATCAGTGGGTGGATTGGTCTCTACGATTCCCGGCAAGGCTGTGCGGGAACTGTGGCGGGACCATGGCTGGAATATGAGTCGCGTTTGTTGCGTCGGCAGTGCCGGAGGTGGCCGGGGTTCCGGCGGCTGCGGTGGTGGACGGTTTCCGGCTGAAGAGGAACCGCTGCTGGACGGAGAAGCTCACGGCGAGCAGTGCCGCTTCCACCATGAGCTTGGCGGGAAGGGGCGGCACCGCTAAAGTTCACTGCCGAGCTGAGACCCCGCGCCGCCACGACGGCGAACAGGACCGAGCCGGTGGCGCCCAGCAGGACCAGGAAAACGCCCGTATCGACGACGAAAGCGGCCAGGGACGACGCCAGGAACTTCAGCAGGGGTGCATAGATCCGCGCGGAGTCGGCGAGGGGCCGGAAGCGCGAACCCGTGTTGTGGTCCAGGTAGACGGTGGCGATGCCGACTGTCCGGATGAGGTAGCCGGCCCGCCTGGCTTCGAGCAGCAGGTTGAGCCCGTACTCGTAGCGCTCGCCGGGGACGCCGGTGAGCCAGGGAAGCATGGCCGCCGGATAGCCCCGCAGGCCGGTCTGCGTGTCCGGGATGTTTTCTCCGGTGGCCAGCCGGAACAGCCACCGTGTTGCCGTGTTGCCGACCCGACTGGGCGCCGGAACGTCGCCGCTGAAATTCCGGCTGCCCAGGACCATTGCGTCGGACGCGGCCGGCAGCCGCCCGGCAACGCGAAGAATGTCCTGCACCCGGTGCTGTCCGTCGCTGTCGGCGCAGACCACGTCCCGGCCGGGGAAAGCGGCGGCGATGAAGGCGAAGCCTGTCTTCAGCGCATGTCCCTTGCCCCGGTTGGCCGGAAAGCCGATGACGGTGCTCCCAAGCCGGGAGGCGTCGTCGAACACCTGCCGGAAGTCCGGTCCGCTGCCGTCGTCCACCACCACAACGGTGGGTTTGGGGTCCGCTGCGGCGACCGAAGCGATGAGTTTAAGCAGCTGTCCGTCCGGCTTATAGGCCGGGATCAGGATGATCATGGCTTCGCCTCACTGCCCGATGTACAGGATGTCGGAGGTGCCGCGTTCCTTGTTCTGGCCCAGCGGGTTGTTGACGACTTCGCCGTTGAAATACATGGTGGAGGACCCGCCGCCGTCGAGGTTATACGCGGTGCTGGCGCCCAGGCCCTGCATGATTTCCGCAAGCCCGGTCATGGTGACGCCGGCGCTGTAGCCGGGGCTGCGCCCGTCGACGACGACGAAGACCAGGTGGTTGGTTCCGATGATGCCGACGGCGGTCCGGGGCTGCTCGCCCTGGATCGAGTGGTTGCCGACGTTGGTGTCCACTTCCACGTCCTCGATGCCGTCCGCGACCTCGCCTCGCGCCAGCACGGCCGGCCCCGAACGACAGCGTGTTCCAGACGCCGCCGGCCACGAGTTGGGCGGCCGTGGTGCCGGTCTCGTCGTAGACCTTGACGGTGAAGGCGGACTGCAGCACGGTCGCGTCCGTGAGGACGACGTCGGCCACGTAGCAGGTGACGGTGTTGTCGCCGCTGCCGGTGGCGACTTTGGAAATGCTGATGGCGGAATCGTCCGAGGTGTAGGAACTGTCCGTGGTCTGTGCTGTGGAAGCTGTGGAGGAGTCCGTCGTGGAGTTGGTTCCGGACGTTGCGCCCTGGCTTGCCTCGTAGGCTGCGACGTCGGAAATCTCGACATGTTCGACGACGAAGCGGTCCAGTGCCCAGGCGGTGGCGCCGCCGGCCGAGAGGGTCAGGGCCAGGGCTCCGGCCAGGACGGCGCGCCGCACCCGGCCGCGCTTTGTCGGTGTCCTTTTGTCTGGAGTCATGCATTTCCAGGCGCCGGACTTATGCGGGCCGTGAGGCCAGGCACAGCGTGAGCTGTGAAAGCGATAGTGTGTTCGGGAATTACCAGCCACGCGAAAGGGCAGACGTTGACTGCTGAACTACCGGTGCTTGCCGAGGGCGACTTCTACTACGAGGTGCTCGGCGGCGGGCGTTTCCGCTCCACCATCCACGCCCAAGGCGCCTGGAACGAGCACGAACAGCACATGGCTCCCGCCTCCGGCATCATGGCCGACTGCCTGGACCGGCATGAGCCGCGCGAGGACATGCGGATGGCGCGCCTGAGCTACGAGATTCTTGGCCTGATTCCTGGCGGCGAGTTCGAAGTCGTCACCACTACGCTGCGTCCGGGCCGGACGATCGAACTGGTGCAGGCCGAGCTGATCGCGGAGGGGCGGGTTGCCATCCGCGCGACGGCCTGGCGGATGATCATGTCCGACACGACGGCCGTCGCCGCCTTTGAGGATCCCAGGATTCCCGCGCCGGAGGACTGCAAACCGTACGACGCGGCCAACATCTGGCCGGGCGGCTACATCGCGTCACTGGAAATGCGGATTGCCGACGGGCACCGTGCCGGGTCGGGCACCGTCTGGCTGCACACGGAACATCCGTTGACGGACCGGAAGGACAGTAGCGATCTCGCCCGGCTGGTCGGCCTGGTGGACACCGCCAACGGGATCGCCGCCCGCGTCCCGCCGGGCGAGGGCAGTTACGCGTTCCCCAATCTGGACCTCCAGGTCCACATGTACCGGAGGCCCGAAGGGGAGTGGCTGGGGCTGGACAACGAGGTCTCCTTCGGCACGGACGGGATCGGCCTGACTTCCACCGTGCTGCATGACCTCACCGGCCCGTTCGGCCGCGCCGAGCAGATCCTGACGCTCCGGAAGTCCTAAGTCCGTGAGTCCCAAATGGCGGTGCGCATGACCCCAGGAGGGTCATGCGCACTTGAGGGTGCCGGCGAGCCGGCTAAGCCGCGGGAGTCAGTCGCGACGGTCGTCCCGCCGGTCGCCGCGGTCGTCCTGGCGGTCGTCCCGGCGGTCGTCCCGGCGGTCGCCGCGACGGTTAATCCCGTGGGCGACGACAATTGCCCCGCCGACGGCGGCGGCGGTCCGGCGCCTGCGTCGTGCTGCGAGTGGCATGTCAGATTCCTTCCTTCATTGCTTCGGGCGACTGGGCGTCGGCTTCGGCGTCGGCCTCAAAGGCGGCGATGACGGCCTGCGTCGGGATTCGGCCGCTGGCCACGAGCTGGCCGCCGGCCTTGCGGACGGCTGCGCCGAACGGGGCCGCCCACTGGTTCTCCCAGACGAGCACCGCGGCGGAATGGCCGGGCGCGATCGTCTCGGCCAGGTCCATGACGTCCTGCTCCGAGAGCACCATGGCCAGGTCGGCCTCGGCCATGCGCACCTCGCCGAGCTCGCTCGCATCGAGGTCGGAGATCTCCGCCGTCTCGAGCGTGCCGTCCTCGTTCTTCCTCAGGAACACCATGTCGAGGACCCTGATGAGGTCACGCTTGACCAGGTCCTCCAGAAACGGGGCGATCTGACCCTTGCCGAAGTCGGGACCGGGGAACTCCACGACGAGCCAGTCCACCGGACCTAGATCATCCAATGTCTCAGCCATGCTGATGACCTCCGTTCTCATTGGGGTAATAGGCGATCCGACGGACCGCAGCAGCTCCAGTCTGTGCCCCGGAGAGGTGCGGCGCCTCATCCCCGCCGGGTGACCTCACCCGGCTTCGGCACTGGGGAGAATAGGGCCGTAGCCTTGAGTTCCTTGATGCGGAGCCGGAGAAAGCTCAGCCATGAGCCGTCTGGAGGCGTGGTCCCTAGTGGAAGACCAGCCAGCCGACCACCGTGGCCAGGCCGGTGAGCACTGCGCCCCAGGCGATGTCCGCCACCACGATGACGAGCGGCCAGTTCTTCAGGGTTGCGGCGTTGGTGAGGTCGTAGGTGGCGTAGGCGAAGGTTCCCAGCGCGGCGCCGTAACCGAGCGCCGTGAGCCAGCTGCCGCCGTCGAGCGCGGGCCGGAGGGCGAAGAAGACAATCCCCGCGATGTACAGGACGTAGAAGGCGACGGCGTACCCTAGATGGGGCTTGTCCGCCATGAGGTGGCCCAGATGGCGCCGGTAGAACTTGCTCATCGACTTGAGCCAGACGGAATCGATGACGGCGAACGCGGCGGCTACGACGAGGAACTGCAAGATGACCATAAGGGAGCATAACAAGATGCCGGAGGCCGCAGGCGCAGCGCGGACGCTGACCATTTTCCGGCAGGGGCACTCCCTTGGCGCGGCCGCGGACCTGGACCTCGCCCTTGAGCTGCTGGGGAAAGTCAAGACCGGGGTGCTGGGACCCATGCTCCGGTTCTATCGGCCGGCGCCCACGGTGGCCTTCGGCCAGCGGGACACGCACCTGCCGGGCTTCGATGCCGCCGCCCGGGCCTGCCGCGGTCTGGGCTTCGAACCGCTGGTCCGCAAGGCCGGGGGACGCGCCGCCGCCTATCACGAGGGAACCCTCGTGATCGACCATCTGGAACCGGACACGGACGCGATCGCCGGGGCGAAGGGGCGGTTCTCCCTCTTCGGCGAACTGCTGGCGCACGCGCTGCGGACCGCCGGCGTTGACGCCGCCGTGGGGGAAATCCCCGGTGAATACTGCCCGGGTGAGTTCAGCGTCCACGGCCAGGATCCGGAGTTTCCGCAGCACCAGCTCAAGCTGATCGGCACCGCCCAGCGGGTGGTGGCGGGCGGCTGGCTGTTCAGCTCGGTCATCGTGGTGGAGAACTCGGCCCCGATCCGTGCGGTGCTGGAAGCCAGCTACGCGGCCCTGGGGCTGGGCTGGGACCCGGCCACGGCGGGCGCCGTCAACGACCTCGTCCCGCACCTGGACGTGGACGCCATCGAGGCCGCCGTGATCGACACGTACGCCCGCTACGCCGCCCTGGACTACGGCGACTTCAGCAGCCTGCTCGGCTGAGACCGGGCCCTGCCCTAGTGGCCCCGGGCGATCCATTCCTCCAGCTGCGGCGCCTCGGCGCCGACCGTCGTCGGGTCGCCGTGACCGGTCCGCACCACAGTGTCCGCCGGGAGCGTCAGCAACCGCGTCCGGATCGACTCGATGATGGTGGGGAAGTCGCTGTAGGACCGTCCGGTGGCGCCCGGGCCGCCCTGGAAGAGGGTGTCGCCGCTGAAGACGGTGCCCTCGCTTTCCAGCGAGAAGCACACGGAGCCGGGGGAATGTCCCGGCGTGTGCAGCGCCACGAGCCGTGCGCCGGCGACCTCGAACGTGTCCCCGTCCTCGATCGCGCGGTCCGGTTCGGTTCCCGGGAACACACGCTCCCAAAGCATCCAATCCGCCCGGTTCAGGTACACCGGGGCGTTGACACGGCCGCGGAACTCGCCGACGGCGGCGATGTGGTCATCGTGGCCGTGGGTCAGCAGGATTGCGGTAACCTGGCGGCCGGCGACGGCGGCCTCGACTTGGGCGGCGTCGTGGGCCGGGTCGATGACGATGCATTCCGCGTCGTTACCCACGATCCAGACGTTGTTATCGACGTCCCAGGTGCCGCCGTCGAGCGAGAACGTGCCGGAGGTGACCAGCCGGTCGATCCGGAGCCCGCTCACTGAACCGGCGTTCACAGCTCGACCACCGAGCGGAGCACCGAGCCGGAGTGCATCTTCTCGAAGGCTTCCTCGATCTGGTCGATCGTGATCCGCTCCGTGACGAAGGCGTCCAGGTCCAGCTTGCCCAGCCGGTAGAGGTCGATCAGCATGGGGAAGTCGCGCGAGGGAAGGCAGTCGCCGTACCAGGAGGACTTGAGCGAGCCGCCGCGGCCGAACACGTCCAGCAGCGGCAGCTCCAGGGTCATTTCGGGGCTGGGAACGCCGACCAGGACCACGGTGCCGGCCAGGTCGCGGGCGTAGAACGCCTGCCGGTACGTTTCCGGGCGCCCGACGGCGTCAATCACCACGTCGGCGCCGAAGCCGCCGGTTAGTTCGCGGATTGCCTCGACCGGATCGACCGCGGAGGAATCGATGGTGTGGGTGGCGCCGAGGTCCTTGGCACGGTCGAGCTTCTTCGGGTCGATGTCGACGGCGATGACGGTGGTGGCGCCGGCGAGCGCGGCGCCGGCAACGGCCGCCACGCCCACGCCACCGCAGCCAATCACGGCGACGGAATCGCCGCGCTGGACGTTGCCGGTGTTGATGGCGGCGCCGATGCCTGCCATCACGCCGCAGCCGAGCAGGCCGATCGCGGCCGGGTCCGCCTCGGGGTCAACCTTGGTGCACTGGCCGGCGGCGACGAGGGTCTTCTCGGCGAAGGCGCCGATGCCGAGGGCGGGCGAGAGTTCGGTGCCGTCCTCGAGGGTCATCTTCTGGGTGGCGTTGTGGGTGTTGAAGCAGTACTGCGGCTGGCCCCGGCGGCACGCCCGGCAGTCACCGCAGACGGCGCGCCAGTTCAGCACCACACGGTCGCCGGGGGCAACCTCGGTGACATCGGGACCGACGGCACTGACGACCCCGGTGGCCTCGTGGCCGAGCAGGAACGGGAAGTCGTCGCTGATGGCGCCCTGCTTGTAGTGCAGGTCGGTGTGGCAGACGCCGCAGGTGAGGATGTCCACGAGGGCCTCGCCGGGTCCGGGATCGGGGACCAGGATGGTCTCCAGAGTGACCGGGGCTCCCTTGGAGCGGGCTATGACGCCTTTGACTTTATGGACCATGGGAATAGCTCCTCTGCTCGTGTCGCGGTTCTCGCCGCAAATCTCGTTGTCCCGGGACGGTGTCGCCACAAATTCTGCCGCATAACGCGGGGCGGCGCCGCCCCCGGGGAGGCCGCGCCGTCGTCGTCATCGCGGAAAAGGGCGGCCTTAGGCCGCGAGGCGGCTCTTGACCTCGGCCGCGGAGGGGTTGGTGGCTGCGGTGCCGTCCGGGAACAGCACGGTGGGAACGGTGCGGTTTCCTCCGTTGAGCTTCTCCACGAGATCTGCGGTGCCGTCAACTTCTTCGATGTTGATCTCCGTGTACCCGATGCCCTGGGCGTCCAGCTGCTTCTTCAGGCGGTTGCAGTAGCCGCACCAGGTGGTCGAAAACATGGTGATGGTGCCGGATTCGGGAGTGAAGTCCACGAAGTTCTCCTTCAAGCTGGTTGGCGGCGCTGGGACGCAGCGCGGGTTGCCGACAAAAGTCGTACGTCATTGGCAACAACCGTAACCCGCAGGCCGCTATTCCCGCACAGTATGGCGCGGTGGCATGCTGGTGCCATGTGTGGACGTTACGTGATGGCCCGGGCCGTCGGAGACCTGCTGGCCGAGTTCGACGCCGAACTTGAAGTGGAAATCGCTGTTCCGCCGTCGTGGAATGTGGCCCCGACGGCGGACGTGCCAATCCTGCTGGAGCGGCTGGTGGACGGGGAACCCGTCCGGCAGCTTCACCTTGCGCGCTGGGGACTGGTGCCGTCCTGGGCCAAGGACCCGGGGATCGGTTCGAAGATGATCAATGCCCGCAGCGAGAGCGTGCTGGAGAAGCCGGCGTTCCGGAAGGCCACCCGCGCCCGGCGCTGCGCGGTCCCCGCCGACGGGTATTACGAGTGGAAGGGCGAGGGGCGCGGCAAGCAGCCGTATTACGTGCACCCGAAGGATGGCCGCCCGATTGTGTTCGCCGGCCTCTACGAATGGTGGAAGGATGCCTCCAAGGCCGAGGATGATCCGGAGCGCTGGCTGCTCTCGACGTCGATTATGACCACCGACTCGCCGCCTGCGGGCTACGCCGGGGGAATGCTGGCCGAACTCACGGCACTGCACGACCGGGTGCCGCTGCCGATGGACCGAGGGACGATGCAGGCGTGGCTGGACCCGCAGGCCGACGATGCCGCCGGACTGGTGGACCTGGTCCGGGCCGGGGCCCACGACGTCGCGGAGGGCTGGACGATCGACGCCGTCGGCACCGCCGTCGGGAACGTCAAGAATGACTCGCCGGAACTCATCCAGCCCGTGGGGAGCCTGTTTTAGCGAGTCGCCGACGCACGGCGGTAGCTGGTCGGGCTGGTGAAGACGAGGGGCTCCGATCCCGCCGGGAACCATCCTCCGTTGTTCCGAATGCTGCGGGGTGCCGCCGGCGGACGCGGCACCACCGCTGTTTCATAGCTCACTGCACACCGGCTCGAATAGCGTGCCGCCGTGTGCTCCAAGTCACGTTAGCGGCGCGTACGAGCAGCTCAATAGGGTCATAGTGCCCTTGGCCGCAGCGCGTCGGGTGTATCTACTTTTTGATTTCGGGAAGCAGCCGCCAGCGATGCTGCACTGCGGCGCGGGTCACTGGTCGCCGTCGCGAATGACGGTTCCAAAACTGCCGCAGGAGATTGTTCGCGGCCTTCAACGCCGCTGGCGACGCACGCCTGGCTGCGACAGCATCAGATCGGCATTGGGACAAACCAGCAGGAGCCCCCTGAGGCCAGCACCCTCCACAACCAGCCGTTGGACCGCCAGGAGGGCGATCAGGCCCCCGGCGCTGTCACAGGCAAGGCGCGGAGAACCATAGATTGATTCGAGGATTTCCGCTGGCTTGATAGCCCGGTTCAGTGTGGCGACGACATCGTCAAGACATCGTCAATAGCCGCCGTGCCGGATGCTCAGGCGCTCGCCGATGAGGACCGCCAGTACCGCGGCCTTGGCTTCCCTGACGGCCTCACGCGTGCGGCGCGCAGCTTTGTTCACGTCCAGGGCCGGGGCCTCTGCTGGTTGTGACTGGACGTCCGATATCCACTGCCCCGGTTCGTCATCGGCGGGTATCTCGTTCCCGCGTCGTCAGAGCGTCACATTTCCGCCGCCGTCGACCGCCCAGCCGGGATTGAACGCGACCTCCCAGCGGTAGCCGTCAGGGTCGGCGAAGTACCCGGTGTAACCGCCCCAGGACTGGGTCATCGGCGCTGCGATGATTTCTGCTCCGGCCGTCTGCGCCTCAGCCATCACCCGGTCCACTTCCGCCCCGCTGGCCAGGTTGTGGCTCAGGGTGATGCAGGGAATGCCGGCCGGGGGATCAGTGGCCGCTTCGGCCTGCATCCGCCCTGCGTCCCAGAGCGAGAGGATGAGCCCGTGATTTGCCTGGATGAAGAGGACCTCGCCCCGGACTTCCCGGTGGACGGGCCAGCCCAGGCCATCCACATAGAAACTGCGGGAGGCGTCAACACTGCGGACACCCAGTGAAATTAGATCGACTCGTGGCTGCATCTTTCGATACTGTCATGCACATGTCCACAAATCACCAAGACGAAAAAGCTGCCAAGGCCGACCGGGACCAGCTCGCCGCCGTGCGGGTGGCCGTCGACGAGGTGGATGAGCAGATTGTGTCGCTGATTGGCCGCCGCGAGCGGTTGATCCGGATCGCCGGTACCCTCAAGGCCGACAGCGCAGAGGTGCGGGCCCCCGGGCGCGTGGAGCGGGTCATTGAACACGTCCGCGCCACGGCGGAGCAGAAAGACATCGACGTCGACCTCGTCGAGAAGACCTACCGGGCAATGATCGACGCGTTCATCACGCTCGAACTGGAAGTCTACAAAGCCAGCTCCTAGTCCCGGTGCCTAGAGGGCTTCCTCCACCGGGACATTCGCCTGGTAATCGCGCCCGTCACAGTCGCTGAACGCCGTCATGAGGTGGCCCTTGGCCAGGCCCATGATCGTGCTGAGCGGAAAGTGCCCGGTGATGGTGTTGCCGGAGTGCTCCACGCCCTTGAGGTCAAAGTTCTCCTCCGTCCCGTCGTGGCTGAAGCAGTAGAAGGACACGGCCTCCCCGTTCATGAACTCGATCCCCATTCGTCGCTGGTGGGAATGGTCCGGAGTTGAGGCCAGGAGCCCCACCACGTAGGCGCCCTGGCCGGGGATATTTCCGTCTATATCGAACTTCGCCACCAAGGACGTGTCCTCGGCGGCGATGCTTACGTGCTTCAGGAGTGCGTTATGGGAGCTCATGGCTCAATCCTGCTACCTGCGTCTGCGTCCGTCCACCCCCGATCTAGGTTTTGCCCCGGCACCGTCGTAGACTGGAATTATTCGAAGATATATTCGAATAGTACTGCTTGGTTAGTTCAAAGGGTGAAGTCCGGGAGGCGCGATGGGCATGTTCAGCGAGTCGGTTGACGTCGTCTCCACGCCCTCCGGCCAGCCCCAGGAACTCGTCTGGGCGGGCCGCCGCTATACCGTCTGCGCCGAACCGGTCCGCTGGTACGAGCGGCGCCAATGGTGGGCGGAAGAACAGCGGGCACCTTTGGGCAGCGGACCGGGGCTCGTGGACCATGAGATCTGGCGGGTCCAGGTCCGCCGGGCAGATGCCCCCGAGACTGAAAGCCTCACCCTTGACCTCGCCCGGCATGCCGGCAGCGGACGCTGGCGACTGCTGCGGATCCACGACGCGCTGCTTCCAGTCCGGAAGCCCGAATCAGCATGAGCTTCACCCATCTCCACGTCTCCACCGCCTTCAGTGCCCACTACGGGGTCTCCTGGCCGGATGAACTGGCGGCCGCCGCAGCAGCGGACGGGGCGACGGCGCTCGCCTGCACGGACCGCGACGGTCTCTACGGGACGGTCAAGCACCTGTTGGCCTGCATGGCAGCCGGGCTGGACCCGGTCGTCGGAGTGGACCTTGCCGTCTTTGACGACGACGGCGACCTCCGCACCCAGCTTGGGGGACGCGTCGTCGTGCTGGCCCACGGGCACAACAACGGCGCCGGGTACCGTGCGCTGTGCCGGCTGATCTCCGATGCTCATGCCCGCACCACGGGCAAAGCCGGGGGAGCGGTGCCCGCCGCCGTGACCCGGGCCGAACTGGCTTCCCGCACCCTGCACCCGGAAACCCTCAAGCCGGTGCTGACCGTGTTGATCGGCCCGGACTCCGACGTCGGACGTATGATGGGAGGCAGGCGGTACCTGCGCCCCCGCACCCTGTTCAAACGCTGGCTCGATGCCATGCCGCCCGGAACCATCGCCGCCGAGGTGGTCAGCCAGCTCAGCCCGCCCGGCGAACCGCTCAGCACCGCCCACGCGGTGCGGATGCTCAAGCTCGCCGCCGAGCACGGGGTACCCGCCGTGCTCAGCAATGCAGTGCGGTATGTCGCCGAGGACGGAGCGGCCACCGCCGATGTGCTGGACTCCGCCCGCACATTGAAATCGCTGCCCGAACTTTCCGCTGCCCCGCTGCTGCAGCCAAACGGGCAGGCCTGGCTGAAATCCGCGGCGCAGATGCACCGGCTGGGCAAGGAGATCATGCACGCCGCCGGGTATGGCGCCGCGGACCTCAAGAGCCTGATGGCGCAGACCGAGGCGCTCGCGGACCGTTGCCGGATGGATCCGGTGACGGACATGGGATGGAAGCAGCCCGTGGTGCCGGAAGCCGCGGTGATCGGAATCGCCGGGGACCCCCTCGTGGAGCTCACCCAGCGCTGCGAGGCGGGCATCAGCAGGCGGTTCCCCGGGATCACCGGCAGGCCCGCGGAGGAGCTGCGCTCGCGGCTGGAACACGAACTGCGGATCATCGACAGCCTGGGTTTCGCCGCGTACTTCCTGACCGTGGCCGAGGTTTCCCGGATGATCCTGGACATGGGAGTCCGGGCAGCGGCTCGCGGTTCGGGGGCCTCCAGCCTGGTCAACTTCCTGATCGACGTCAGCCAGGTGAACCCGCTGCAGCACGACCTCATCTTCGAACGTTTCCTCTCCCGGGACCGCGCCACCTTGCCGGACATCGATATCGACGTCGAAAGCGCCGAACGGCACAACGTGTACCGGAAGATCTTCGAGCGCTTCGGCTCCGAGCGCGTCACGCTGATGAGCATGCAAAACGGCTACCGCGCTCGCGGTGCCGTGCGCGACGCCGGCCTGGCGCTGGGCATGGAGGAAGACGAAATCGGGGACATCGCCAAGCAGCTGTGGCGGTTCTCGGCCCGGAACTTCCGCGAAGCCCTCGAGGAGAAGCCGGAGCTGAAGGAATTCGCCGGCCGGGTGGGGCAGCGGGACTTCAGCGGCAACCAGCAGCTGGACCTGCTGGTGGACCTCACCGAACGGCTGGACCGGCTGCCGCGCCACATCTCCATGCACCCCTGCGGGGTCATCCTGGGCGACGCCACCCTGCTGGACCGCACCCCCGTGCAGCCCAGCGGGCTGGGCCTGCCGATGAGCCAGTTCGACAAGCACGACATGGACCCGATGGGCATGCTCAAACTCGATGTCCTCGGCGTCCGGATGCAAAGCGCCATGGCCTTCGCCGTCCGCGAAGTGATCCGGCTGCATCCCTCCAAAGCCGAGGTGGTGGCCGCCGGCGCCCACCCGGCGGGACCCGACGGGACCGGGCCGGACTACATCGCCGAGGACGGCCGGATCGACCTCAACGCCGTGCCGCTCGACGACGAACCCACCTATGAGCTGATCCGCAGCACCCACACCCTGGGCTGCTTCCAGATCGAATCACCCGGGCAGCGGGAGCTCATCGGCAAACTCGCCCCCCGGGAGTTCAATGACCTCATTATCGACATTTCCCTCTTCCGGCCGGGGCCGATGAAATCGGACATGGTGCGGCCCTTCCTGGAGCACCGGCACGGCTTCGCTCCCGAGGTCTACCCGCACCCGGACCTCAAACCCGTTCTCCAGGAGACGCACGGCGTCACCGTGTTCCACGAGCAGATCCTGAAGACCTTCGACGTGATGACCGGCTGCGGGCTGGCGCGGGCCGACGAGTTCCGCCGCGCCCTCGGCAACGAGGTCCTGGAAGGCAAAGTGGAGGAGTTCTTCCGGAAGGAGGCCCGGGCCCGGGCGTACAGCCCCGAAGTGGTGGACAAGGTCTGGGGGACGCTCAAGGCCTTCGGCAGCTTCGGGTTCTGCAAGGCCCACGGCGCCGCCTTCGCCGTTCCCACCTACCAGTCGGCCTGGCTGAAGACCCACCACCCGGAGGCGTTCCTCGCCGGGCTGTGGGAGCACGACCCCGGCATGTATCCCAAGCGGCTCCTCGTCTCCGAGGCACGGCGGCTCGGGATTCCGATCCTGCCCCTGGACATCAACCGCAGCCGGGCCGAGTACCGGGTGGAACGCGTGGCCACCGGCCCGGACCGCGGAAAGCTGGGCATCCGGCTGAGCCTGAATGGCATCTACGGCCTCTCCGGAACCGAGCTGAAACGGATCGTGGCGGGACAGCCCTATGACTCGCTCGCGGATCTGCGGGCCAGGTCCCGGGTGAGCAAACCGAGCATCCAGCGGCTGGCCCGGCTGGGCGCCTTCGATTCCCTGAACCGGGCCTCCGGCGGGACCGCCAACCGCGCCGACCTGGTGCAGCATCTGCAGGCCCTGCAAAGCCGCCCCCAGCGCAAAGGCATCGAGGTGATCGACGGGCAGCTGTCGCTCCCGCTGGGCGACATCGAGCTGAAAAACCTCAAGGCGGTGCTGCCGGCCCCCACCCTGGTAGATACCGTCCGGGCCGAGCTGGACCTGATGGCCGTGGATGTCAGCGACCACCTGATGGCCAGCCACCGGCCGCTGCTGGACCGGCTCGGCGTCACCACCGCGGACAAGCTGCTGGGACTGCGCAACGGCACCGAAGTGCTGGTCGCCGGAGTCCGCGTCGCCACCCAGACCCCTCCCATGCGGGGCGGCCGGCGGGTGGTGTTCATCAGCATCGACGACGGCACCGGCTGTGTGGATTCGGTGTTCTTCCATGAGGCCCAGGAGCTGGCCGGGCCGCTGTTGTTCGGCACCCGGCTGCTGCTGATCCGGGGGAACACCCGGCGGACCGGGCCGAGGGGGATCAGCATCAGCGCCAGCATGGCCTGGGACCTGAGCCGCACGGAGACCCTGCCGTTCCCGGCCACGCCTTCCGGGATCCCCGAGCACCGGGAACCGGAGCCGCCCGGCCCGCTGGACGGCATCAGCCGAAACCTCGCGATTACCGGGCTGGGAGGCTGAGTGGCGCGTTGGTTGGCCCCTGCAGAAACCGATAGCATGGACGAGGCTGGCTGTGGTCCCCGTACGCCACAAGCTACGAAGCCTTAACTTTGAATAGGAGACACCCGTGTCAGATGCCCAGCAGATCACCCTTCTCGTCGATGGCGAAGAGACCAAGGTGGCTACCGGGACCACCGGCGCGGAACTCTTTTTTGAGCGCCGCGACGTCGTTGTGGCCCGAATCAACGGCGAGCTGAAGGACCTGGACCAGCCGCTGCCCGAAGACGCCACCGTCGAGGCCGTCACCATCGATTCACCGGACGGACTCAACGTCCTGCGCCACTCCGCCGCCCACGTCATGGCCCAGGCCGTGCAGCAGCTGCGCCCCGACGCCAAGCTGGGCATCGGCCCGTACATCACCGACGGCTTCTACTTCGATTTCGACGTCGAGGAGCCGTTTACGCCGGAAGACCTGAAGACCCTGGAAAAGATGATGCAGAAGATCATCAACCAGAACCAGAAGTTCGTCCGCCGTGTGGTGTCCGAGGACGAGGCGCGCGAGGCGATGAAGAACGAGCCGTACAAGCTCGAACTGCTGGGCAAAAAGAACAACGCCGCCGACGCCGGTGAAGGTGTCAACGTCGAGGTCGGCGCCGGCGATATCACCATCTACGACAATGTGGACCGCAAGAGCGGGGACACCATCTGGTGCGATCTGTGCCGCGGCCCGCACCTGCCCAACACCAAGCTCATCTCCAACGCCTTCGCGCTTACCCGGTCGTCTGCCGCCTACTGGCTGGGCGACCAGAACAACCAGCAGCTGCAGCGCATCTACGGCACCGCCTGGCCCACCAAGGACGCCCTCAAGGCCTACCAGGAACGCATCGCCGAGGCCGAACGCCGCGACCACCGCAAACTCGGCGCCGAGCTGGACCTCTTCTCTTTCCCGGACGAGCTGGGCTCCGGGCTGCCGGTGTTCCACCCCAAGGGCGGCATCATCCGCAAGGCCATGGAGGACTACTCCCGCCAGCGCCACGTGGACGCCGGCTACGAGTTCGTCTACACCCCGCACATCACCAAGGGGCACCTTTACGAGGTCTCGGGCCACCTGGACTGGTACAAGGAGGGCATGTTCCCGGCGATGCACATCGACGCGGAACTGAACGAGGACGGCACCGTCCGCAAGCCCGGCCAGGACTACTACCTCAAGCCGATGAACTGCCCCATGCACAACCTGATCTTCCGCTCCCGCGGCCGGTCCTACCGCGAACTGCCCCTGCGGCTGTTCGAATTCGGCTCGGTCTACCGCTACGAGAAGTCCGGCGTGGTGCACGGACTGACACGGGTCCGGGGCATGACCCAGGACGACGCCCACATCTACTGCACCCGGGACCAGATGAAGGACGAGCTGACCACCACGCTGAACTTCGTCCTCGGCCTGCTCAAGGACTACGGCCTGGACGACTTCTACCTGGAGCTGTCCACCAAGAACGAAGACAAGTTCGTGGGCGACGACGCCACATGGGAGGAAGCCACCCGCACCCTCGCCGAGGTGGCCGAAGCCTCCGGGCTGGAGCTCATCCCGGATCCGGGCGGAGCTGCGTTCTACGGCCCCAAGATTTCCGTCCAGACCAAGGACGCGCTCGGCCGCACCTGGCAGATGTCCACGATCCAGCTCGACTTCAACCTGCCCGAACGCTTCGAGCTCGAGTTCCAGGCCGCGGATGGAACGCGGCAGCGCCCGGTGATGATCCACCGCGCCCTGTTCGGATCCGTCGAACGGTTTATGGGTGTGCTCACCGAGCACTACGCCGGCGCCTTCCCGGCCTGGCTGTCACCCGTGCAGGTGGTCGGCATCCCGGTGGCCGAGGCGTTCAACGACTACATGTTCGACGTCGTGGGCCAGCTCAAGGCCGCCGGCATCCGGGCCGAGGTGGACATTTCCTCGGACCGCTTCCCGAAGAAGATCCGTACCGCCAGCAAGGACAAGATCCCGTTCGTGCTGATCGCCGGGGGCGACGACGCCGAAGCCGGCGCCGTGTCCTTCCGCTTCCGTGACGGCAGCCAGGACAACGGTGTGCCGGTGGCCGAAGCCGTCCAGCGAATCGTGGACGCCGTCCGCAACCGGACCAGCTAGCGGACAGGGAAGAACCAGGCATGCAGGAAACCACAGGGGCCGGCCCGGAGTACCCGGGGGACGACGGCGTGACCGACGACTTTGGCCTGGCCGGGGTGCCGGACGCGTTCCAGCGCCTGTGGACTCCGCACCGGATGGCGTACATCAAGGGCGGGCAGCACCAGTTCAAGAACGTAGACGACTGCCCGTTCTGCGTGGCGCCGGAACGCGAGGATGACGATTCGCTGATCGTCTACCGTGGACGGACCAGCTACGTGGTGCTGAACCTTTTCCCCTATAACCCGGGCCACCTGCTGGTCTGCCCGTACCGGCACATTCCGGATTACACGGACCTGACCGTGGAGGAAACAGCCGAATTCGCCGAGCTGACCCAGACGGCCATGCGTGTGCTGCGCAAGGTCGCCAACCCCACCGGCTTCAACCTCGGGATGAACCAGGGCGTGACGGGCGGTGCCGGGATCGCCGGGCACCTGCACCAGCACGTGGTGCCGCGCTGGGGCGGGGACGGCAACTTCTTCCCGATCATCGCCCAGACCAAAGCCATTACGCAGACCCTGGGTGAGGTCCGCCAGCAGGTGGCGGAGGCCTGGCCGCAGGCAAACGACGCGGGGCAGGCGACGGCCGGGGCGACGGATGCTCAATAGGCACGCGCGCGGTTTCTTCACCGCGCTGTTCTCCCCGCTCGCCCGCTGGCTGTTGAAGATCGGCGTCTCCCCGGACGCCGTGACCATCGTCGGAACGCTCGGCGTTGTGGTCGGCGCCCTGGTGTTCTACCCCTTGGGTGAGCTCTGGTGGGGCACGCTCTTCATCACCGCCTTCATCTTTTCCGACGTCATCGACGGCATCATGGCGCGGATGCAGAAGGGCGGAGGCCGGTGGGGCAACTTCCTGGACTCCACCCTGGACCGCGTTGCCGACGGCGCGCTGTTCGCCGGCGTCGCGGTCTGGTTCTTCACCGGAGGAGCAAACACCCCGATCGCGATTGCCGCCGTCCTCTGCCTGGTCCTGGGCATGGTGGTCTCGTACGCCCGCGCCAAGGCCGAGGCGTTGGGCTTCCACGCCAATGTGGGCATCGCCGAGCGCGCCGAGCGGCTGGTTTCCGTGCTGGTGGTCACCGGTTTCACCGGACTGGGGCTGCCCACCGTGGTGCTTTTTGTAACGCTTTGCCTCCTTGCTGCCGCGAGCCTCGTGACAATCATCCAGCGGATCGTCTCGGTGCACCGCCAGTCGCTCGAGGAGACTGAAGGCACCACCACCGGACAGGCCGCCTGAGCGCGCATCGCCGGCGGGTCCCGCGGCTGTCACCGGAATTCAGCCGGGTCGCGGCGGGGGACTAGTATTAGCACTACCGGCCAATGGATCCGGTAATCCGGTGTGTGCGAAGAGGCATTTGTGTGCCGTCCGCGCTCCGGCGAGGTCATCTATCTACCCATAGGGGTTTTTGTGTCTACACCTGATGTAAGCAGCGAAGCCGGCGCGTCCGCGAAGAGCGTTACGGGCAGCAACCGCGTTAAGCGCGGCATGGCGGAGATGCTCAAGGGCGGCGTCATCATGGACGTCGTCAACGTCGAGCAGGCCCGCATCGCTGAGGATGCCGGCGCCGTCGCAGTCATGGCGCTGGAACGCGTTCCCGCCGACATCCGTGCCCAGGGCGGCGTGTCCCGGATGTCGGATCCGGACATGATCGAGGCGATCATCGCGGCCGTGTCCATCCCGGTCATGGCGAAGGTCCGGATCGGGCACTTCGTCGAGGCGCAGGTCATTCAGACCCTCGGTGTGGACTACATCGACGAGTCCGAGGTCCTGACCCCGGCCGACTACTCGCACCACATCGACAAGTGGAACTTCACGATTCCCTTCGTCTGCGGCGCCACGAACCTCGGTGAGGCCCTGCGCCGCATCAACGAGGGCGCGGCGATGATCCGTTCCAAGGGCGAGGCCGGCACCGGCGACGTCTCCAACGCCACCACGCACATGCGCCAGATCCGTGCGGAGATCAACAGGCTCGCCGGCATGGCCGAGGACGAACTTTACGTCGCAGCCAAGGAACTCCAGGCCCCGTACGAACTGGTCAAGGAAGTCGCCGCGACCGGCAAGCTCCCCGTTGTGCTGTTCACCGCCGGCGGCATCGCCACCCCGGCCGACGCCGCGATGATGATGCAGCTCGGCGCGGACGGTGTGTTCGTCGGGTCCGGCATCTTCAAGTCCGGCAACCCGGCCCAGCGTGCCGCCGCCGTCGTGAAGGCCACCACCTTCTTCGACGACCCGGAAGAGGTCGCCAAGGCCTCCCGCGGCCTGGGCGAGGCCATGGTCGGCATCAACGTGGACGAGATCCCGCAGCCGCACCGCCTCGCCGAGCGCGGCTGGTAATTACCAGTCGATTGCTCCGCAACTGCCCTTATCAGGCTCCAAAAGGGCGGCTTCGGAGCAGCCGCTGGGCTTTTCGAGGCCACAGCGCTTGAGTAACTGCAGTCGAACGCACGACGCCGGCCGGTCACCTTCTCCAGGTGGCCGGCCGGCGTCGTTCGTTTCCCTATCGATTGCTCCACAACGGCCCTTATGGGGCTCCAAAAGGGCCGTTGCGGAGCAACCGTTGGGGGTGGGGAGGGGATTATTCCAGGCCGCGGCGCTTGAGGAGCGGTTCGAGTTCGGCGTCGCGGCCGCGGAAGGCGCGGAAAGAGTCCAGCGGATCGCGGCTGTTGCCCCGGGAGAGCAGTTCGGCGCGGAAGTAGTCGCCATTGGCCCGGGTAAGGCCGCCGTGGTCCTTGAACCACTCCACCGTGTCGGCGTCGAGCACCTCGCTCCAGATGTAGGAGTAGTAGCCAGCGGCGTAACCGGCGCCGGCGAAGATGTGCTGGAAGTAGCCGGTGCGGTAACGCGGCGGGATCAGGCGGTGGGCCACACCGGCCGCGGCCAGTGCCTTGGCCTCGAACTCCAGGACATCCTCGGGCACCTCGCTGCTTTCGAGCACGTGCCAGGCCAGATCGAGCAGGGCAGCGCCGAGGTATTCGGTGGTGCCGAAGCCCTCGCCCCAGAGCTGCGCGGCGTCGAGCCTGTCCACAACCTCCTGCGGCAGCGCTTCGCCGGTGGCGTAGTGGCGTGCGTAGTTGGCGAGCACCTGCGGCCACATGATCCACATTTCGTTCACCTGCGACGGGTACTCCACGAAGTCCCGCGGCACGGAGGTGCCCGAGAACCGCGGATAGGTGACCGAGGAGAACAGCCCGTGCAGGGCGTGGCCGAACTCGTGGAACGTGGTGCGGAGCTCGTCGAGGGTCAGCAGCGTGGGTTCCCCGGCCGGCGGCTTGGAGATGTTGAGGTTGTTGATCACCACGGGCCGGGTGTTGAGCAGCCCGGACTGTTCCACCAGGGAGTTCATCCAGGCCCCGCCGCGCTTGGATTCGCGGGTGTAGTAGTCGCCCAGGAACAGGCCCAGCTCAGTGCCGTCCGGGTTGCGGACTTCCCAGACGCGCACGTCCGGGTGGTAGCCCGCCAGGTCGGTCCGTTCATGGAACGTGATCCCGTACAGCGCGTTGGCAGCGAAAAACACGCCGTCGTTGAGGACGCGGTCCAGCTCGAAGTAGGGGCGCAGGGCCTGCTCGTCCACGGCGTACCGTTCGCGTTTGACCTTCGCGGAGTAGTAGGCCCAGTCCCACGCCTCCAGGGCGTGCCCGGCGGTTTCGGCCAGCGCCTCTGCCTCGGCGTCGGCGTTCCGGACCGCGGCCGGCGCGAGCCGGTTCAGCATGGTCTGCACGGCGGCGAAGTCCGGCGCGGTCTGCTGGTCCACGACCAGTTCGGCGTAGTTGGCGAAGCCGAGCAGCGTGGCCTTCCCGGCGCGCAGCCGGACCATGTCCTTGACCAGGTCCAGGACGTCGAAGGCGCCGCCGTCGCTGCCGCGGCCGATGGAGGCCTGGTACAGGCGGCGGCGGACATCCCGGTTTTCCAGGGCCGCGAGCGCGGGCTGGTTGCTGGGCTGGATGAGGGTCAAAAGGAACTTTCCCTCGTGCCCGGCGGTGCGGGCGGCTTCCGCGGCGCTGGCAACATCGTCAGCGGGGAGCCCGGCGAGATCGCCGGCGTCGTCCAGCAGCAGCGCGGCGGACTTCATTGCTTCCTTGACCCGCTGGCCGAATTCCGTTCCTAGCCGGGAGAGCTCGGCGTTGGCGGCCTTGAGCCGTTCCTGGCCCGCGCCGTCGAGCTGGATGCCGGACTGCCGGAATTCCTTGAGGTACTCGTCCACAAGCCGGGCGGATTCAGCGTCGAGCTGGTCTGTGTTGATGGCCGAAAACCGCTCGAACAGTCCGCGGTTCAGGTAAACGGCGTCCTGGTGGGCCGAGAAACGCGGCGACAGCGTGGTCTCGAGGTCGCGGATGGCGTCCGAGGCGTCGGCCGAGACGAGAGTGAAGAAGGAGGCTGCCGCGCGCTGCAGCAGCCGTCCGGCCCGCTCCATCGCCAGCGCAGTGTTTTCGAAGGACGCCGGCTCCGGCGAATCCACAATGGCCTGGATCTCTGCCAGATGCTCGGCGAGGCCGGCCTCCACGGCTTCGGCGTAGTGCTCGGTGGTGATGTCCGCGAACGGCGGCAGGCCGAAGGGCAGGGTGCTGGGGCTCATCAGGGGATTGGTCATGAAATAACTCTTTCATGTAAAGCGGGGAGTCTCAACGGTCGGCTATGCGTGTTGTCACCGCTGCGGCCGTAGGATTGGCGCCATGCGTACCATCACCCCCACGCTGCGCGGCCGTCTGCTTGCCGCCGCCGCAGCGCTCTCCCTTTTGGCCTCTGTGGCCTCCTGCGGGATCAGTGCCCGACCGGACAGCGATGCGTCAGGTTCTCCGGCGGCCTCTGGCGGCACCGCCGGGACGGCCGCGGGACAGGTTCCGGGAACTACGCCGGCGTCGTCCTCGGCGACGTCGAGCACCCCGACGCCGTCACCGACGCCGACGCCCGGGAAGGGGCCGGATTGCGCGGCCGTCCGCTGCACCTCGGTGCTGGTCACCGGGGACATGCTGGTCCACAACCAGCTCTGGGAGCAGGCCCGGGCGGACGCCCTGGCCGCCGGAGCCAAGGGGCTGGACTTCGGCCCGATGCTTGAGGGCCAGCGCAAGTACCTCGCGAAAAGCGACCTGGCGATCTGCCACCAGGAAACGCCAGTGGCCGGCCCGGCCGGGCCGTTCTCCGGTTACCCTTCGTTCAACGTTCCCCCGCAGATCCTCACGGCGGCCCAGCAGGTCGGCTACCAGGCCTGCACCACCGCGAGCAACCACACCGTTGACCGCGGCACCGCCGGGCTGGTGCGCACCCTGGATGCCCTCGATGCTGCCGGGCTGCAGCACACGGGCTCCTACCGGAGCGAGGCCGACGCCGAGGGCGTGCTGATCCTGCAGACCGCCGCGGCGAAGATCGCTGTGATCAGTGCGACGTACGGGCTGAACGGGCAGCTCCCGGAAGCGGCCTGGCAGGTGGACATGCTCGACCCCGAGGTCATGATTGCCAAGGCCAAGAAGGCCCGGGACGCGGGCGCGGACATCGTCCTGGGCGCCATGCACGCGGGCGAAGAATATTCGAGTGTGCCCAATGCCGAGCAGAAGAGCGTCGCCCACGCTCTCGCGGACAGCGGCCAGTTCACCATGATCTACAGCCACCACTCGCACTCGGTGCTTCCGATCGAACAGTACAAGGGGACCTGGATTGCCTACGGTCTGGGCAACGGCATCACTGAATTGTCGCCGAACTATGTGGTGAACAACGAGGGGCTGCTGGTCCGGGCCCAGTTCAGCCAGGACGCCGCCGGCACGTGGACCGCCTCCGATCTGGCCTGGGCGCCGTCGGTGATGGTCCGCGGACCCTACCGCTGGTGCTCCGTGGCCTCCGACGCCCCGCAGGGTCCCTGCGCCGGCGCCGCGGCCGACGCGGCTACCCGCCAGCGCACCCAGACCGTGGTCGAGTCAATGGGGGCCGCGGCTGCGGGCGCCCACGAACTGCTCATCACCAGGGAACCATAGGAGCCGCAGGACAGGAGGCTTTCGTGGGCAAAGCAGCGATGGTGGACCGGGAACCCCGGAACGGGACCTTCCCCAACGGCATGGACTACCTGAGCTGGGGCAACGGCCCCAAAACAGTCCTTTTCATCCAGGGCGGCCCAGGGAGCTCCGTGCCCCAGGGGATGCTGCGCCGGATGTTCCGGCGGCAGTTCGATGCCTTTCTGCACGCCGGATACGCTGTCTGGATTGTCACCAGGCGCCGGGGCATGCCGCCGGAGCACACCGTCGCCGACATGGCCGACGACTATGCGCGGCTGATAGCCGGGGAGTTCGGCGGGCGCATCGACATCGTCCTGGCGGAATCGTTTGGCGGGATGATCGGCCAGTATCTGGCGGCCAGGCATCCTGACTCCTTCGGCGACATCGCCATGGTAGTCACCGCAGCGGAGTTGAGCGACTGGGGCAAGGACGTCGATTCCCGGATGGCCCAGGCCCTCGCCGGCGGTGACACGAACGGCGCCGGTACGGTCTTCGCCGAGTATCTGTTGCCGGGCCGGCGCCTTGCGTGGCTGCGGCGGCTGATTGGGCCGGCTATCAGCCGCCGGCTTCTCAGCGGATCCGATTTTCCTCGCCAGGACGTCCTCACCGAGGTGCAGGGCGAAGTGTCCTTCGATTCCCGGGCGGTGCTCCCGTTGATCCGGCGGCCGGTGCTGCTGATCTGCGGGGGCTCCGACCGGTTCTTCCCCCGCGACGTCGCCCAGGAGACGGCCGGGCTGATCCCGGATTGCACCCTCATCTGGTACGAAGGCAAAGGCCACATCCGGGCAGCCTCAAGCGGCCGGGTCGCGCCGGACGTGCTGGAGTACGCCGGCCGCAGGTGAGCCGCGGCCGGGGGAGCGCTACGGCCGCCCCAGGTCCAGAGCCAGGGTCATGTAGACACTGTTTCGGTCGTCCCCGTAGCCGGCAAAGGGCGGGCAGACGTCGAATCCGTGACGCTGGTACAGCCGCCGTGCCGGAGCGAAAAAGTCCTGGCTCCCGGTCTCGAGGTACAAGCGGTGGTATCCGCCCCGCCGGGCTTCGGCCACGATGTGGGCCAACAACAGAGTGGCGATGCCGCGGCCACGGGCGTGGGCGGCGGTGCGCATGGACTTGATCTCACCCTCCCTGATTTCGCCTTGGCCCTGCTGGAGCTGCTTCAGCGCTCCGCAGCCAAGCACTTCATCATCCTCGCGCGCGGTCCAGAACGTGATGCCCGGTCCCGAAAGCGCCGCAGAATCGAGGGCATGCACACTCTCTGCCGGGGAGGTGGCGAACATGTCCGCGAGGTGCTCGCTCAGGAGCTGCCGGACATCCGCGCTGCCGGGGTCGTCACGGTCAATCCGGATCATCGTGAACTGCTCCTCGCCAGAATCTGTCATCGCTCGCTCAACTTAACGCCGAGCCTGTCCGCAGGGGTCGCCGCAACCTTCCGGCGATTTCGCGTCCGACGGCGGTTGTATCCGGGCGCATTTCGCGGCGCTTGGCTGACTCAGTGCCTGCTCAGCGCGGGCGGCGGGCGGCGTGCTCGCGGGCGAGGACGGCGTAGGTGTCGTCCGGGGTTCCGGGGGAGAAGCTGCCATACTTACGTTCGACGGCGGTCCGGATGAGGAAGTCGGCCAGCGCAGGGTTCTTCGGCAGCAGGGAACCGTGCAGGTAGCTCGCCACGATGTTCCGGTAGCGGGCGCCCTCCTGGCCGGCGCTGCTGTTGTTCCCGGTGCCCTTGGCTGTGGTTCCCAGCGGTGAGACGCCCGGACCCAGAGTGGTCTGGCCGCTGTGGTTCTCGTAGCCCAGGACGGTGCCGAACTCGGCGGTGGACACCGTGACGTTGCCGATCAGCCTCTCGTCGGTGCCGTGCGTCTCCACGTCCAGGATGCCGATGCCCGGGATGACGGACCCGAGCCGGGTCTTGAAGAACTTCCCGAAGAGCTGGTAGAGCCCGCAGATGACCAGCATGGGGGTGCCGTCCTCGGCGAGCTCCTTCAGGACGGTCTCGCGCGACAGCAGGTCATCCTGGATGACCAGCTGTCCGCTGTCCTGCCCGCCGCCGCCGACGATCAGGTCGACGTCGGATGGGAACGCGTCGCCGACGTTGTACTCGAGCAGCTCCGGCGTGTAGCCGTGCCAGCGCAGCCGCTGGGCCAGCACCAGGGCGTTGCCCCAGTCGCCGTAGATGTTCATGTCCCGCGGGTACAGCTGCAGGATCCGGATGGTGCCCTTGCTGGGGGCCGGGGTTTTCTCGGCCGGAAGCTCGTGCCCGAAAGGAAACTTGGACGCCGGCTGGGGGGTCATGAGACCACCTCCACTGTGGTGATTTTGGACAGCTCGCGGCGGATGGCCAGCATCGCTGTGTAGGTGCAGAAGATCCGCTTCGGTTTGTCCGGCGCGCCGCTGATGAAGGCCGCCAGCGCGGGCGCAATCTCGGTGTCAACCGCGCCGACCCCGACGTCGTCGTACTGCAGGCGCAGCGCCATGTCGTAGGCGCGGGAGCCACTCAACTGGTCCACGCCGCCATCGCGGAGGGTGTCGAACTCGACGTCCCAGAGCCAGGACATGTCCCGGCCGTCCGCGTAATTGTCATTGATCGCGATCATCGTGGCGTATCCCGCGGCCGGGAAGGACTTCAGCCCCAGGCGGAATCCGCTGGGGTTCTTCACCAGCACCAGATCCAGCGGCAGGCCGTCGACGACGAGGCTCTCGCCGCGTCCAAACGCCGGCGCCACCTCGGACAGTGCCTTCAGCAGGCCCTCGTTGTCCGCGGCGGCCGTTTCTCCAAGGACAGAGTCCCGCATCGCGATGGCCCGGGCCAGGGTCAGTGCGGCCGCGGCATTGAAGATGTTGTAGACGCCGCGGAGCTTCATCGCGGTGGTGGCCGTGACGCCGTCGAACTCAAAGTCCGCGTCGGCCGCACCCACCCGGCGCAGCACGACGTCGGCGTCCGGCCTGGCGGGAGCCGCCGGTACCGGGCTGCCGGGAGCCGCCCGCATCTCGTCGTCGTTCGGGAAGGTGCTCAGCAGGGAGTCATCCAAGCCGAAGTAGAGGACCCGGGCGCCGGTAACGGTGTCTGTTTTGAGCGTTTCCGCGATTCGCGCGACGCGCGGGTCCTCGCGGTTCAGCACAACGGTTCCCGTGGTCTTGGAGGCGATGTGCTGCAGCAGTTGCGCGGTCTTGTCGATCTCGCCGAAGCGGTCCAGCTGGTCGCGCAGGACGTTGAGCAGGAGGCAGTAGCGCGGTGGCACCTGGTTGACGAAGTGCACCGCGTGGGCCTCGTCGAGTTCCAGCACGGCGACGTCGGCCTGCAGCCGTCCCCGCCAGTCCACCTCGCCGAGCAGCGCGGCGGCCACGCCGCGGGTGAAGTTGCTGCCGGTGCGGTTGGTGAATACCTTCAGGCCCTGGCTCTCCAGCAGTTCCACGACCATTTTGGTGGTGGTCGTCTTGCCGTTCGTGCCGCTGACGACGGCGACGCCGTGCGGCAGCGTCGACAGGGTCCTGCGCATAAAGCCAGGGTCGATCTTTTCCACCACGAGCCCGGGAAGGGCAGAGCCTCCGCCCCTGAGCCGGGAGACCCGGCGGACGAGCTTGCCGAGCGGAACGCTGAAGTAAAACATGCTTTGTAATATATCCCAGCGGCAGCGGGGAAGCCCGCCGGGAAGCTGCCGGGGACCCGCCCGGGCCATTATGCTGTTCGGATGACCAACCCCTCTTCTGTGCCTCCTTCCCGCGTGGGAACAGGCCTCCGGATCGGCGTCCTGGCTCTCCAGGGCGACTTCCGGGAACACCTGCACGCGGTGGAAGCCGCCGGTGCCGCCGGCATCGGCGTCCGCCGGCCGGCCGAACTCGATGGCCTCGATGGCCTCATCATTCCCGGCGGCGAATCGACCACCATTGACAAGCTGTCCCGGGCCTTCGGGCTCAGCGACCCGCTGCGCCAGCGTATCCAGGACGGGCTGCCGGTCTATGGCTCCTGTGCCGGGATGATCCTCCTCGCGGACGAGATCACCGACCCCGCGAAGGACCTCGCCGGCAACCCGCAGCAGACGTTTGGCGGCCTCGACATCACGGTGCGCCGGAACGCCTTCGGCCGGCAGCGCGAGTCCTTTGAGACGGACCTGGATTTCAAGGGCCTCGACTTCAGTGCCACCCGGGACGGCGTGGCCCCGGTCCACGCGGTCTTCATCCGCGGACCCTGGGTGGAACGCGTCGGTGAAGGCGTGCAGGTCCTCGCCAAAGTGGAACCTTCCAGGGCATCCCACCCCGAGGCGCTGGCCGGGACGGCTAGAATTGTTGCTGTGCGTTCCGGCAAGCTGCTGGCCACCTCCTTCCACCCGGAAGTGACGGGGGAGAAGCGCGTGCATGAATTGTTTATTCGAATGATCAGAGGAGAAGCGTAAAGCATGTCAGGCCACTCCAAATGGGCGACGACCAAGCACAAGAAGGCCATCCTCGACAGCCGCCGGGCCAAGTCGTTCGCCAAGCTGATCAAGAACATCGAAGTTGCCGCACGCATGGGCGGCCCGGACCTTGCCGGCAACCCGGGCCTGGAACTCGCCGTCACCAAGGCCAAAAAGACTTCGGTCCCCGCTGACAACATCGACCGTGCCATCAAGCGCGGCGCCGGCCTCACCGGCGAAGTCGTGGACTACACCGAGATCATGTACGAATGCCGCGGGCCGCAGGGCTCGGCGCTGCTGATCGAATGCCTCACGGACAACAAGAACCGTGCCGCCTCCGAGGTCCGCCTCGCCATCTCCCGCAACGGCGGAACCATCGCCGATCCGGGTTCGGTCAGCTACCTGTTCTCCCGCAAGGGTGTCGTCTCGCTGCCGAAGAACGGCCTGAGCGAGGACGACGTCCTGATGGCCGTCCTCGACGCCGGCGCCGAGGAAGTCAAGGACAACGGCGACAGCTTCGAAATCCACTCCGAACCGACCGACCTCCAGGCCATCCGCGATGCGCTCAAGGACGCCGGGATCGAGTACGAGACCGACGAAGCTGAGTTTGTGCCGTCCATGCAGGTGCCGCTGGATCTGGACGCCGCCAAGAAGTTCATGAAACTCGTGGACGCCCTCGAAGAACTGGATGACGTCCAGAACGTTTACAGCAACGCCGACCTCAGCGACGAAGTGCAGGCCGCACTGGAAGCCGAGTGACCCTTCGCGTCCTCGGCGTCGATCCGGGCCTCACCCGCTGCGGGATCGGCGTCGTGGACGTCGAGAAGAACCGCCGCGCCACCCTGGTGGCGTTCGGCGTCGTCGGCACCTCGCCCGAGGAAAGCCTGGACCAGCGCCTGCTGGTCATCGCCACCTCGATCGATGAGTGGCTGGACCAGTACCAACCGCACGTCCTCGCCGTCGAACGCGTCTTCTCGCAGCTCAACGTCAGCACCGTGATGGGCGTTGCCCAGGCCTCCGGCGTCGTGATCGCAGCCGCCGCACGCCGCGGCATCCCGGTGGCGCTGCACACCCCGTCCGAGGTCAAGGCCGCCGTCACCGGCAGCGGAACATCCAACAAGGATGCCGTCACCAAGCTGGTCACCAAAATTCTCCGGCTCGACGCCCCGCCGCGGCCTGCCGACGCCGCCGACGCCCTCGCGCTGGCCATCACCCACGCCTGGCGGGCCGGGAGCGGCGCCGCGATCGCGACCAGCGGGCCGGGGAGCATGTCCCTGACCCCGGCCCAGCGGGCCTGGGCGGACGCCGAAGCCAAAGCGCGCCGTACACGCTGAATGTCCGACTGTGCCGCCACAGAACTTGGTAGGGTATTCGTAGATATGTTCGGATAGCCGGGTCAGCCCGGTTCTATTTTCAGCTGAATTTTTCAGGAGCCCGGCTTTGATCAGTTTTCTCCGCGGAACCGTAGCGCACGTCGGCCTGTCCTCCGCCGTGATCGACCTCAACGGCGCCGGCATGAGCGTGAACGCCACGCCACAGACCCTCAGCACCCTCCGCACCGGCGAGGAGGGCAAGCTCTTCACCTCCCTGATCGTGCGCGAGGACTCCCTGACCCTGTACGGCTTCGTCAGCGACGACGAACGCGAAGTCTTCGACGTCCTGCTGAGTGTCAGCGGCGTCGGGCCCCGGCTGGCGCTGGCCGTCCTTGCCGTGCATGAGCCCGAGGCGATCCGGGTGGCCGCGCACTCCGGCGACGGCAAGGCCTTCACCTTGGTGCCCGGCATTGGCCCCAAGGTCGCCGGCCGGATCGTGCTCGAACTGGCCGGAAAGCTGGTGCCGCACGGCACAACCGCCGGAGCCACGATGCCGGCGGCGTCCGCCGAGTCGGTCTGGAAGCCGCAGGTCGTTGCGGCCATGACGAGCCTGGGCTGGTCCGAGAAGGACGCCACAGCCAGCATCGACAAATCGCTGGCCGATTCACCCGAACTGGCCGAGAAGGGCAACGTCGCGGAGATCCTGCGCGCCACCCTCCGCTGGCTGGGCCAGGACGGCGCCCGCGCCGGGAACCGGGTAGGCGCCCGTGGCTGAGCCGTCGATTGTCACCGGGGGAGAGGAACCGGAGGAGCGGGTCATCGAAGCCGCCCTCCGGCCCAAGAACCTGCATGACTTCGTCGGCCAGCACCGGGTCCGGAAACAGCTTTCCCTCGTGCTGGAGGCCTCGCGCATGCGCGGCCGCAGCGCCGATCACGTCCTGCTTTCGGGTCCGCCCGGGCTGGGCAAGACCACACTGTCAATGATCATCGCGGCCGAAATGAACGCCCCGCTGCGGATCAGCAGCGGACCTGCCATCCAGCATGCGGGTGACCTGGCGGCCATCCTGTCCTCGCTCTCCGAAGGCGAAGTGCTGTTCCTCGACGAGATCCACCGGATGTCCCGGCCCGCCGAGGAAATGCTCTACATGGCGATGGAGGACTTCCGGGTCGACATCGTGGTCGGCAAGGGCGCCGGGGCCACCGCGATCCCGCTGGAACTCCCGCCCTTCACCCTGGTGGGTGCCACCACCCGCGCCGGGCTGCTGCCCGGCCCGCTCCGGGACCGCTTCGGCTTCACCGGCCACCTCGAGTTCTACTCCGTGGCCGAGCTGGAACTCGTGCTCCGGCGCTCCGCCGGGCTCCTGGACCTCAAGGTCAATTCCGCCGGCTTCAGCGAAATCGCCGGACGTTCCCGCGGCACACCCCGCATCGCCAACCGGCTCCTGCGCCGGGTCCGCGACTGGGCGCTGGTGCACGGCATCGAGCAGATCGACGCCAGGGCCGCCTCCGCGGCGCTGGACATGTATGAAGTCGACAAGCGGGGCCTGGACCGGCTCGACCGGGCCGTCCTCGAGGCCCTCATCACCAAATTCGGCGGTGGCCCGGTTGGCCTGTCCACCCTGGCCATCGCCGTCGGCGAAGAGACCGAAACCGTCGAAACCGTCGCCGAGCCGTACCTCGTCCGTGAGGGACTGCTGGGACGCACCCCGCGGGGGAGGATCGCACTCGCCCCGGCCTGGACGCACCTCGGTTTCGCGGTGCCGCCCGGTATCTTCGCGCAGGACCCGCTGGAGCTCTTCCGGGCCGAGGACGACGCCCCGGACGCGGCGGACGGGCTGGGCCAGGACGCCGATCCGGAATGGATCCGTAACAGTCAATAGCACCGCGCCGTAACCTTTTCCCTTTAGACTGGAATGACGCTCGGCACGTTCGGGTCTTTGTTTCTGTGCGCGGCCAGCACCGGCCGCCGACGGTTCGGCATGATTCCCGGCCAGCCAGAAGCCAAGCGGACGTTGCTGGAAAACCAGCTACGCAAAGTACAGAACGGAACTATCCCTGTGTTCGGACTTATTTCTGCCCAGACCCAGCCGCAGGCCGGCGGCGGCATCGACTTCATGACCATCCTGCTGTTCGCCATGCTCGGCGTCTTCGTCTTTATGATGTTCCGCCGCAACAAAAAGACCCAGAAGACGCAGGCGCAGCTCCAGTCGAAGTTCGCCCCGGGTGTCGAGGTCATGACCAGCTTTGGCCTGTACGGCCGCATCGTGGAGATCGACGAGGACGAGAACAAGGTCCTGCTCGAGCTCTCCCCGGGCAACACCGCCACCGTGCACCGCCAGGCCGTCACGAAGATCATCGAGCCCGTTGTTGTGCCGGAGGAGCCCACGGTCGTTCCCAACGACGCGTCTTCGCTGTCCGTCGACAAGGCCGACGGCGCCGCTCCGGTCAGCGAAGCCCCGATTGTTGAGACGCCCGAGGAAACCCTGCGGCGCCTGAACAACGAAGGCAAGAAAGACAGCTAGCCTGCCTGTTTGAGCTATCCCGCGAAGTAACGGCTGCGGGCAACCGCCGGAGCGGGCCCGCCAGGGCCGCACGGCGGTTCCTCCGTAATAATAGAAAGATCGACAATGGCACGAACTGGCCCTAAAAACTCAGCCCTCAGGGTGCTGGTCTGGCTCGGCGTTATCCTCGCCGTCATGACCGCTGTCCTGGCAGGCGGCACGATGGCCGGCCAGGCGAGCTGGGCTCCCAAGCTTGCCCTGGACCTTGAAGGCGGCACCCAGATGATCCTGGCGCCCAAGGTTGAGGGCGGTTCGGACATCAACGAAGATCAGCTCAACCAGGCCGTGGCGATCATCCGCCAGCGCGTGGACGGTTCCGGCGTGGCTGAAGCCGAAATAAGCACGCAGTCCGGACGCAACGTCGTCGTCAGCCTGCCGGGGACACCGTCCAAGGAAACCCGCGCCCTGATCCAGGCGTCCGCTGACATGAACTTCCGGCCCGTCCTCCAGGCCGGACCGGGCGCAGCCGTCCCCGCGGAGGCGCAGACCCCGGTGGACCAGCTGCCCAAGCCCACCGCGGAGCCCACCAACGGCAGCGACCTGAACTGGGTGACGCCCGAGATCTACCAGAAGTTCGAGGCGCTCGACTGTGACAACCCGTCGCAGGAAAAGCAGGAACGCTCCGACCCGGCCAAGCCGCTGGTCACCTGCGAACCGGCCTCGGCCAACTCACCGGCGATCAAATACATCCTTGGCCCGGTTGAGGTCAAGGGCTCCAACATCTCGGGTTCGACCTTCCAGCTGCAGCGCGGGGCCCAGGGCGCCGTGACCAATGAGTGGGCTGTGAACATCCAGTTCAACGAGGAAGGCACCGCCAAGTTCAAGGAAGTCACCGAACGGCTGTACCAGTTCTACATCGCCGGCGGCGGCCAGACCGGCTCGGATCCGAAGGCCCAGTTCGCGATTGTCCTCGACGACCAGGTCATTTCCGCTCCGCGGTCCCTCGCCGTGATCACCGATGGCCGTCCGCAGATCACCGGCGGTTTCACCGAGGAGTCCGCGAAGGCCCTCTCCGACCAGCTCCGCTTCGGCGCCCTGCCGATCAGCTTCGAGATCCAGAGCGAACAGCAGATTTCGGCGACCCTGGGTGGTGAGCAGCTCCGGATGGGTATGCTCGCCGGCCTGATCGGATTGCTGCTGGTCGTGGTGTATTCACTGGTTCAGTACCGGGCGCTGGGCCTGGTCACCGTCGCCTCCCTCGTGGTGGCCGGCGCGCTGACGTACCTGGCCATCGCGGTCCTCGGCTGGACCGAAAACTACCGGCTGTCCCTCGCTGGCGTCGCAGGCATCATCGTGGCCATCGGCCAGACCGCGGACTCGTTCATCGTCTACTTCGAACGTATCCGCGATGAGCTCCGTGAAGGACGCGGCCTGGTGTCGGCCGTCGAGAACGGCTGGAAGCGTGCCAAGCGCACCGTCCTGGCCTCCAAGGCCGTCAACCTGCTGGCTGCCCTGGTGCTGTACTTCGTGGCAGTGGGCAACGTCCGCGGCTTCGCGTTCACCCTCGGCCTGACGGCCATCGCCGACCTCATCGTCGTCTTTATGTTCACGCACCCGACCCTGCAGTTGCTGGCCCGCACCAAGTTCTTCGGGGAGGGACACCCGCTCTCGGGACTGGACCCGAAGAGCCTCGGCGCCGTACCCCTGTACCGGGGCGCGGGCCGGTTCCGCACTCCTGCGGACAAGCCGGCTGCTGTTGCCGCGCTCCGCGCCAAGAACGCCGGCGCGGCGGCCGAGGCCGAACGCCGGATGACCATCGCAGAACGACGCCAGGCGGAACGACAGGAACAGCTTGCCGGTTCCTCCAAGAGCGCGTCCAAGGAGGGCAACTAAATGGCCACCAGCTTCGCCAATTTCGGCAATGAGCTTTACACCGGCAAACGCTCCTACGACTTCGTGGGGTCCAAGAAGATCTGGTTCGGGATCGCGGCGCTCCTGGTTGCGCTCTCGATCCTGCTGCCGGTCGTCAAGGGTGGGTTCAACCTCGGCATCGAATTCCGGGGTGGCTCGGAGTTCACCGTCTCCAACGTGAAGACCACCGACGCTGCCATCGGCGAAAAGGCTGTCCAGGACGTGGTCTCCGGCAGCGTCCCGCGCGTGGCGAACGTCGCAGGAAGCACGATGCGGATCCAGACGGACAAGCTCACCGAAGACGAGACGCTCCAGATCAAAGCCGGCCTCACCGAGGCCTACGGCGTGACGGACAACGAGGTGACGTCCACCTTTATCGGCCCCACCTGGGGTGCTGACGTCACCAAGCAGGCCCTGCTGGGCCTGGGGATTTTCGTCGCCCTCGCCGCCGTCATGATGGCGCTGTACTTCCGGACCTGGAAGATGTCGCTCTCAGCGATCGTCGGCATGCTTGTGACGATGTTTATCACGGCCGGTGTCTATGCCCTCAGCGATTTCGAAGTCACGCCGTCGGCCATCATCGGCTTCCTGACCGTGCTGAGCTACTCGCTGTACGACACGGTGGTGGTCTTCGACAAGATCCGTGAGAACACCTCGGACTTGCAGGCCTCCACCAGGCGGACGTTCGGCGAGGAAGTCAACCTAGCCGTGAACCAGACCCTGGTGCGTTCCATCAACACCATGATGGTGGCCATCCTCCCGGTCGGTGCCATCCTCTTCATCGGGGCGGGTCTGTTGGGTGCCGGAACGCTGCGGGACCTCTCGCTGGCACTGTTTGTCGGAATCTTTATCGGCACAGCGGCCACGATCTTCATCGCCGCGCCGCTTTATGCCTGGCTGCGCCACAGCGAACCGGAGCTGGTGAAGCAGGCCCAGCGCGTGCACCAGCGCCGCGCCCAGGCAGCCGCCAAGGAGGACGCAGCGGCGGCACCGGCCACGGCGTAGCCTCAGCTGTCCTGCCGGACCGCTGACCGCAGGGGTTCCCGCCCGGCCGGCCCACGGGCTGGAGAACGTCATTTCATGGCGCTCTCCGGCCCGTTGCCGTCCCTGCGCCGGTTATCGAAGTATCCTGCTGCGGGAATACACTGGAAGAATTGACGGGTTCGGAGAGGTGCTCCATTGGAAGAACGTTCGACGCCGGTGCCAGCAGCACCGGCGGATAAGGCCCCAGGCCAGGGTATGCAGACTGGTGTGGTGGCTTCCGGACGCGCCGAACCGTCGGTCCCCGTGGACAGCTCGGGCGCACGCCCCACGTTCCCCGGCCGGCGGGAACGCACCCGGTCCCGCCTTGCCCGGCTGACCGGGCGTGGCGCCCCCGCGTATTCCCCGATTCTTGAACCGCTGCTGCGCACCGTGCGTGCGAACAACCCCAAAGAGGACTTCGACCTCATCCAGCGCGCCTTCATCGTGGCGGAGACCTGCCATCGGGGCCAGAAGCGCAAGAGCGGCGATCCCTACATCACGCACCCGGTGGCGGTGGCCACGATCCTGGCTGAGCTGGGGCTCAGCGGCACCACGCTCGCCGCGGCGCTCCTGCACGACACCGTCGAGGACACCTCCTACACCCTGGATGACCTGAGGGCCGAGTTCGGGCCGGAAGTCGCCATGCTGGTCGACGGGGTCACCAAGCTGGACAAGGTCAGCTTCGGCGAGGCCGCGCAGTCTGAGACGGTGCGCAAGATGGTCGTGGCCATGGCCAAGGACATCCGGGTCCTGATGATCAAGCTGGCCGACCGGCTGCACAACGCCAGGACCTGGCGTTTCGTCTCGGCCGAGTCCTCGGCACGCAAGGCCCGGGAAACCCTGGAAATCTTCGCCCCGCTGGCGCACCGGCTTGGCATGAACACCATCAAGTGGGAACTGGAAGACCTGTCCTTCGCGGCCCTGTACCCGAAGGTCTACGAGGAAATCGTGCGGATGGTGGGGGACCGGACGCCGGAGCGGGAAAAGAACCTCTCCGTCATCCGCGACCAGATCACCGAGGACCTGCGCGCGGCCAAGATCAAGGCCACGATCACGGGCCGGCCGAAGCACTACTACTCCATCTACCAGAAGATGATCGTGCGGGACAAGGACTTCGACGACATCAACGACCTGATGGGCGTCCGTGTCCTGGTCGACTCGGTCCGGGACTGTTACGCGGCGCTGGGGGCCATGCATTCGCGCTGGAACCCCCTGCCCGGGCGGTTCAAGGACTACATCGCGATGCCCAAGTTCAACATGTACCAGTCGCTGCACACCACGGTGATCGGCCCGGGCGGCAAACCCGTGGAGATCCAGATCCGCACCCACGAGATGCACCGCCGCGCCGAATACGGCGTCGCTGCGCACTGGAAGTACAAGGACCAGCCGAACCGCACGGCAGCCGGGCCGGGAAGCCCGCGCGACGGCGACATGGGCTGGCTCCGGTCCCTGGTGGACTGGCAGCAGGAAACCTCGGACCCCGGCGAGTTCCTTGACTCGCTGCGCTTTGAAATCAATGCCCGGGAAGTGTTTGTCTTCACGCCCAAGGGTGAGGTGATGGCCCTGCCCGCAGGTTCCACGCCCGTGGACTTCGCGTATGCCGTCCACACCGAGGTGGGCCACCGGACCATCGGCGCCCGCGTCAACGGCAAGCTGGTCCCGCTCAACAGCGAACTGAACCATGGCGACTGGGTGGAGATCTTTACCTCCAAGGCTGAGGGTGCCGGGCCCAGCCAGGACTGGCAGCACTTCGTCAAGAGTGCCCGTGCCCGCAACAAGATCCGGCAGTGGTTCAGCAAGGAACGCCGCGAAGAGTCGATCGACCGTGGCAAGGAACTGCTGACCAAGGCGATGCGCAAGCAGAACCTCCCGCTGCAGCGCCTGATGACGCATGACGCCCTCGCGGCGATCGCCGAAGACTTCAAGTACGTCGACATCTCCGGCCTGTATGCCGGCGTGGGCGATGGGCACACCTCCGCCCAGTCCGTGATGGAACGCCTCGTGGAGAGCCTTGCCGGCAACGACACCCCCGAGGACGACCTCACCGAGGTTTCCATCCCGACCCAGGTCACCAAGGCCCGGTATTCCGATTCCGGTGTTGTGGTGCGCGGCGTGGACGACGTCTGGGTCAAGCTCGCCCGCTGTTGCACTCCGGTGCCACCTGACCCGATTCTGGGTTTTGTGACCCGCGGCTCCGGCGTCTCCGTGCACCGGACGGACTGCACCAACGTCAGCGGACTGCTGGAGCAGCCGGACCGGATCGTCGAGGTCGAATGGGCGCCGACGCAGTCGAGTGTCTTCCTGGTGGAGATCCAGGTCGAAGCGCTCGACCGCAAGTCCCTGCTCTCGGACGTGACCCGGGTCCTCTCGGAGAACCACGTCAATATCCTGGCGGCGAGTGTGCACACATCCACGGACCGGGTGGCCATCTCCAAGTTCGCGTTCGAGATGGGTGACCCCAAGTACCTGAGCCATGTCCTGAGCGCCGTCCGCCGCATCGACGGTGTCTTCGACGTCTACCGCACCACCGGCAACCGGCGGCGCAGCTAACTGCGGACGGCTGCCGGGGCAGCTGTGCCTACCGCTAAGGCGCTACTGGCGAACCTCGATCTCGGGGCGGTGCTCCATGACCCACTCGGCCATCCGGCGGCCCCGTCCTGCGATGAACTCCAGCGTGGCTTCCCGGTACGTCACATAATCATCGGTCGTGGCCGGTGTCCCGGAACGCTCGAAGTTGTCGAAGGGCAGGTAGAACCGAACCTCGCCATAGCCGGGCGTCACGAGGTCCTGAAAGTGGAAGAAGTCCACGAACTCCGCGAACCCGTCGAAGAGCGCGAAGAAGTCCGCGTAGGCGTTGATGACATCGGCGAGGGGGCTCTCAGGCTCTCCTGCGTAGTGACGCCGGATGCACTCCAGGGTGAGGTCCATCCGGTCACCGACCGACAGACGAAGCCCTCGTGCCTGGTTCAGGGTGGGTTGGTCCTTCCTCCTGACGGGCCAAATCATCGCACTGCCGATGGTGTACGGAGGGTTCAGGTAACGGGACTTCTGGTCCTCGTTCAGCCCGGCGACAGCGTTGACCAGAGCGTTCGGCTTCAACCAAGTCGTGTAGGAGCCGGTGACGGCGTCGCTGCCGTAGCAATGCCTCGCCTCGGAAGTGTCAGTGAAGATGAGGTACTCGTTCGAGCGAGCCGATGACACTTTCGGGGCGAAAACGACGCCGGAGCACAGGTTCTTGGTCCACAGCAGTTCATGGTCCGACCGGAGCCTCTGACTGTCCCTGTCGGCGTCGGGTCTGGTCCTAGCAGGGGTGTCAGTTTTGTAGTCGTATGAGGTATCGAAGACGCGCATGTTGGCAGTGAATGGGCACGTCAAGTTCTTGAGAGTTGTTCTTCGTTGTTTTTCGGGTGTGGCGTGGCCGCGGCAAGTCATATCCCTCTATGGTTCCCGAACCGGTTGAGCGAGAACCGGCAGCCCAGGGACCTGAACGAATCGCCCCGACGCGCGCTAGCATGTGACTCATGCCCATCAAACTCGAGAACGTAGGCATAGCCGTCCGTGACCTCGAAGCAACGATCGCCTTCTTCACCGACCTCGGTCTGACCGTCGCCGGCCGTGACACGGTCAGCGGCGAGTGGACCGACACCGCCGTCGGCCTCGACGGCAACCACGCCAAGATCGCCATGCTCCAGACGCCAGACGGCCACGGTCGCATTGAGCTCTTCGAGTACATACACCCCGACGCAATCGAGACGAAACCAACCCGTCCCAACGAGATCGGCATGCACCGTGTCGCCTTCTCTGTCGACAACATCGACGAAGCCCTCGAGATCGCCGCGAGGCACGGCTGCCACCCGCTGCGCGGCGTGGCGACCTACGGGGACGCCTACAAGCTCACCTATGTCCGCGGACCAAGCGGGATCATTGTGATGTTCGCCGAGGAGCTGAAGAAGAGCTGACCGAGGCTCGATCCGTTTTCGGGAATCGACCGCCCTGCAACCAATAGACCAGCCACCACCCCCCTTAGGGTGCCGGGCCGGCCCGCAGGTATTCGAGCTTCGTCAGGGCTGCCCGTTTGTACGGCACCCTGGGTGAGGCCTCCACGGCGAGCACGAGCAGCCGCAGGCGCAGGCCGAGTTCGGGCTTGCCCAGCAGCGCCCGCAGGGCCGGGACGGCCCGTTCGGGCTCCACATGCAGGGCGATGTCCACGGAGGTCCGCAGCGGGCTGGAGACCATCAGCCCGCCCAGGCTCACAACATCGGACGGACCAAGATGCACCTCGTGGAGCGTACAGCCACGGGTGGACCTGAGGCTGGAAATCCGCCGGGTCGAATCCACGAGCAGGGCGAGCCGGTCAGGTTCGTCGGCGCAGCCGTAAATCCACGCGGCCGTCATCCTGCCTGCGACGACGCGCTGTCGGATGGCCGGACGAATGAGGATGGACGCTGCGCGGGCCCGGAGCTGCGCCGTGGGCCGTGTCCCGGGAGGCAGATAGCCACGCTGGTAGAGCTGCGTCAGCACGCCGTCGGACGCCATCGCCTGCAGCTCGGGCCAGGAGAAAAGCGCTCCGGGGGAGTACAGCTCCGGCGGGGGCGGGTCCGGAGCGGATCGGCCTTGAACAATGACCATACGCCCATCGTGTCCGGTCCACGGAAAAGCCAACAGGCCCCGCACCGGTCATGTGGATAAACCGGTGCGGGGCCTGCCGCAAAACAGCCTGCTGCTTCGTCGCCTGACGGCTAGGAGAGCTCGCTCGCTGACTTCTCGAGCTGTTCCAGCCATGCCTCACGGGCCTCGAGGGCTTCTTTGGCGGCCTGGATCTTGCGCTCGTCGCCGGCCTTCTCGGCCTTGGCGAGGTCATCCCGGAGTCCGGCGATGGCGGACTCGAGCTGCGTCAGCGCGCTGTTCGTGCGGGCCTTCGTCTCCGGGTTGGACCGCTTCCAGTTCTCATCCTCAGCGTGGCGGACCGCGTCCTCGACCTTCCGCAGCCCGGCTTCAACCCGTCCCATGTCGCCGCGGGGAACCTTGCCGGCTTCTTCCCAGCGGTCACGGATGGACTGGAGCGCCTTTTTGGTGGCAGCGAGGTCCTTGATCGGTAGCAGCTGGTTGGCTTCCGCCAGCAGGGCTTCCTTGACCACCAGATTGGCGCCGTATTCCTGGTCGATCTCGTCGTTGGCTGCCTGGCGGTGCGTGAAGAAGACGTCCTGGGCGGCACGGAACCGGGCCCAGAGGGCGTCGTCGTCCTTGCGGCTGGCGCGCGGGGACGCTTTCCACTCATCCATCAGGCGGCGGTATTCGCCGGCGGCAAAGCCCCAATCGGTCGAGGAGGACAGCGCTTCCGCCTCGGCGATCAGTTTCTCCTTGGCGGCCTTGGCGGCCGAGTTGGTGCTGTCGAGCTGGGAGAAGTACGCGCGGCGGTGTCGGTCAAAGACCGTCCGGGCTGCCCGGAAGCGCTTCCAGAGGGCGTCCTCATTGCTGCGGCCGAGCCGGACGCCGCTCTTCTGCGCGGTCTTCCAGCTCTCGAACAGTTCGTTCATCCGGGCGCTGGAGGTCTTCCACTGGATCTGGGCCGGATCGTGGCCGGCGATCTCTTCCGCTTCGGCGACGATGGCCTCGCGGGCGGCCAACTCGGCAGCGCGGACGGCGTCGTGTTCGGCCTTCTCGGTCTTTTCGAGATCGGAGATTTGCGTGGCAAGGGTGTCCAGGCGGGCCTCGGCGGAGCGGAGATCTCCCACCATGTTGCGCTCGGCAAGCTGCTCGCGGAGGTGCGTGACAGTCTTCTGCATGTCCGTGGCGGGCGCTTTGGAACTCACGCGCTGTTCGAGCAGGAGAATCTGTGCGACGACGTCGTCGTACTTCCGGGCGAAGTACCCCAAGGCTTCGTCATTGCTGACACCCGGGTACTGGCCGACAGGATGTTCCTCGCCGTCGACGGTCAGGAACACGTGGCCGTCGCCTTCAACGCGGCCCCAGCGTGCGGCTTCGGCCAGCGACGCGGCGGATGACACTGCCGCCGGCGCGGCGGCCGGGGCAGCGGGTGAGGCCTTCGGCCGGGCAGCGAATGCCGCCGGTGATGGCGCGGGGCGGACCGCGGCGGGCGCTGCCGGTGCACTCTCCTTGACGGGAGCCTCGGAGGCGGCCTCGGGAGCGTCCTCGGCGGGAGCCTCGGGGGCGTCCTCGGCGGGTGCCTCGGCCGCGGCCTCGGCGGGAGCCTCGGGGGCGGCCTCGGCGGGAGCCTCGGGAGCGTCCTCGGGGGCGGCCTCGGCGGGAGCCTCGGGGGCGGCCTCGGCGGGAGCCTCGGGAGCGTCCTCGGGGGCGGCCTCGGCGGGAGCCTCTGGCGCCTCGGCGGTGTCCGCGGCGTCGGCCGTATCGGCCTCCGCCTCCGGCCCGGTTGCCGTCTCCGGCGCCGTGTTGGTGGGTGTGTCTGTCGACTGGGCTGTCACCGAAGCATCAGCTTCGGTTTCGTTGGCAGCTGCTGCTGACACTGTTTCGTCGGATTTCTGACTGTCTGTCACCGCTAGAAGTCTTTCGCTTGGAGGGAAATACCGGGGCCGTGGCCACAAGGGCAACGGCTGGTTACTTCAGAGAGAACGAGTCTATCGTGACTGGTTCCGCGGGGGCGCCGTCTGTGGCGTTATCCCCCGGTTTTAGTCCGGCGGCCGCAATATTGGCCACCACATCCAGGCCCGAGGTCACCTTACCCACCACGGAATAGCCTCCCGCGGCGTCGGCCGGAATGACGGTGTCCTTGTAGACAATGAAGAACTGGGTGCCGTTGCCGTAGGCGTTCCCGCCGCTCCTGGCGACGGCGATCGTCCCGGCCGGGTAGCTGTTGTCCGCCGGGGTGTTTTCCAGCGGACCCCAGGTGTAGCTCGGGTCGCTGCTTCCGTCGCCGGCCTTGGAACCGCACTGCAGCACGCCGAACGTCTCGGCCGTGGTGAGCCGGTGGCAGTTGAGCCCGGCGTAGAAGTTCTGGTCCGCGAGGGACTTGAAGACGGCGGCGGCCTGCGGGGCCCGGGTGCCGTCCAGTTCGACGCCGAGCGTGCCGCCGTTGAGCTTCAGTTCGCCGGTGAAGGTCTGTCCGGCCGCCGTTTCCGGCTTGGGGATGTTCCCGGCGTTGCTGGGGGAAGCCGGCGGCGTGGCGCCGGGCGTGGCCAGCCCGGCCTGCGCGGCGGCGTATTCGTCCTCGCTGGGATTGGAGGAGAACACCGTCAGCTGCAGTACCAGCGCCACGACGACGGCGGCCGTTCCAGCGCCGATGGCGAGGACGTTGTCGCGCTTGCGCCGCTTGTCCTGCTCCTTGCGCAGCTCGCGCTTTGCTTCCATTTGCTGGACGCGCCGCTTGGCATCGCGGGCGCTCCGTGAACTGGCCGCCAAATGTCCTCCTGGGTGTAGGGCCGAAACCGGGACAGCGCCAGGGCGCCGTCGGGGGTTCAGCGGTCATGCTGTCGGCAATCCGGCCGTACCCGGCCGCATTAGAAGATGCGGGCGGGGAAAGCATAAACTGACTGCCGCACACAGTTTATGCATGACCGGCCTGTCTGCCGCCCAACTGATCCTGTTTCGGACGCCCGTTTCGGCCCCGACGCGGCGCAGATGACTCCGGCCCGTTACCTGAGGAGAAACTCCACCATGGCACGCACCGCCTCCCTGTCCGGATTCCCCGAGTGGCTTCCCGAGGAGCGGCTGGTGGAGCTGCATGTGCTGGACACGCTCCGCCGGGTCTTTGAACTCCATGGATTTTCCTCCATTGAAACCCGCGCCGTGGAGACGGTCGGGCAGCTGCTGCGCAAGGGTGAGATCGACAAAGAGGTCTACGGGCTGAGCCGGCTGCAGGACGACGAAGGCGACGCCGCGGCGTCGCACAAGGCCGATCCGCACGCCCTGGCCCTGCACTTCGACCTCACGGTGCCGTTCGCCCGGTACGTTGTCGAAAACGCCGGCTACCTCGCTTTCCCGTTCCGCCGCTACCAGATCCAGAAGGTCTGGCGCGGTGAGCGTCCGCAGGAAGGCCGCGCCCGCGAGTTCACCCAGGCCGACATCGACATCGTGGGCGACGGCGAACTGCCGTTCCGTTATGACGTCGAGATTGCGTTGGTCATCGCCGAGGCCCTCAGTGCACTGCCGATCCCGGCATTCCTGCTTCGGATCAACAACCGCAAGCTGGCCGAGGGCTTCTACAACGGCATTGGGCTGACCGACACCGCCGGGGTGCTGCGCAGCATCGACAAGCTTGAGAAGATCGGCCCGGCCAAGGTGGCCGAACTGCTGAAGTCCGAGCTCGGCGCCACTGACGAGCAGGCCCAGTCCGCCCTCAAGCTGGCCTCGATCCGGACCGAGGACACGTCCTTCGTGGCGCAGGTCCGCGCCCTGGGAGTCAGCAATGAACTGCTGGAGGAGGGCCTGGCCGAACTGGAGCAGGTCATCGCGGCCGCCGTGCAGCGGGCACCGGGCAAAGTCGTCGCGGACCTCAGCATCGCCCGCGGCCTGGACTACTACACGGGCACGGTGGTGGAAACGGTCCTGGTGGGCCACGAACAGCTCGGCTCGATCTGCTCCGGCGGGCGCTACGACGCTCTCGCCAGCAAGGGCAACCGCAAGTTCCCCGGCGTAGGCCTCTCCATCGGCGTGACCCGGCTGGTCTCCCGGATCCTCAGCCAGGACCTCGCCAAGGCCTCACGATCCGTGCCGACGGCGGTGCTCGTGGCGCTCAACAGCGATGACAGCTGGAGCGCCGCGCAGGATGTCGCCGCGGAGCTACGCAGCCGCGGGATCGCCACCGAGGTGGCGGCAAAGGCCGAGAAGTTCGGCAAGCAGATCAAATTCGCCGACCGCCGCGGCATCCCCTTTGTCTGGTTCACCGAAGACGACGGCAAACACCAGGTCAAGGACATCCGCTCCGGCGAGCAGGTCGACGCCGATCCGGCCACCTGGACGCCGGCCGCGGAGGACCTGCACGTCCGGGTCTTCAGGGCCTAAGCGGCGGCGGCTTTGCGGCGCCGCAGCACAACGAAGCGGCCCGCGGCCCCCACGGCCAGCACCGCCGCCATGCCCAGCACCGAGGCCGGCGGCAGGGTCACCGCCAGGAGCAGGCAGCCGAGGAAGCCCAGCGCATTGAGCCAGCGCGGCGCATGCCAGGGACGCGCTGACAGGGTGAAGGCGGCGGCGTTCGTCACTGAGTAGTAGACGAGCACCCCGAAGCTGGAGAATCCCACGACTGTGAGCACGTTGCTGGTCAGCAGCAGCACGATCACGGCGGCGCCGACGGCCAGTTCGGCCAGGAACGGCACCGGGTGCGCTCCGCCCACCCGCGCCAGCGGGGACGGCAGGTCGCGTTCCCGCGCCATCGCCATCGCGGTCCGTCCCACCCCCGTGATCAGTGCCAGCAGCGCGCCGAGGCAGGCCGCGGCGGCCCCCGCCTGGACGAACGGGGCGCCGGCGCTGAGCTGTGAACTGGTGACAGCGTCGAGCAGCGGGGCCGTCGATGCGGCCAGCTGCTCCGCCGGCAGCTGCCACTGCAGCAGCAGGGCGAGCCCGAGGTAAATCACGAAGGCCGCGGCCAGCGCCGCGAGAATGGCCCGCGGAATGGTCCGGGCGGGGTCCCTGACCTCTTCGCCCAGGGTCGCGATCCGGGCATACCCGGCGAAGGCAAAGAACATCAGTCCGGCCGCCGGCAGCACACCCCAGCCGCCGGCCGCTTCGGCACCGTCCGGTGCAGCATGCGGCCCCAGCACCGCGGCGGCTGCCACGAACGCGAGGGTGGCGAGCACAACGCCCAGCAGGATCCGGGTCAGCAGGGCAGTCCGGGTGATGCCGAGCAGGTTCACGCCGGTCAGGACCACGACGGCGGCCACCGCCAGCGGCGTCGCGAATTCCGGGGCCGCGTAGTGGCCGAACGTCAGGGCCATCGCCGCGCAGGAGGCCGTCTTGCCGGTCACGAAGCCCCAGCCCGCAATGAAGCCCGGCCACTCGCCCAGCCGGATCCGTCCGTAGACGTAGGTGCCGCCGCTGGACGGGTACTTGGCGGCCAGCTGGGCCGAGGCCACCGCGTTGCAGTAGGCAATCACGCCGGCCAGGGCCACCGCGGCGGGCAGCAGGGGACCCGCCAGCGCAGCCGCCGGGGCGAAGACCACAAAAACGCCGGCGCCCAGCATGGAGCCGAGCCCGATCGCGGTCGAATCGAGGAAGCCCAGCCGGCGCTGCAGCTGCCGGGGGGTGTGCCGGTCGGGTGACGGTTGGCTCGGATACCGGCTTGCCATGGCGGGAGGCGCCTTTCCAACGGGTAAACTCGAACGGGATCGTTCCAGTAGCGATCCTATTGAACATGAGTTTTGCTTTCCCTCTGTCTTCTTCAGAAAGGCGTGCTGTGCTGCGCACACATGACCTCGGATCCCTTCGCTCCGAGCACATTGGACAAACCGTAACCCTCGCCGGCTGGGTCGGCCGGCGTCGTGACCACGGTGGTGTCGCCTTCGTTGACCTGCGTGACGCTTCGGGGGTGTCCCAGGTGGTTGTCCGTGAAGAGGAAGTCTTCCACGGCCTGCGCAACGAATACGTGCTGCAAATCGTCGGCACCGTCTCCCGGCGCCCCGAAGGCAACGAGAACCCCGCGCTGGCTACCGGCGAGATCGAGGTCATGGCCGACAAGGTCACCATCCTCAATACCTCCGATCCGCTGCCGTTCCAGATCGACGAGCACGTCGAGGTCGGCGAGGAAGCCCGCCTCAAGCACCGCTACCTGGACCTGCGCCGCCCCGGCCCCGCCCGCAACCTGCGCTTGCGCTCCGAGGCCAACCGTGTGGCCCGCGAACTGCTCCACCAGGACGGCTTCGTCGAGATCGAAACCCCCACGCTCACGCGTTCGACGCCGGAAGGCGCCCGCGACTTCGTGGTCCCCGCACGCCTCGCACCGGGGTCCTGGTACGCGCTGCCGCAGTCCCCGCAGCTGTTCAAGCAGCTCCTGCAGGTGGGCGGCTTCGAAAAGTACTACCAGATCGCGCGCTGCTACCGCGATGAGGACTTCCGTGCGGACCGCCAGCCGGAGTTCACCCAGCTCGACATCGAAGCCAGCTTCGTCGAGCAGGACGACATCATCCGGCTGGGCGAAGGCATCGTCAAGGCACTGTGGAAGCTGATCGACGTCGAGATTCCGACGCCGATCCAGCGCATCACCTACCACGACGCGATGGCCCGTTACGGCTCGGACAAGCCGGACCTGCGTTTCGGCCAGGAGCTCACCGAGCTGACCGAGTTCTTCAAGGACACCAACTTCGGCGTCTTCAAGGCACCCTATGTCGGTGCCGTCGTGATGCCGGGCGGCGCTTCCCAGGCCCGCCGGGCGCTCGATGCCTGGCAGGAATGGGCCAAGCAGCGCGGCGCCAAGGGCCTGGCGTACGTCCTGTACAAGGAGGACGGCGAACTCGCCGGCCCCGTGGCCAAGAACCTCACCGACACCGAGCGCGCCGGCCTCGCCGAGGCTGTGGGCGCCAAGCCCGGCGACTGCATCTTCTTCGCCGCCGGCGAGAAGACCCCGTCCCGCGCCCTGCTCGGTGCCGCCCGCGTGGAAATCGGCCACCGCACCGGCCTCATCAACCCGAGCGACTGGGCCTTCTGCTGGGTGGTCGACGCGCCGATGTTCGAGCCGGCCGCAGCGGCCGTCGCGTCCGGCGACGTCGCTGTCGGCGCCGGCCAGTGGACCGCCGTGCACCACGCGTTCACCTCGCCGAAGCCCGAGTTCATGGACTCCTTCGACACCGATCCCGAATCCGCGCTGTCCTACGCCTACGACATCGTCTGCAACGGCAACGAAATCGGCGGCGGATCAATCCGTATCCACGAGCGCGACGTCCAGGAGCGCGTCTTCGAGCTGATGGGCCTGGACAAGGCTGATGCCCAGACCAAGTTCGGCTTCCTGCTCGAGGGCTTCAAGTTCGGTGCGCCGCCGCACGGCGGCATCGCGTTCGGCTGGGACCGCGTGGTCGCGCTGCTGGCAGGCGTCGAGTCCATCCGCGACGTCATCGCGTTCCCGAAGTCCGGTGGCGGCTTCGACCCGCTGACCCAGGCGCCTGCCCCGATCACGGCGCAGCAGCGCAAGGAAGCCGGGGTGGACTTCAAGCCGGAGGCCAAGAAGGCGGCACCGACGACGGCGGAAGACGGCAAAACGGGCCAGGACGGCACCAAGTAGCCTGACGCCATGAACAGCAAAGGCTCCCCGGGAAACCGGGGAGCCTTTGCTGTCGCAGCATGCGCTGCCTCGGAAGTACGGGGAAACGGAGAAGAAGAAGAGCTGGACGGAGGAGGCCGGGTGGAACCGCAGGCGATGGCCGGGCTTGAGGCCCTGATGGATGCCGCGTGGCCGGCCGCCGAGCGGGAGGAGTCCGGCGGCTGGGTGCTCCGCGCCGCCTCCGGTGTGACGCAGCGGGCCAACTCGGTCTGGCCCCGCGAACCCGGGACCGACCCCCATGCGCTGCCCACCGCGCTCCGGGAGGCCCGCCTCTGGTACCGGAACCACCGGCTTCCGCTGATCCTCCAGGTTTTCGAGGACCCCCGGTACGCCCCGCTCAACGCCGTACTGGATGAGGAAGGGTTTACCCGGCAGTCCGAAACCCTGGTGCTGGTCCGGAACAGCGGCACGGATGCGCCGGCGGCTGACACCGGCGTCGAGATCTCCGCCAGGCCCCCTGCGGAGTGGCTGCGGCTGTGGTGGAGCGTCGAGGGCCGGGGCGATGACACCGCCCTCGCCGTCGCCCGCGGGATCCTTGAACGCTGCCCCTCGCTGTACGCCCTGGTGCGGGACGACGGCGGCCGGCCCGCCGCCGTCGGGCGCCTCGCTGTTCCTGTCGGCAGGGCCGACGGGGCCAGCGGGACAGGCGGGCTGTACTGCCTGGCGACCAGCCCGGACGCCCGGCGGCGGGGCCATGCCGCCCGGATCCTGCAGGCCCTGCTGCGTGCAGGTGACGCCCGGGGCCTCAGCGGCTACTGGCTGCTCGTCATGGCCTCCAATGCCGGTGCGCGGGAACTCTACGCCCGCGCCGGATTCACGGAAGCCGGGCGGTACCTCTACCGGCAGGAACGGCCGAAGCGGCACCTCACCGGCTGCTGAAACAACGCCTGCCGCCCCGAACGAATCGGGGCGGCAGACGCCGTCGGGCACTTCAGAGCAGACGGGCTCTAGCTGTCTTCGGTCTCCTCTGCGTCGGGGCGGTCAGGGAAGCTGCAGTGCCGACCGGGCCGGCTGCTGCTGCGCAATGAGTTCCTCCTGGGCCAGCAGCTCCCGGCGCCGTGCGGTTCCGGCCAGGTACGGGGCGCCCAGTTCTTCGATGGGGGTCCGGTATGTTTCGCGGGAGAAGTACACCGAGGCTGCCGCAATGAGCATGCAGACCGTCGCGAAGACGGCCACGGGAACCCAGCCGGTAACGCCCGGGGCCAGCAGCAGACCGGCGATCATCGGGCCGAAGCCGGCCACGACGAGTCCGAGCTGGTTTCCCATCGCCATGCCGGTGTAGCGCACGGGAGCGGCGAACTGCTCGGCGAAGAACGAGGGCCAGATGCCGTTGAAGCCCGAGTACAGCACCGTCATGTTCAGGAAGGCGGCCAGGAAAACGAGCACGATGTTGCCCGAGGAGAGCGCCAGGAAGTACAGGAAGATCGTGACCGAGCACCCGATAGCGGCGGTCAGGAGCACCGGCCGCCGGCCGATCCGGTCCGACAGCCGGGCGGCCAGCGGCATGGCGAACATTGACAGCCCGATCGCCACGGCGTTGACGGTCAGGATGGAGGCCCGGTCAAAACCTGCGGTGGAGGTCGCGTAGGCGAGTCCGAAGACCGTGAAGATGGTCTGCATTACGGACATGACGGACATGCCCACCACCCGCAGCACATCGGGTCCCTGGAACTTGAGCACTTCCTTGACCGGCATCGGGGCGACCTGGTGCTTTTCCTGTGCCTCCTCGAACACCGGGGTTTCATCCAGGTGCGTCCGGACCCAGTAGGCGATGCCCAGCACCACGATGGAGAGCCAGAACGGGATGCGCCAGCCCCAGCTCATCATGGCTTCCTGCGGGAGAGCGGTGACCGGGATGAAGACCAGGGTCGCCAGTACCATGCCGGAGGCGTAGCCGGTCATCACGAAGCTGGTGTAGAAGCCCCGCTTGCCTTCCGGGGAGTGTTCCAGCGTGAGCGTGGAGGCCCCGGCGGACTCGGCGCCGGCGGAGAATCCCTGGGCCAGGCGGCCGGCCACCAGCAGGATCGGCGCCCACATGCCGACCTGTTCGTAGCTGGGCAGGAATCCGATGCCCAGCGAAGCCAGGCCCATGATGCCCAGGGTGAGCAGCAGGATCTTCTTGCGGCCCAGCTTGTCGCCGAAGTGGCCCATGACCAGTCCACCCACAGGCCGTGCCACGTAGGCGACACCGAAGGTGGCAAAGGCCGCGACCAGTCCGAGGGCGGGGTCGGCGGACGGGAAAAACAGGTGCGGGAACACCAGCGCGGCGGCGGTGCCGTAGATGAAGAAGTCGTAGTACTCCAGGGTGCTGCCCAGGAACGAGGCCAGGGCAGCCTTCCGCGGCGTCTTGCGCGCGGCCAGGCGGGGAGCGGGTGCAGTGTGCATGGGGATCTCCTTAAGACAGCGTTGTCTTAGCGGCAGCCGGCTGGGCATCCCCAAAGTGGAAGTCCACCGAAAGGATCTGCTGGCTGTTGGGGAATGAGTAAGCCTTGAGCGGCTCGTGCAGCGGATGGGTGTTGTACACCTCGATGTCCTCGACCTTCTCGAAGTCCGCCACGATGGCGTAATCGAAGGACCGCTCGGTGTTGAGCAGGTCCGGGCCGTGGGTCAGGCTGAGCATGCCGGGGATGTTCCCGGTCATTTTGTTGAGTCCGGCGATCCAGGCCTGCCTGTCGGCGGGCGGGAAATCCGGCTTGAACTTGAAAAGTACGGTGTGGCGGATCATCTCAGGCACCCACCAGTTCGGCGCTGGCTGCTTCGGCGGGGGCTTCGGAACCGGAGACGAAAGCGGGGGCCTGGCCGGCGATCGTGCGTCCGGCGAGGTAGCCCATGGTCATGATCGGGCCGAGGGTGGCGCCGGCACCGGGGTAGCCGGCGGCGTAGGCGTTTTCGGTGGTGTTGCCGGCCGCGTAAAGGCCCTCGATGGGGCGGTTGTCCACGTCAAGGACGCGGGCCCGGCCGTCGGTGGCGACGCCGCCGTTGGTGCCGAAGGCGCCGTTCACTACTTCCATGGCGTAGAACGGTCCGGCCTGCAGCGGACCCAGGGACGGGTTCGGGAACGGGTTATTGTCGTCGCCCCAGTACTTGTCGTACGCGCTTTCGCCGCGGCCGAAGTCGGGGTCTTCGCCCTTGACCGCGAATTCATTGAACCGCGCCACCGTTGCGGCGAGGTTCTCCGCGGGAACGTTGATCTTTGCCGCGAGTTCCTCCAGCGTTGCCGCCTCGACCAGATAGGCAGGCGTGGGCTGGCCGGCGCGGTGGGCGAGGATGCCATACCGCTCCAGGTAGGCATGGTCGACGATCACGTGCGCAGGAGTGTTCAGCGTCTGGTTCCGGGGGGAGTCCCAGGACTGCAGGCTCCGGGCCAGATCGTTGTAGTTCTGGGATTCGTTGGCGAAACGGCGGCCGTGGCGGTTGACCATCAGGGATCCGGGGCCTTGGCGCTCGAACCGGAGCAGGGTGCCGATCGGCTGACCGTCGCGGGAGTCGCCGGTGACGGACATCGGGGCCCACCAGGCTTCACGGGTGCCGCGGGTCTGGCCGCCGATCCGCTGGGCCATCCGCAGGCCGTCGCCGGTGTTCGAGGGCGGCGAGCACATTGTGTAGAGCCGCGAGGCGAGCATCGAGTCGGCCAGCGCCTTGTCCCATTCGAAGCCGCCGGTGGCCAGCACCACGCCGTCGTTCGCCTGGAAGACTTCGCCGGATTCGAGTTCGACGCCGGTCACCCGGCTGCCGTCGGTGAGCAGCCGGTGCCCGCGGGCTCCGGTGACGAGGGCTGCGCCGTCGCGGACCAGGCTCGCCAGGAGCATGGACACGAGGGCCTGGCCCTTGGCGACGAGCCCGTCGGCCTGGCGCTGGTTGAGGTCGTCCCAGGGGAATTTGGTGAAGGCGCCCCAGTTTTCGTACTCCTGCATGGTGAACGGCGCGCGGCCGTCGGTGCGGACGTGCGCGGTGAGGGCGCCGAGCGCCACCTTGGAGTTGAACAGCTCGGGCTCGACCGTGCGGCCGCCCGCCACGGCGCCGGGCAGGTCCTGGCGGTAGTCGGGGAAGTTGTCCAGGAAGATGAAGCGCACGCCACATTCCGCTTCCACGAAGCGGAGCATCTGGTCCCCGTAATCCAGGGCGGCGTCCAGGAGCTCCTCGCGTCCGCGTCCGCGGGCCACGGCCCGGACGTACGCGGCGGCCGCTTCCTTCGAATCGGTGATGCCGGCTTTACGCGCGTGGTGGTTGTCGGCGACCCAGAGCATGCCGCCGGAGACGGCCGAGGTCCCGCCCAGCAGGGCGCTCTTCTCCAGGACAACGACGGACTTGCCGGCTCGGGCTGCGGTGGCCGCCGCGGTGAGGGCACCGGCGCCGGAGCCAACGACGACGACGTCGTAGCGGTCCGATGCGGTTCCATTGACGAATTTCATGGTGTGGCCTTTCAGGAAACAGGGAAGTGCAGGTGCGGCTGGCGGGCAGCCTCCCCGCGGAACGGGGTTCGGCGGAGAACCGGGGCGGAGACCTCAGACGGCGGTGTAGCCGCCGTCGATCACGAGCTCCGAGCCGGTGGTGAAACGGGATTCATCGGAGGCCAGGTACAGGACGCCGTAAGCGATTTCATCGGGCTCGCCCTGGCGGGGAAGCGGGTTGGAGCCGACCAACTGCTTGTAGTACTGCTCCGCGCCGATGTCGGACTGCTCGGCGGAGTGGCGGCTCATCCGGGTGTTCATGGATCCGGGGTGGATGGAGTTCACCCGGATGCCGCGGCTGCCGTAGGCGGCAGCATCGGACTTGCTCAGTAGCCGCACGGCGCCCTTCGTGGCGTGGTACAGCGGCACGTTCTTGCCGCCGGTGATGCCGTGGATCGAGGAGAAATTCACGATGCTGCCGGCACCCTTGTCGATCATTCCCGGCACCACGTACTTGGTCATCAGCCAGACGCCCTTGACGTTGACATTGAAGATGGTGTCGAAATCGGAGACGGAGGCGGTGTGGGATGCGCCGGCCGGGCCGATGATACCCGCGGCGTTCACCAGGATGTCCGGCGTGCCCAGGTCGTCGCTGACCCGTCGGATCGCCTCGGCGACGCTGTCCTCGCTGGTCACGTCGACGTCGTACTGGCGGACGCCGGCGTGGGTGGCGGCGGCCGGGACGCCAGCGACGTCGAGGCTGGCTACCTTTGCGCCGTGTTCGGCCAGCAGGGCGGCGGTGGCGCGGCCCAGATCGCCCCGACCGCCGGTAACGATTGCGGTCTTACCGGCCACGCGGTTCGCTGTGGTGTTCATGTGGTCTGCTCCTCGTAACTCCTGCAGCCTCTTTGCTGCGTCCTAGCCAGAGTGACAGCAGGGCTGTGATGGGGACCACAGGATTGCCGTTGAACGGAAAAATGGCGTTCAGCGGCTCTGGCGGAGGGCGCCCTTGAGCTCGCCCCGCCAGCCCAGGGCGCGGGAGATGCCGCGTGCGGAGGCCATGAGAACCGGAACCCGGGCGGGGACGTTCTCCTCGTTCCGGGGCACCACGACGCTGAGTGCGGCGACGACGGTGTTGTCCGGGCCGTAGACGGGGACGGCAATGCCGCTGGATTCCTTGACGATCACCCCGGGCATCACGGCGTAACCCCGCTGCCGGATCTCTGCCAGATGGCGGCGCAGCTGGGGAGGGTCGGTCAGGGTGGTTTCGGTGAACTTCGCCAGGGGCCGGGCCAGCGCGGATTCCTGGTACTCGGGCGTGGCATTGGCCAGTAGGACCAGCCCCGAGGACGTGGCGTGCAGCGGGAGGCGGCCGGCGATTTTTGTGATGTCCACAATGGTGGAATGCGAGCCGATCCGCTCGATGTACAGGACCTCATCGGAATCCAGGATGCCCAGTGTGGTCGAATGCTGGACCACGGCCTGGACGTCCTCCATGAACGGCAGGGCGGCTTCCCGCAACCCCACCATCTTGGACCCGCGCGAGACCAGCTCCCACATCCGGGTGCCGATGTGAACATTGCCGTCCGGCTCCCGGTCGAGCAGACGCTCCAGCAGCAGGTCGTTCACCAAACGGTAAGCGGTGGTCACGGGGAGGCCCGTGCGGCGGCCCAGCTCGGCGACGCTCATCGAGGGGTGGCTGTCGTCAAAGGCGCTGACGATCTTCACGAAGCGGCCGATGATCGACTCGCCCGACGCGGAGTTGGCCAATAATCCTCCTCTGGATTCCCGCTCAATGGTAATCCACCTCGCGGTGATCCGTGTCACCGGCTCTACTGGGGGTCAAGCATTCCACCCGGCTGCCGCAACGACGCGCGGCCGACTGAACGGAGCAAAACCATGAGCAAACCCGTCCATTGTGATGTCCTCGTCATCGGGTCCGGTGTGGCCGGTATGGCCGCAGCGTTGAAAGCCGCCTCGCGGGGACTGAACGTGATCGTCGCGGAGAAGGAGCAGTACTTCGGCGGCACGACGGCGATCTCCGCCGGCTGGGCCTGGGTGCCCGGCAACAAGCAGGGGCTGGAGCAGGGCGATACCCGCGAGGAAGCGGAGACCTACCTGCGCAGCCTCGCGCCGGAAACGTTCAACACGGCCGGGGTGCGTGACTTCCTGGACACCGTGCCCGAAGCCATCTCCTTCTTCGAGAACGAGACCGAGGTGAAGTTCACCTATCCGGAGAAGGCCCCGGACTACAAGATGGACCTGCCCGGCGCGAAACTCTCCGGCCGGGCAATCCTGCCGCAGGACGTCGACGCACGCGTGCTGGGGGACAAGCGGCTCCTGATGCAGCCCTACATGAGCTCCTACACCGTCTTCGGCTACATGCCGCAGGTGGGCCCGGACATCAACGAGTTCTTCCATGTGAACCAGTCGGTCAAATCGTTTGTCTACGTTGCGAAAAAGCTCCTGCGCACCTGGGCGGACGCGGCACGCTACCGGCGCCCGGTCCTGCGTTCCAACGGCAACGCGCTGATGACCCGGATGGTGAAAAGCGCCGATGACCTGGGCGTGCGACTCTGGAATTCCTCGCCGGCACTGTCCCTGACACGGGACGACGCCGGCACCATCACCGGCGCCGTCCTCGGGGGAGACCACGCCGCCTCCGTGGAGGCACGCCTGGGTGTCATCCTTGCTGCCGGCGGCTTTTCCGGCAACAAGGAACTGCGCAAGCAGTACTTCCCGCACGATCCCGACGGCGACGACCACTTCACCCCGACCGTGGGCCATGGCGGTGACGCCGCAACTCTGGCGATCAGCGCGGGCGGGCACATCGACAATTCGGTGTTCAGCGTGGGGTCCTGGGCGCCGGTCACGGTCTTCAAATACCTCAATGGCAAAGAGCGGCTCTTCCCGCACCTGCGGGCCATCGGCCTGCCGGGCCTGATCGCCGTCGACCGCCACGGCAAGCGCTTCGGGAACGAAGCCCTGAGCTACCACGACTTCGGCGGGACGATGATTGAGCACAACAAGGACGAGAACAAGACGTTCGGGTATGTGATCGGCGACGCGAAGACGATGCACAAGTACGGGATTGGCTACGCCAAGCCCTGGCCGATGCCGCGCGGCTACTTCTACAAGACCGGCTACCTGGTCAAGGGGGACACCCTGGCGGAGCTGGCCGGCAAGCTCGGCATCGACGCCGCCGGCCTGGAGGCGACAGTGTCTGGCTTCAACCCGGCCGCCGAACGCGGGGAAGACCCGGCGTTCGGCCGCGGCTCCACTCTGTACAACCACTTCCGCGGCGACATGGAGCACAAGCCGAACCCCAACCTGGCCCCGGTCGGCAAGGGACCGTTCTACGCGGCCAAGATCCAGATGGGTGACTTGGGCACCTTTGCCGGGATTGGCGTCAACGAACGCTCCGAGGTCACCACCGAAGAGGGAACGGCGGTTCCCGGCCTGATCGCCGTCGGCGCGGCGGCGGTCAGCGTCTTCGGCGGCGGCTACCCCGGCTACGGCTCACACATTGGCCCGGCCTTGGTGTTCGGCTACCGCGCGGGCCGCGACATCGCGAAACTCGCCGCCGACCGCGGGATCGTCCGCGGGGCCGGCGTCTGACCTCGGGGCGGGGAGCGCGCGTTGGCGAATTCGCCGACCGGTGAATCGGTCATCAGCCGCGTCGTGCGGCTGATGAGCGCGTTCGACCGGGATCTGCCCACGATGACGCTCTCCGGCCTTGCTCGGAGAGCGGGCCTGCCCTTGACCACCGCCCACCGACTCGTGGACGATCTGGTGCTGCACGGCCTGATCGAGCGGCTGCCGGACGGGAACCTGCGGTCGGGGATGCGGATGTGGGAACTCGCCGCCCGTGGGTCGAGGGCGCTGAACCTCCGCGAGGTCGCGCTGCCGTATATGGAAGATGTCCAGGCCGCCGTGCACCAGCACACCACCCTCGCCGTGCTGGACCACGGCACCGTGCTCTATGTCGAGCGACTGTCCTCGCCGGATTCCAGCCTGAACGCGGCCCATATCGCCCAGCGGATGCCGATTCACGCCTCGTCCTCCGGGCTGGTCCTGCTCGCGTATTCGGCGCCCGCCGTCCAGGAGGAAGTGCTCTCCGGCCGCCTGGAACAGGTCACCCCGGAGACCATCACGGAACCACAGCTGATCCGGAAGCATCTGGCTGAGATCAGGCAGCGCGGCTTCGTCGCCATCCCGGGCATCGGGGTGACCGAATGGACCGGCATCGCCGTTCCAGTCTTCGGCCCGGACGGCGCGGTCGCGGCTACGCTCAACGCCATTGTTCCGCGGGGCGAAGCAGCTGTGCCCCTAACCGTCCCGGCGCTGCTGACCGCCGCTCACGGGATCGCCCGTGCCCTCAAGGCCTCCGCCCCGGCTCCTCGCCGCCTGTAACTGTCGGCCGCTGTGATGCACTGATCATCGGCGGCGTGGAAAGTGTGTCCTGACGGCCTTGGGCCTCGTCCTGGCCGGAAAACCCAAGCGCTGTTGAATTTTGGCCGCGGAAACTGCACTCCCCGACGTCGCCACCCCCGAATTTCCCAAGTCGAAGAGTGTTCGCCATGGTCCCGCGCTGCGCGGCCGCCGGTTTCGTCAAAGTGTCAGAGGTGCCCAATATTCTGGGTTTATGGAAAGCACAGCGTGGAGTGCGGAGTGCAGGGAGGCCCTGGCGGCCGTCGCCGCGTCCGCTGCCGCGCTGACCGCCTTCGCCGGCGCGGCCGCTGACCATGCCGATCCGTCCGGCGCCGACCCTACTGAACTTTCCAGCTCGGACCCGGCTGATCCGTCCGGCGCGGAGCACACTGATCCGTTGCGGGTGCTGGCGGATGGTTGCCTGGACGGCATGGCCCTGGCGGCCCGGCTGGATGCCAGCACCGCGGCGCTGAAAGTCACGCTGGCCGCCGGCTACCTGCAGGCCACCGAAGCCCTGGCGCCCCCGGCCTTGTCACCGCACGACGCGACCTGCCAGGAAATGGCCGTGAGGGCCGAGGTCGCGTGCGTCCTGACCGTCAGCGAACAGACCGCCGGCGCGTTCCTGTCCGACTGCCAGGACCTCACGCAGGGCCTGCCGCTGACCCTCGCGGCGCTGACGGCCGGGACGATCTCCTGGGCCCACGCCCGGATCCTCGTGGCCGAAACCACCGGCCTGGATGCGGCCGGGGCGGCCGCGCTCGAGGCGCACTTCCTGGACCCCGCAGCACCGGACCCGGCCCGCGGGTGCCCGGCCGGGGACCTCGTCCCGGGACGGTTCCGCGCCAAGGCCCGCGCCTGGCGCGAACGCCACCACCCGGTCAGCATCGAAACCCGCCACACCAAGAGTGCCGCGGACCGGCGGGTCGAATACCGCCCGGACCGGGACGGGATGGCCTGGCTCTCCGCCTACCTGCCGGCCGACACCGCCGCCGGGATCTGGGACCGGACCACCGCGGCCGCCCGCGCCCTCCAGGGCCCCACCGAGGCCCGCACCCTCACCCAGCTCCGCGCCGACACCGCCGCGACCTGGCTCCTCACCACCGGCGAAACGGCGGACAACGGTGCCGGCGTGGGCGGGGGTGTGCCGTCGCCGCGGGCGCAGGTCCTGATCACCGTCCCGGTCCTGTCGCTGCTGGGCGCCGGCGAGGAACCGGCCACCCTGGACGGGTACGGGCCGATCCCGCCCTCGATGGCCCGCCGCCTCACCGCCGGCGGCGCCGGGTCCTTCTACCGGGTCCTGACCGACCCGCGGGACGGGGCCCCGCTGGAAATCGGCCGGACCAGCTACCGCCTCACCACAGCCCAACGGCACTGGCTCCAGCTCCGCGACGGCAGATGCCCCTTCCCGGGCTGCAACAACCACTCCCTGGACAACGACGCCGACCACCTCCTGGCCTGGGCCCACGGCGGCACCACCGGCATCACCAACCTCGGCCAACCCTGCCCCAAGCACCACCGGCTCAAACACAGCTCAGCCTGGACACCCGCCGGGGCCAGCAAAAACGCCCCGCCCGGCTGGACCTCCCCGTCCGGCCGGCACTACCCCAGCGAACAGCAGGACTGGGAACCACCCCACTGGCCACCCGGCCTCCTGGAAACATCCCCGGACCCGAACCCCGACGCGCACATGGACGCAGCCCCGGACCGCGGCCTCCCCCCGGACCCGGACATCGATCCGGACCGCAGCCTTCCCCCGGACCCGGACATTGATCCGGACCGCGGCCTGCCCCCGAACCCCGGCCAGGATCCAGAACAGAAACAAGAACAGGAACTTCCCCCGGATCCCTTCCCGGACTGGCACCTGCTCACGCCCGGGCACGCAGTGTCCACCGCAAAGGTGGACGATCCTGGCTGGCAAGAACCCCTCGAAGCCAGCATCCTGGAACACTTCCTGCTGCACTACGCCTGACCGGCTAAGTCGCGTCGATAGGTTGAGGTGTCTGTCCAAACCGCAGGCTGATGCGCCCCGATCCCCGGCGCGGGAACTGGGACGCAAGCCTGGACCCGCGCCAGGACCGCTGCCCTCGTAACGTGCTCCCAGGCGGCTCGTTCCGCTGCGCAGACGGCTTCTGCCTGCGTACCGTCCCGCTGCGCGCCGCCCGAAGATGATCAACACACGGATGAGCAACATCGGATTCCGATGAGCCGCCTCGCGGGTGGCATCTTCCACAACCGATGAACGGAAGCCCTATGGGGAGGACCGGTCCTCACAAGGCACTGTTGGTTGAGACGTACATCACGTCAATGCACTCCGACAGAAGGACAAAGATGTCTGCTGCCACCACTGAATTGCTGCCCGCCGACGCGCCTCCCTCCGAGCCTGCCGAACTGCCGCCTTACTCCCATGAACTCGCCTGGCCGGATGGCATGGCGCCGTTCAAGGTCGTCGACGACGGAACGCAGGGGGACCCGTACGCGCACTACGCATGGATGCGGGACAATGCCCCGGTCCTCCGCGCCGCATCACCGGTTTCGGATGTCTGGTTCATCTCTCGCTACGACGACGTCCGCAAAGCCATGCGCGCCCCCAAGGTCTTCTCCTCCCAGGTCGTGGACCCGGTACCGCTGACCTTCCTGACCCTGTTCGACGCGCCCAACCACACCCGCCTGCGCCAGGTGGTTGCCCAGGCGTTCACGCCCAAGGCGATCGCCCGCTTCGAGGAGCGGGTCCGTGAGAACGCCCACAAGTACCTCGACCCGATGATCGCGGCCGGTGGCGGCGACGCCGTCGACGACTACGCGATCCCGCTGAGCATGTCCACCATCAGCGCCCTGCTGGACGTCCCGGCGTCGGACTTCGAGAAGATGAAGTTCTGGTCCGACGAGACCTTCAGCTACTTCGGCCGGTTGGCCCGCAACGCGCAAGGCACTGGCACCGACGAACAGAGCACTTTCGAGTTTTTCGCGTACTTGAAGGACACCATGGAGCGCCTCTACGTGGAGGGAAACGAGTCAGTGGGCGGCCACATCGCGCGGATGTGGAAGGACGGCCTGCTCAGCGAGAAGGAAGCAAAGGAACTCTGCGCCTTCGTCTTCGTCGCCGGCCATGACACCACCACGATCCTGCTCGCCAACGCCTTCCGGGTCTTCAGCGAACAGCCCGAACTGCTGGACCGGATCCGGCAGAACCCCTCCGACGCGACCCTCTTCGTGGAGGAACTGGCCCGCTTCCGCGGAACGGTGCAGCGCGCCAGCCGGATCACCACCGAAGAAGTCGAGGTCGCCGGCGTGCGCATCCCCGCCGGCGCCATTGTCCGGCTGCTGCCTGCCGCCGCGAACCGCGACAGCAACAAGTACCCCGACGGCGAGTCCTTCGACATGGACCGCAACACCGACGGTCACCTCGGCTTCGGCCACGGCGTGCACAGCTGCCTTGGCGCCCCGCTGGCCCGGCTGGAAACCGTAGTGACGGTAGAACTCCTGGCCGCCAGGCTTGGCTCCCTGACCCTCAACCAGGACAAGCCGATCGAATACGTCCGGGGCAACAATCTGACCAACTCGGGACCGGAACACATGTTCGTGGAATTGGAGAAGTTCAATGCCTAGCCAGCAGCCGACCGAGAACGGCCTGAAACCAATCGTGATCGTCGGTGCCGGCCACTCCGGCGTCGCGGTGGCCGCAGGACTGCGCACCCGCGGCTGGGGCGGGGACATCCTGCTGCTCGAAGGCGAAAAGGAGACGCCCTACGAACGCCCTCCGCTGTCCAAGGAGCTCCTGAAGGCGGGCGCCCCGGATGAGTCCACCGTGCTGCGGAAAGTCAGGTTCTACGAGGACAAGCGCATTGACCGGCGGGCAGGGCTCACCGTCGATGCCATCGACCCGGCCGGCCGGACCGTCCTGCTGTCCGACGGCAGCCGCCAGGGCTACCACCGCCTCGTCATCGCCACCGGATCACGCGCCAGGTCCCTGACGGTCCCGGGGGCCGATCTTCCCGGTGTCCAGGCCCTGCGGACCCGGGATGACGCCCTCGAACTCAAGCGGGCTCTCGTCCCGGGCGCCCGGGTTGCCATCATCGGGGCCGGGTACATCGGGCTGGAAGTCGCTGCCGCCGCTTCCGCCAAGGGCTGCGAGGTCACGGTGCTCGAATACCAGGACCGCGTGATGAGCCGTGTGACCTCCGAACCGGTGTCCCGCTTCTTCGAGCAACTTCACGAGCAGAATGGCGTCCGATTCGTCTTCGGTGCAGCGGTCACCGCCATCGACGGGGCCGATCGGGCCGAGCGGGTCGTCACCGCCAACGGCACCTCCTACCCGGCCGACGTCGTGCTCGCCGGAATCGGTGTGGTGCCCAACCAGGAAATCGCCGCTGACGCCGGGCTCGAGTGCCAGGACGGGATCCTCGTGGACGGGGACGGACGGACCTCCGTCCCGGACATCTACGCCACGGGTGACGTCACGCGCTTCACCAGCAGCATCGATGGCGCCAGCCAGCGCCTCGAATGCATCCAGAACGCGATGGCACAGGCCGACAGGGTGGCAGCGGACATCACCGGCCAGGACGCCGCGGACACGGAAATCCCCTGGTTCTGGACGGTGCAGCACGGTGTCCGGCTGCAGACGGCCGGGGTCCGCCACCCCGCTGACGAGGTGATCGTGCGCGGCGCCCCGGCGGACGGCAGGTTCTCGGTGGTCTATGTTCGGGACGGGCGCCTCGCCGCCGTCGACACCATCGCAGGACTTACCGACTTCCGGCCGGCCAAGAAACTGATTGCCCAGAAGGCACGGATTGACCCGTTGCTTGCCGCAGATCCCGGCACCCCGCTGACCGACGCTGTGTTCACAGCTGCCTGACAACTAAGGAACCACCATGAGCAAGAACAAACTCACCGTCATCGACCGCGAGGGGTCCGCCCACGACCTCGAGTGGGAGCCGGACCAGACCCTGATGGAGGCCCTCCGCGACAACGACCTGCCCGTCCTGGCATCCTGCGGCGGCACAGCCTCCTGTGCCACCTGCCACGTCTTCCTCGACAAAGAGGTCTTTGACACCCTGGCCGAACGCAGCGAGGACGAACTCGAACTCCTTATCGAGGCCGAGGGCTACCAGGAATGCGGCTCCAGGCTCTCCTGCCAGCTCGACTTCAGCCAGGAACTCAACGGCGTCACCGTCACTTTGGCGCCGGAAGAATAGCCCCGCGTTCGGCACAGGACAGCGAAGAGGACGTCGTTCCATCTGCATACCTTGGGGGATGGAACGGCGCCCGTTCCTATGACGCCGGATCGGTCACCAGGATCCGCACAGAGCACAGCTCCGCGGCGGCCTTCTTCAGGACCGCTGCGCGCGGATCCGGGACGTCCAGGAACCCCAGCCGCGGCAGACCGGCGTAGCGCTTCAGCGCCGGTTCGGCGAGGACCTGATCGGCCAGGGTCCGGTCGCCGCCCGGCGCCAGGTATTCAATCCGGTGGTCCGCGAAAATCCGGGCCGCATGCCCGGCGACAGCCTCCACCAGCGCGTCCGCCTGGTTGGCGCGCCGCCGGGCGAAGCGCTGCTGGGACCAGCCGCCGGCAGCCGTCCGGGACTGGACGTGGCGGGTGCCGGTCTTGGACGCGAGCACGGCGCCGCCGCTGACCACCGCCACCGAGTACCCGCCGCGGCGGACCAGCACGGTGCCGATGCTCCGCGTTTGGGACGCCAGGGAGGCGAGACGGGCGACGGCGTCGGTCCCGCGTCCGGGCCGGCCGTCCGCGGGCCAGGGCGGCTGCAGCAGCGCCACCGCGCCGTCCGCGGCGCGCAGCTGCAGGCCGGCGTCGAGCTCCTCCTCGGCCAGCGCGCCGTGGCTCGCCGCGAAGCGGTCCACCCAGCCGGGCAGCCGGGCGCCGGAGACGAAGGCCACACGGGACTCGGGGCTGGGCATGGCAGGCACTCCCTTGCGGGGTAGGTATGGGACGGTGTCAGCGCGGGCGGGAACTAGAAGTAGCCTATCTATGTGGAAGATCTCTTTGGCGCAGGACGGGACAGCGGCAGCGCTATCGGGGACGACGACGACACCGAAGACACGGTCGACGCAGGCTCCGACCGCCGCGCCGCCTCACCGCGCAGCCCGCTCGCCGTCCGGATGCGCCCCCGGACCCTCGATGACGTGGTGGGCCAGCAGCACCTGCTCGGCCAGGGCTCCCCGCTGCGCCAGCTGGCCGCCGGCACCGACGCCACCGGCCCCGCGGGCCCCAGCTCACTGATCCTCTGGGGGCCTCCCGGCACCGGCAAGACCACCCTTGCCCACGTGATCGCGAAGGGCCCCGGCCGGAAATTCGTCGAGCTCTCCGCCATCACCGCCGGCGTCAAGGACGTCCGCCGCGTGATGGAGGAAGCCCTCACCGCCAGGGACCTCTTCAAGACCACCACCGTGCTGTTCCTGGACGAGATCCACCGCTTCAACAAGGCCCAGCAGGACGCCCTGCTGCCCGGGGTCGAGAACCGCTGGGTGGTGCTGGTCGCCGCAACCACCGAAAACCCCTCGTTCTCCGTCGTCTCCCCGCTGCTCTCGCGGTCCCTGCTGCTGACGCTCAAACCGCTCACCGACGCCGACGTCGAGGGACTGCTGCTGCGGGCCGCGGCCGACGCCCGCGGGCTGGGCGGCAAGCTGGAACTCAGCGCCGAAGCCCTGGCGCACCTGGTCAGGCTCTCCGGCGGGGACGCCCGCCGGGCCCTGACCGCGCTGGAGGCGGCCGCCGGCGTCGCGTTCGGCGACGCGGACGACACTGGCGAAGCCCCGGTGATGATCGAACTCAAGCACACCGAACGTGCCCTCGACGTCGCGTCCGTGCGCTACGACCGCGCCGGCGACCAGCACTACGACGTTGCCAGCGCCTTCATCAAGTCCATCCGCGGCTCCGACGTCGACGCCGCCCTGCACTACCTTGCCCGGATGCTTGAGGCGGGAGAGGACCCGCGGTTCGTGGCGCGGCGCATTGTTATTTCCGCGGCCGAGGACGTCGGCATGGCGGACCCGACGGCGCTGCAGACCGCCGTCGCCGCAGCCCAGGCGGTGCAGCTGATCGGCATGCCGGAAGGCAGGATCATCCTCGCGGAGGCCGTGGTCCACCTCGCCACCGCACCCAAGTCCAACGCTGCCTACTTGGGGATCAACCAGGCGATCGCGGACGTCCGCGCCGGCCTCGGCAACGGCATCCCCGCCCACCTGCGCGATGCCCACTACCCGGGGTCCAAGCAGCTGGGCCATGGACAGGGCTACAAATACGCCCATGACGCGCCACACTCGGTGGCCACCCAGCAATACCCGCCGGACGACCTGGTGGGCCGCAACTACTACGAGCCGACAGCCAACGGCGCCGAGCGCGACATTTCCACCAGGCTTGAACGGCTGCGCAGGATCATCCGCGGCACGTGACCGGCGGACCCGGAAACTCCCCGTTGACTTCCGGTCCATGAGGTCTAACGTTAATTTAAGTCAGCAAGGACCTGCTGCACGAGTCCGCGTGGTGGGGGACAGCGGCACTCACTGCCGGATCTTCGCTTTCCGGACCTCAGGTCGGCGGCCGGCACGTCAGTAGCTTGGCTTCACGCCCGGCTTCTTCGCACAAATTCCTAGGTCGTATCTCGATGTCCGTAACTTTCGTCACAGCTTTGGCCGTTAAGTCCTTTGATGTACCGGACAAGAAGCGGTGCCCCGACAACGCCGAATTCGACCTCGTCACCGTTGACGACTACTCGGTGGCGCGGTTGATCCTCGGCCCGGGCTGGCGCTGGTCCGAGTCCATCAGACCACTCGAGCAGACCGAGCAGTGCCAGCACCACCACCTCGGGTTCTGCATCTCGGGGGAGATGGAAGTGGAATCCTCGGATGGACTGCGCTCCACGATCCATGCCAACGACACCTACGCGATTCCGCCCGGCCATGATGAATGGGTCATCGGGTCCGCAGCGTTCGTGGCCGTGGAATTCCTGGGCGCTGCATCCTTCGGGCGGCGCAGCAGCCGGGGCGTGCACGCCAGGACCTGACCGTCCGCCGGCCACAGCATGGTAGGCTTGTTCGTTGTCTGGCAAGGCACAGGCGCACAATCCCCTCGATTTCAGCATTTCATGCTGCAGAGACGGGTTTGCCCTGTGCCCAGTAGCAAAAGGCAGCGGTTGGCCGATGCTCTCCATCGTGGAGGCCAGTAACACTGACACACCGCAGATATTGGAAGGACACAAGTGGCTAACAACACTCGTGCTCGCCGTACCGCACGCCTTTCGCGTGCACTCGGCATCGCTCTGACCCCCAAGGCCGCCAAGTACATGGAGCGCCGCCCGTACGGCCCCGGTGAGCATGGCCGTGCCCGCAAGAAGCAGGACTCCGACTACGCCGTACGTCTGCGCGAAAAGCAGCGTCTGCGCGCCCAGTACGGCATCCGCGAAGCCCAGATGACCCGTGCCTTCGAAGAAGCACGCCGCACCAAGGGCCTGACCGGTGAAAACCTGATCGAACTGCTCGAAATGCGTCTCGACGCCCTCGTGCTGCGTGCAGGCTTCGCCCGCACCATCGCCCAGGCCCGCCAGCTGGTTGTCCACCGCCACATCCTGGTCGACGGCATCCGCGTTGACCGCCCGTCTTTCCGCGTCTCTGAGGGCCAGCTGGTCCACGTTCACAGCCGCAGCGAGTCCATGCCTCCGTTCCAGGTTGCAGCAGCCGGCGCTCACCGCGACGTCCTGCCGATGGTTCCGGCATACCTGGACGTCAAGCTTGACGCCCTGCAGGCCCGCCTGGTCCGTCGCCCCAAGCGCTCCGAGGTCCCCGTGACCTGCGAAGAGCAGCTCGTCGTGGAATTCTACGCACGCTAGATCCAACGCGACACCTTACAAAGAAGCCCGTGGCAAGCGCCGCGGGCTTCTTTGTATGTAAGGTACTTGGGGGAGTTCTGCGGCTGCCGGCTGTGGCAGCCCGAAACCCCGCAGGGACACGACGCAACAAGGAGATGAACGACTATGACTGGTGGCGATATTGCCGGCCTGATCGCGGCCGGAGTGTTTGCAGTGCTGGTCGTGCTGCTCGCCGTGCCGATTCTGAAGCTCGGGGGAGTGCTGGACGAAGTGCGGACCTCCATCCGTTCGATCAGCGACGGCGCCACCCCGCTTATGGACGAAGTCACGGCGACCGTTTCCACCACCAATGAGCAGCTGAAGAAAGTCGACGGGATCGCGAACAACGTCTCCGACGCCTCCGCCAACATCTCGGCACTGTCCTCCCTGATGGCCGCCACCGTCGGTTCGCCGCTGATCAAGGTGGCGTCCTTCAGCTACGGCGTGCGCTCGGCCTTCACCGCCCGCAAAAAGCCCGCCACCGGCCGCCGCAGCCGCTAACCCCCGCTGGAGAACCTGACATGAACAGAATCATCTGGATGGGAATCGGCGTCGCCATCGGCGTCATCGCCTTCCGTAAGATCACCGAAGCGCAGTCCAACCTGGGCCCCGAGGGCCTCAACCGGGCGGTCGGCCGGCTCACGGACGGCCTGTACGACTTCGCCGACGCGATCCGCGAAGGCATGAACGAACGTGAGACCGAACTCCGGGGGGCCTTGGGCATCGACGCCGGCCTTGAAAAGGCCCTCGGCCACGGCACTGCCGGCCGGGATGCAGTGCGGCGCTAGCCGCGAGAGAATGAGAATTGGGCGGCACCCGGAAAGGGGCCGCCGGCACGGCCGCTGGCCGGGACCAGACCGTTCCGCGGATCACACGCGCGAACCACGAACGCAGTGAATATTGAAGGGTAAGTAATCAGCTCATGAAGTCGCAGGAGATCACCAAGCGCTGGATCGACTTTTTTGTCAGTAAGGGCCACACGGCGGTGCCCTCCGCCTCGCTGGTCTCCAGCGACCCGTCCCTGCTGTTCACGGTGGCCGGCATGGTCCCGTTTATCCCTTACCTGACGGCCCGGGAGGAAGCGCCCTACAAGCGCGCCACCAGCGTGCAGAAGTGCATCCGGACCGGCGACATCGAGGAAGTCGGCAAAACCGCCCGGCACGGCACGTTCTTCCAGATGTGCGGCAACTTCTCCTTCGGCGACTACTTCAAGGAAGACGCCATCAAGTTCGCCTGGGAACTGCTCACCACTGCGGTTGACGACGGCGGCTACGGCCTGCCGCCCGAACAGCTGTGGGTCACCGTCTACGAAGAGGACGACGAGGCCGAGCAGCTCTGGCTCAAGAACACGGGCATGCCCGCCGAACGGATCCAGCGGATGGGCAAAGCGGACAACTACTGGTCCACTGGACAGCCCGGCCCCGCCGGCCCCTGCTCCGAGATCTACTACGACCGCGGCCCCGCCTACGGCGTCGAGGGCGGTCCGATCGCCGACGAGAACCGCTACGTGGAAATCTGGAACCTCGTGTTCATGCAGTACCAGATCGACAACGTGCGCTCCAAGGTCGACTTCGACATCACCGGTGAACTGCCCCAGAAGAACATCGACACCGGCCTCGGCATGGAACGCCTCGCGATGATCCTGCAGGGCGTCGAAAACATGTACGAGACCGACCAGGTCCGCCCCGTCATCGACAAGGCGGCGGTCCTCTCCGGCCGGGAATACACCTCTGCCGAATCCGCCGAGGACCCGCACCACACCGACGACGTCCGGATGCGCGTCGTCGCCGACCACATCCGTTCCTCCCTCATGCTGATCGCCGACGGCGTCACGCCCTCCAACGAGGGCCGCGGATACGTGCTGCGCCGTCTGATCCGCCGCGCCGTGCGCTCAATGCGCCTGCTCGGCGTCGAAAAGGCCTGCCTGCCGGACCTGCTGCCCGCCTCACGGGACGCCATGAAGGGTGTCTACCCGATCGTGGAAACGGACTTCGACCGGATCAGCCGGATCGCCTACGCCGAGGAGAAGGCGTTCCTGCGCACCATCGCCTCCGGCACGGCTCGCCTCGAGGACGCCGTCAAGGAGTCCCAGGCTGCCGGCCGGGCGCTCTCCGGAGCCGACGCCTTCGCCCTGCATGACACTTACGGCTTCCCGATCGACCTCACCCTGGAAATGGCCGAGGAGGCCGGGCTGAAGGTCGACGAGCCCGAATTCCGCAAGCTCATGCTCGAACAGCGCCAGCGCGCCCAGGCCGACGCCAAGGGCAAGAAGGGCTCGCACGCGGACCTCAGCGCTTTCCAGGAACTGCTCTCCGCCGGGGAAACCGTTTTCACCGGCTACACCGAACTCACCGGCGAGTCCAAGGTCCGCGGCATCCTCGCCGGCGGCCGCAAGGTCGCCCAGGCCTCGACGGGTGACGAAATCGAACTCGTCCTGGCCGAGACACCGTTCTACGCTGAGGCCGGCGGCCAGGCTGCAGACACCGGGCTGATCACCGGCGACGGCTTCGTCGTCGAGGTTCTGGACGTCCAGCGCCCAGTCAAGGGCCTGAGCGTGCACAAGGCAATCGTCCGTGAAGGCGAAATCGGCGCCGACTCCCTCGTCCAGGCCGCCGTCGACCGGGAACGCCGGCACGCCGCCGAGCAGGCCCACAGCGGCACGCACATCGTGCACGCGGCCCTGCACCAGATCCTCGGCCCGGAAGCGCTGCAGCGCGGCTCCTACAACAAGGCCGGCTACCTGCGCTTCGACTTCGCCTGGGGTGAAGGGCTCAGCCCGGCCACCCGATCCGAGATCGAGGAAGTCTCCAACATCGCCATCCGCAACAACTACCGGGTGGAGACCAAGATCATGGGACTCGCCGAGGCCAAGGCCCTCGGAGCCATGGCCTTGTTCGGCGAGAACTACGGCAACGAAGTCCGCGTCGTGGAGATCGACGGCGCCTGGTCCCGCGAGCTCTGCGGCGGCACCCACGTCGCGAACACCTCGCTGATCGGCAGCCTGTCCCTGCTCGGGGAGCAGTCCGTCGGTTCGGGAAACCGCCGCGTCGAGGCTTTCGTCGGCATGGATGCCTTCCGGCACCTCGCCGCCGAACGCGCCCTTGTCACCGAACTCACCGAACTGCTCAAGGTTCCCTCGGGCCTGCTCGCGGACCGGATCGCCACCACCCTGACCAAGCTCAAAACGGCGGAGAAGGAACTTGAACGACTGCGCAAGGAACAGCTCACGGCGGCAGCCGCGCAGCTCGTGGGCACCGCCCAGGATGCCGCCGGCGTCAAGGTCATCGCGCACGACGCCGGCCAGGTCAGCGGCGCGGACGACCTCCGTGGCCTGGCCCTGGACCTGCGGACGCGCCTTGGCTCCGAGCCGGCCGCCGTTGCGGTCGCCGGCGTCAGCAATGACCGCCCGGTCATCCTGATCGCCACCAACGAAGCTGCCCGCGCGGCCGGCGTCAAGGCAGGCGCCCTGGTGCGCCTCGCCGCCGGAATCCTCGGCGGCGGCGGAGGCGGCAAGGATGATGTCGCCCAGGGCGGCGGCACGGACGCCGACAAGGTCGGCGCGGCCCTTGGCGCCGTCGTGGACGCCATTACCCGGCGATAACGGACGAGCCATGAACGAAGCTGCCGTGCCCGGCGACTACCCCCAGGGCGTGAAACTCGGGGTGGACGTCGGCACGGTCAGGGTGGGCGTGGCGGTCTGCGACCGGGACGGCATCCTGGCCACGCCCCTGCGCACCCTGGAACGGAACGCGAAGAAGAATACCGACGTGCGGATCCTCGCGGCCCTGGCCGTGGAACTCGGTGTAGTCGAGATCTTCGTCGGCCTGCCGCGGACAATGAAGGGCGAGGAACACGCCTCGGCCCGGATGGCCTCGGACTATGCAAAGCTACTGGCGGGTAAACTGGTGGCGTGCGGTTCCGAGGCGCCGGTATGGCTGGTCGATGAGCGGCTGAGCACCGTCACGGCCCACCGGAACCTGCACGAAGCTGGCATGAGCAGCAGAAATCACCGTAAGGTGGTTGATCAGGTTGCGGCCGCAGGTATCCTGCAACATGCGATCGATATGCAAAAGGCCAGGGGGACGGAGGTCGGAAGCCGCGTGTACGCGGAATCCGCTCCGGGGCCAACCGGGGATGGCGCTCAGACCGCTCCGGCATTAGACACACATATTGCACACCGCATTCTGCCCGAAATGGAAGGCTACAGTGAGCCCGGTCAACAGTGACGACCCCGCCGGTGATGCTTTCGGCGCCGCCGGCCGACCGCTGACGCGTAAAGAGATCAGGGCCCAGGAGAAGTTCCAGGGGACCCACGGTCACGACGCTATCCCGCCGCAGGCCTTCGAGACCGGCGAGGATACTCCGGCCGCCCCTGCCGCGGGGGCCGGGCGCGGGTACGCCGCCGTCGAGCCGGAACTTGTCGAGCCGGAGCCGGTTCAGCCGGAGCCGGTCGAGCCGGAGCCGGTTCAGCCGGAGCGGGTCGAGCCGGAGCCGATCCCGGCCGCCGACACGCCGGAACCGCCGACGGCGGCCCCTACCGTGCACCACGAGAAGTTCGACGAAGAGCCCGCGCAGCACGAGCAGTTCCACGAAGAGCCCCGCTACGACGCAACCAGCCACGAAGCGCCTGTGCACGAGTACGCGGGAGGGGTCGCCCATGAGGACATCCCCTATGCAGCAGACGCTGCGCCCGGCTACGAGCACCGCCATGATGCAGAGGTCCACGGCGACCACACGGTCCACCCCTCCCACGATGCCCACCACGGCTACGACTCCGCGGACATCCCCCCGGCCGAATACCACCACGAGGAAGACGGCCAGGTTGTCATGGCCGGAGGTGCAGCCATCCGCACAGCGAAGGGCCCATCCAAGAAGGTCCGCCGCCGCCGCCGCTTCCTTGCGCTGCTGCTGACGCTGTCCGTCTTCGTCATAGCGATCACCGTCGGCGCGCAGTTCCTGAAGCCCCTCCTCGGCGGCGATACGCTGGCAGACTACCCGGGCCCCGGAACCGGTGAGGTCGTCATCACGGTACCGCCGGGTGCCGGGCCGAAGTCCGTGGCGGCCGAGCTCCAGGACAAGAAGGTTGTCGCCAATGCCGACGCCTTCCTCCGGGACTTCATGGCCTCAGGCGGGGCGCTGGCTCCCGGTGATTTCACCATGCGCAACGAGATGAAGAACTCCGACGCCGTGGCCGTGCTCTTGAACAAGGACCAGGCCAAGGTCATGTACTTTGCCTTGAATGCCGGCCTCAGGATCGGAGAATCACTCGAGGCCATCTCCGAGGGCACCGGCGTTCCGGTCGCCCAACTCAAGGAGCTCAGTGACTCGCCCGGTCAGTTCGGCGTGTCGGCAAGGGCCCAGAACCTCGAAGGTTTCCTCGCCCCCGGCGAGCACCGGTTCGCGCTCGGCACCCCGGCCAAGGACGTGCTGCAGCAGCTCGTGACCGACACCCTGGCCGAGCTCACGGCCCAGGGCGTCACGGATCCCGAGAAACAATACGACGTCGTCACGGTCGCCAGCATCGTCCAGGCCGAAGGCGGCCAGGCCGAATACGGTGATGTGGCGGGCGCGATCTACAACCGGCTCAAGCCGGACAACACCGAGACGAACGGGCTGATCCAGTCCGACGCCACGGTCACGTACGGGCTCGGCATCAAGAGCTTCCACATTGACGAGGACCAGAAGGCCGACAAGTCCAACCCGTACAACACCTACGCGAACCCGGGCCTGCCGGTGGGACCGATCGGCTCACCGGGCAAGACGGCGATCGACGCTGCCGCCAAGCCCAAGACGAACGAGTACCTGTACTGGGTGACGATCAACCTGGACACCAAGGAGACGTTGTTCGCCAAGACGCTGGCGGAGCACAACACCTACGTGGCCCGGTACAACGCCTGGTGTGAGGGCAACCCCGGACGCTGCGTATGAGATCCCGGGCCGCCGTGCTGGGACATCCCATCGGCCATTCCAAGTCGCCGGCGCTGCACCGCGCCGCCTACGCGCATCTCGGCGTGGAGCTGGACTACACGGCGATCGACGTCACCGAGGAGGAACTCCCGGCCTTCATGGCCCGGGTCCGGCAGGACGTGCGGGAGAAGAACGACTGGCGCGGGCTGTCGGTCACCATGCCGCTCAAAGCCGGCATGGCCCGCGAAGTGGACGAGGTCCGCGGGGTGGCGCGCGAGCTCGGGGTCATCAACACGGTTGCGTTTGAGGCCCCGGCGCCGGGTGACAGCACCGGCTGCACCCGCCTGGTCGGTTACAACACGGACGTCGCGGGCATCGTCAACGCGCTGCGCCATGCGGGCGCCGTGTCAGCGCCCACCGGTGTGGTCCTGGGCGGAGGCGGCACCGCAGCCGCCGCCCTCGCAGCGCTGAAGGATCTGGGCGCGCCCGACGCGGAAATTTTTGTCCGCGATGTCAGCCGGGCCGCCGAGGCGCGGACGGCCGCTGCCGCCCTTGCCTTGCCGGTCCGGATCCTCCCGCTGAGCGAAGCAGCCGCGGCCATCGCCGCGGCCGACGTCGTGATCTGCACCCTGCCGCCCCGTGCCGCCGACCCGCTGGCGGACGAACTGGCGGAGCAGTTGGCCCGGCGCGCGGGTGAGCCGTCCCGGCAATCCGCACCGGGCCTGTCCGGTGTCCTGCTGGACGTCGCCTACGATCCCTGGCCGAGCAGGATCGCCTCCGTGTGGCAGGAGGCGGGCGGCACCGTGGTGCCCGGACTCGAGATGCTCATCTACCAGGCCGTGGAACAGGTCCGCCATTTCACCGGCCTCGGTGAGGCCGTGCCGGCCGAGGTCATAGATGTGATGTGTGACTCAGTCGGGGCACCCCGACGGGTGTTCTAGCCGCCGTACATGGCAGGATGGAAATATGCTGCGTTGGTTGACTGCCGGAGAATCCCATGGGCCGGCCCTGGTCGGAATTATTGAAGGCGTGCCCGCCGGTGTTGAACTCACCAGCGCCCAGATCGCCGACTCGCTGGCCCGCCGCCGGCTCGGCTACGGCCGCGGCGCCCGGATGAAGTTTGAGCAGGACGTGGTCACGATCCTCGGCGGCGTCCGCCACGGGATCACCCAGGGCGGCCCCATCGCCATCCAGGTCGGCAACACCGAATGGCCCAAATGGGAACAGATTATGTCTGCCGATCCCGTTGACCCGGAAATCCTCGCCGACCAGGCCCGCAACGCGCCGCTGACCCGTCCGCGTCCCGGCCATGCGGACTTCACCGGCATGCAGAAGTACGGTTTCGACGAAGCACGTCCCGTGCTGGAGCGCGCCAGCGCCCGCGAAACCGCAACCCGTGTGGCCCTCGGCACGGTCGCCTCCGCTTTCCTCCGGCAGCTCGGCATCGAGCTGGTCTCCCACACGGTATCGATCGCCAGCACATCAGTCCCGGAAGGCCGGCCGCTCCCGGTCCCGGACAACGTCCTCGCCCTCGACGCCGACCCGCTGCGCTGCTTCGACCGGGAAACCTCCGACGCCATGGTGGCCGAGGTCGACATCGCGCACAAGGAAGGCGAAACCCTCGGCGGTGTCGTCGAGGTACTCGCCTACGGGCTCCCGCCGGGACTGGGCAGCTACGTCCACTGGGACCGGCGCCTCGATTCACGCCTCGCGGCCGCCCTGATGGGCATCCAGGCCATCAAGGGCGTCGAGGTCGGCGACGGCTTCCGGACTGCAGCCCGCCGCGGCTCGGCGGCGCATGACGAGATTGTGAAGGACGCCGACGGCAGGATCATCCGCACATCCAACCGTGCCGGCGGCATCGAAGGCGGCATGAGCATCGGCGATGTGCTCCGCGTCCGCGCTGCGATGAAGCCGATCGCCACCGTGCCCCGCGCGCTGAAGACCGTCGACGTCAGCACCGGCGAAGCTGCCAAGGCCCACCACCAGCGCTCCGATGTCTGTGCGGTCCCCGCGGCCGGCGTCGTTGCCGAAGCCATGGTGGCACTGGTCCTGGCCGAAGCCGTCACGGAAAAGTTCGGCGGCGATTCCGTGCAGGAAACCGCCCGCAACATCAAGGGTTACCTGGACAACATTCCGGCGTCCCTGGACTCGATCGGCCAGTAGTGCCCGCTGAAATACCGGCAGTGCCGGCGACGAAAACTGCCCGGCCCATTGCGCTGATCGGACCGATGGCGGTCGGCAAATCCGCGATCGGCCACCAGCTGTCCCACCAGCTGGGAGCCCCGTTCGTGGACACCGACGTCGAGGTGGTGGCGAACCACGGTTCCATCGCGGAGATCTTCGCCAGCCGCGGGGAGCGCGCCTTCCGGGAGCTGGAAGCCAGGGCCGTCGCGCGTGCCATCGAAGACGCCCGGGGCAGCAACACGGTCATCTCCCTGGGCGGCGGCGCGGTGCTCGACTCCGGCACCCAGCAACTGCTCGGACAGTGCACCGTGGTCTACCTTGAGTGCGACGCGGACACCGTGGCGGAACGCATCGCCCGGAACTCGGGCCGGCCCCTGCTGGCCGGTGATGCCATGGACCGATGGAAGACGCTGTTCGCCACCCGCCGGCCGGTCTACGAACGGCTGGCCGACCTGGTCATCGACGTGCGGAGCGGATCTGTTCCCGACCTCGCGCACCGGATCGAAAATGCCCTGCGCGGTTACGCCGCCGCGGGAACCGCGGCCGTAACCACGCCAGCGGCGACAAAGGAAGTTGAAAAGTGATCACCGAATCAACAGTCATCAAGGTCACCGGGCCGACGCCCGGTGAGAACTACGATGTCGTTGTGGGCCGCGGCCTGCTGGCCAGCCTGCCGGGGCTGCTGGGGGAGCGGGTCAAGCGCGTCCTGGTCATCCACCCGCGCGCGCTGCGCCTCACCGGCGACACCGTCAGGGAAGAACTCGCCACGGCAGGGTTCACGGCACTCACCGCCGAGATTCCCGACGCCGAGGAGGGCAAGCACATCGAGGTGGCCTCCTTCTGCTGGCAGGTGCTGGGCCAGAACGATTTCACCCGCTCAGACGCCATCGTGGCCGTCGGGGGCGGGGCCGTGACCGACCTGGCCGGCTTCGTGGCCGCCACCTGGCTGCGCGGTGTCAAGGTCATCCACATGCCGACGAGCCTGCTCGGCATGGTGGACGCCGCCGTCGGGGGCAAGACCGGGATCAACACCGCCGAAGGCAAGAACCTCGTCGGGGCGTTCCACCCGCCCGCCGGTGTCCTGGCGGACCTCGACACCCTGGACACGCTGCCGAAGAACGAGATCATCTCCGGCATGGCCGAGGTCATCAAGTGCGGCTTCATCGCCGACCCCGCCATCCTGGAGCTGATCGAAAAGGATCCTGCCGCGGTCTCCGATCCCCGCTCGGACGCCGTCCGGGAACTCATTGAACGCGCCATCACAGTCAAGGCCCGGGTCGTCTCCGAAGACCTGAAGGAAACCGGCCAGCGCGAAATCCTCAACTACGGCCACACCCTGGGCCACGCCATCGAACTGGCCGAGCGCTACTCCTGGCGGCACGGCGCCGCCGTCTCCGTCGGGATGATGTTCGCCGCGGAACTGGCGCGCAGCGTCGGCCGGCTCAGTGACGCCGACGCCGACCGGCACCGCAGCATCCTGGAAAGCCTCGGGCTTCCCATCACCTACCGGCGCGACCGCTGGCAGGCCCTGCTCGACGGCATGCGGCGGGACAAGAAGTCCCGTGGCGACCTGTTGCGTTTCGTGGTGCTCGACGGCGTCGCCCGTCCCGGCATCCTCGATGTCCCGGACACCTCGCTGCTGTTTGCCGCGTACCAGGAGATCGCCTCCTGATGCCATTCATACCAGGCGGCACCAGCGACTGGCCGGATGCAGGGTTACCCGGGATCAGGATCAACCCGGACAGCCTGGTGCCGCAAATTGTCGACGACGAGGCCGTCGCCGCGGCGCTGGCAGCCTCGACCGACCCCGGTGACCTGATCTTCGTGCGGCTCGTCGAAGGGCACCCCGCCGAAGCCGCCGAGCTGCTCGCCGAGGCCCGGTATAACGACCCCGCTGCGCTGCGCCTGCGGATTTTCGAAGCGGACGTCCTGCGGGTCTCGCACCGGGTCGACCGGGCCGTCGAACTGTTCCGCCAGCTGCTTGCGGAGACGCGCGGCACGCCGGACGAGGCCGACATCCGCCAGCTGCTTGGACGCTCCTACTTCGCCAGCGGCAACATTGCCGCCGCCGTTGATAACTTTGCCAAGGAGCTGGACCTGCGCGTTTCCGGGTCCGCCGACGCGGCGCTGATCTACGCGTCCACGGTGGCGCTGCAGCGCGCCCGCGACGTGCTGGACCGCGCCTCCTGACGCGGTGCCGCCGGGACCTCGGCGGAGGTGCCGCGGAGGAGCCGCGGGGGGCGTCAGGCAACGGACCCACAAAACCGGTAGAATGGATCTTGGATTTTTGATAAATACGCGCTGGCGGGCCGTTCGGCATGCTGGCCTGGCATAGCCGGCTGGCAGCGCGAAGCCGTCAAAAACGAAACCAGAGGATACAGTGGCAACCACTAACGACATCAAGAACGGAACCGTCCTTAAGCTTGAGGGCCAGCTCTGGAACATCATCGAGTTCCAGCACGTCAAGCCCGGCAAGGGCGGCGCGTTCGTGCGCACCAAGATGCGCAACGTGATGTCCGGCAAAGTCGTCGACAAGACCTTCAACGCCGGACTCAAAATCGAGACCGCCACGGTCGACCGCCGCGACTACCAGTACCTGTACCAGGACGGCGCGGACTTCGTGTTCATGGACACGACCGACTTCGACCAGCTCACCGTTCCGGGCGCAACGGTCGGCGACGCCACCAACTTCATGCTCGAGAACCAGATGGTCAACATCGCCATCCACGAGGGCAACCCGCTCTACATCGAGCTGCCCCCGAGCGTCGTGCTCGAGATCACCTACACGGAGCCGGGCCTGCAGGGCGACCGCTCCTCGGCCGGCACCAAGCCCGCCACCCTCGAAACCGGCTACGAGATCCAGGTTCCGCTGTTCGTTGAGAACAACACCAAGGTCAAGGTCGACACCCGCGACGGCAGCTACCTCGGGCGGGTCAACGACTAGTGAGTGCACGCGGTAAGGCCCGCAACCGGGCCCTGGAGGTTCTCTTCGAGGCGGAACAGCGTTCGGTGTCGGCATTCGATGTGCTGAAGTCCCGCCGGGAGCAGACGGACCAGATCGTCAACCCGTACACCCTCGAGATCGTTGAGGGCGTCGTCTCGCACCAGCCGGCAATCGACGAATTCCTGGAAACCTATTCGCAGGGCTGGACCCTGGAGCGGATGCCCTCGGTGGACCGCATCATCCTGCGGATCGGCACCTGGGAACTTCTCTACAACGACGACGTTCCCGACGGCGTTGCCGTCAGCGAGGCCGTGGCACTGGCCAAGACCCTCTCCACGGACGAGTCGCCGTCGTTCATCAACGGCCTGCTGGGCCGCCTGCAGCAGCTGAAGCCTTCGCTGCTCGCCTAGCGCCCCGCTTCCAAGAACCCCGCCCGGGACATCCCCGGCGGGGTTCTTTCGTTCCGCCGGTTCACCCGACGACGGCGGACCGGAGGCCCGCGATTTCAGCAAGCTGGTGCCGCTCATCGAGCTGGTGCGCCGGCACGTCCCGACCGCTGAGGATCCGCTGCCGGGTGAAGGCGAGCCGGGTGGCGGCCTGGAGCAGGGCGTTCATCTGCGGGCGCCGGCCGATCGACCCGGCCCAGCGGAGGGCCGCACGCCGCCCGCCGCCGGTGGCCAGCATGTCCACCTCGGCCGCCGTGAACCAGCCTGCCGCCGCGTATTCCGTGAGCCGCTGGCGGGTGAGCCGGCGCTCCGCCAGCCGCAGCAGCACGATGACCAGGACCGCCAGCAGGAAGATCGGCACCTGTACCAGCAGGTACTGGGCCAGGAAGTCCTGGCCCATGCTGTTCCAGGCGCTGTGCAGCAGCATCGCGGGAACGAGGCCGACGCCGAACGCGAGCACGGACAGCCCGTTGTGCCAGCGTCGTGCGGCGAAGCCCATGATCAGCCCCGTGGTGCCGGTGAAAATGGCGTGGGCGAACGGTGACATGACCCCGCGGAGGAAGAACACCACCGCGAGGTCCGTGCCGGGGTCGCTGGAGGTGGCGATCGCGCGGCCGAAGTAGAGGATGTTCTCGGTGAACGCGAAGCCGGCCGCGATCGTGAAGGCGAACACCACCCCGTCGACCGGGCCGTCGAAGTGTTTCCGGGCGAAGAGCAGCAGCAAGAGCAGCCCCAGGGACTTGGCGAATTCCTCCACCACCGGCGCCTGAACGGTTACGGCGAACGTTGTGTAATCCAGTCCCGAGGCGGGACCGGCCACCAGCGTGAAGTACGGCTGGAGCAGCATCGTCACCGCAATCGAGACGACGGCTCCCCAGACGAACGCGAAGAGCAGCAGTGCCCTGGGCTCCGGCTCCCAGCGGTCGATGAAGCGTACGGTCAGCAGCACGGTCCCCAGCGGAACCAGCGAAGCGAGAAAGCCGATGACAAATCCGGACAGGCCGGTGCTGCCCAGCAGGAAGGGAAGCACCAGGAACAGGCTGATGAAAGCGAGGAAGCCGCCGGCCAGCACGAGCCCCACAACGCCGGCGGAACGAGGGCTGCGCGGGACCGCCGGGAGGGCGGGCAGCGGTGCAGCCGGAAACCGGCCGCCGTTGTGGACCGGAGCCGGCCGGTAGTCCTCCGGCCGGATCTGCCCCAGCCATGTCGGATTGGCCTGCCGGGGCAGCTGCCGCCGGCCGCCGGAGGAGGAGCCCGGGCGGTCCTGCCCCGGCCGCGGCCCGTTCGTTCTCATGCACCCGAGCCTATGTCCGTGTGAGGTTAAACGCATGCCGACGGCGCCAGGGCGCCAACCCTGCTGTGGTAATTTGGGAGCGCAAACAATCCTTTTTTAATTCCGTCCCGTGAGGCGGGGAAAGGGGAGACGAGCGTTGACTTCTGTTCCAGAAGCACCGGTTCCGGCCAAGGTTGTACTCACCCGCGTGGTACTCAACCAGGCGGACATCGACCGTGCACTCACTCGTATCGCCCATGAGATTCTCGAATCCAACAAGGGCTCCCAGGACCTGGTCCTGCTGGGCATCCCGCGGAGGGGCTACCCCCTCGCCGTCCGTCTCGCCGCCAAGATTGCCGCCGCCGATCCCACCGTGGATCCCGCCGCGATTGTGGGCCAGCTCGATGTGACGATGTTCCGCGACGACCTCTCCCACCAGGCCACGCGGCCGCCGTACCCCACCCAGTTGCCGCGCACCGGCATCGACAACAAGGTCGTCGTGCTGATCGACGACGTCCTGTACTCCGGCCGGACCATCCGGGCCGCCCTCGACGCGATCATCGACCTCGGCCGGCCCCGCATCGTCCGCCTCGCCGTGCTGATCGACCGCGGCCACCGGGAACTGCCCATCCGCGCCGACCATGTCGGCAAGAACCTCCCCACCTCCTCGTCCGAGAAGGTCCGGGTCCGGCTCGAGGAAACCGACTCCGTCGACGGCACTCCGGTCAACGAAGTAGTCATCGAGGCCACCGCATGAGGCACCTGCTCTCCACCGAGGACCTGAGCCGGTCCAACGCCATCCGCATCCTCGACACCGCCGAGGAAATGGCCGCCGTGGGGGAGCGTGAGGTCAAAAAGCTTCCCACCCTGCGCGGCCGCACCGTCGTGAACCTGTTCTTCGAGGACTCCACGCGCACCCGCATCTCCTTCGAGGCCGCCGCCAAGCGGCTCTCCGCCGACGTCATCAACTTCGCCGCGAAGGGTTCCTCCGTGTCCAAGGGCGAATCGCTCAAGGACACGGCCCAGACGCTCTCCGCGATGGGGGCCGACGCCGTCGTCATCCGGCACTGGGCCTCCGGCGCGCCGCACCGGCTCGCCGCCACGGACTGGATCGACGCCGCCGTCATCAACGCCGGCGACGGCACCCACGAACACCCCACCCAGGCGCTGCTGGACGCCTTCACCATGCGCCGGCACTGGTCGAAGCTGGCCGGCACCCCGTCCGCGGGGGCAGACCTGTCGGGCATGCGGGTCGCGATCGCCGGGGACGTGCTGCACTCCCGGGTGGCCCGCTCCAACGTCTGGCTGCTGCGCACCCTCGGTGCCGAGGTCACCCTCGTCGCCCCGCCGACGCTGCTGCCGATCGGGGTCGAAAAGTGGCCGTGCAGCGTGAGCTACGACCTCGACCAGACCCTGGCCGGCGGCGTGGATGCGATGATGATGCTGCGGGTGCAGGGCGAACGGATGAACGCGTCCTTTTTCCCCACCACCCGCGAATACTCGCGCCGCTGGGGCTTTGACGACAACCGGCTCCGCGCCCTGGACAGCCTGGGCTTCAAGGACACCATCATCATGCACCCCGGGCCGATGAACCGCGGCCTGGAGATCTCTTCCGCCGCCGCCGACTCGCCCCGCTCCACGGTCCTGGCGCAGGTCCGCAACGGCGTGTCGATCCGGATGGCGGCCCTGTACCTGCTGCTCTCCGGGGACACCCGTGAACCGGCGCACCACGCGAACTCCACCCATTCCACCCCCGCAGAGAACACCTCCGCCCTCGTCACCAAGGAGAGCCACTAATGGCATCACAGCAACCGGACGCAGGCACCGGCGCCTACCTGATCCGCGGCGCCGCCCTTCTCGGCGGAGCTCCTGAAGACCTCCTGATCCGCGGCGGGATCATCGCCGAACGCGGCCAGAACCTCGCAGCCGACGGCGCGACCGTCATTGAGGCCGCCGGACTCGTGGCCCTTCCCGGCATGGTGGACATCCACACCCACCTGCGCGAACCCGGCCGCGAAGACGCCGAAACGGTCGAGACCGGCACCCGCGCCGCGGCCCTGGGCGGCTACACCGCCGTGCACGCGATGGCGAACAGCACCCCGGTGGCGGACACCGCCGGCGTCGTCGAACAGGTCCTCACCCTCGGCCGCACGGCCGGCTGGGTCGATGTCCGCCCGGTGGGCGCGGTCACCGTCGGCCTCGCGGGGGAGCAGCTCGCCGAACTGGGCGCCATGGCCGACTCCCGCGCCCGGGTCAGGGTCTTCTCCGACGACGGCATCTGCGTCCACGATCCCGTGCTGATGCGTCGCGCGCTGGAATACGTCAAGGCGTTCGACGGCGTGGTGGCCCAGCACGCGCAGGAACCCCGGCTCACCGCCGGCGCGCAGATGAACGAAGGCGAGGTCTCCGCCGTCCTGGGACTCACCGGCTGGCCCGCCGTCGCCGAGGAAAGCATCATCGCCCGGGACGTTTTGCTCGCCCAGCACGTCGGTTCCCGGCTGCACGTCTGCCACGTCTCCACGGCCGGGTCCGTGGAGATCATCCGCTGGGCCAAGTCCCGCGGTGTCAAGGTCACGGCCGAGGTCACCCCGCACCACCTCTGGCTCACGGACGAACTCGCCCGCAGCTACGACCCGGTCTACAAGGTCAACCCTCCGCTGCGCACCGACGCCGATGTCCAGGCGCTGCGCGCCGCGCTGGCCGACGGCACGATCGACGTCGTTGGCACCGACCACGCCCCGCACCCGAGCGAGCACAAGGAATGCGAATGGGCGCAGGCCGCCATGGGCATGACCGGGCTGGAAACCGCACTGTCCGTGGTGCAGCACACCATGATCGAAACCGGGCTGATGGGCTGGGCCGACTTCGCCCGGGTCACCTCCAGTGCTCCGGCAGCCATCGGCCGGCTGGCGGACCAGGGCCGTCCGCTCGACGTCGGCGAACCCGCCAACGTCACACTCGTGGACCCGGCTGCGCGGTGGACCGTGGACCCTTCTAAGATGGCAACCATGGGCCGTAACTCTCCGTTTGCCGGCCGGGAACTTCCCGGCAAGGTGGTGGCCACGTTCTTCAAGGGCCACCCCACTGTCCTGGACGGCAAGCTCAACACCCCGTACCGCTATCCCGCGGAGGTTCCCGGCACCGCGGGGGCAGGCAGCAACTGATGGTCAAGGAACTTTCACTGCTCCTCACGCTGGTCCTGGTCGGCGTCGCGCTGATCCTGATCTGGCTCGGCTGGCGGAACCGCCTGCGCCGCCAGGCCGACGTCGACCCACTGCCGGAGATCCCGGCGGACCTCGGCACGGCGCTGGCCGCCGCCGACGGACAGTACGTTGCCTCCACCACCGCCGGGGACTGGCTGGACCGGATCGCCGTCCACAACTTAGGGCTCCGCACGAACGCGCAACTGAGCGTCCACCCGGAGGGCGTGCTCTTCGACCGCTCCGGCGCCGGCCCGGTCTTCATCCCGGCGGCCCGCCTGACCGGAGTCCGGCAGGAAAGCGGCATGGCCGGAAAGTTCGTCGAAAAGGACGGACTGCTGGTGCTCAGCTGGATGCTCGGCAGCCGCGAACTGGATTCCGGATTCCGTACCCGGCACGCCGAAGACAAAACCATCCTCCTCAACGCCCTGCAAAATTTGATCCCCGCGGCCCCTCAGGCCGATGCCGATAGTGGAAAGTAACAACGTGACCGACCCCAACTCAGTGTCAGAAAAAACAGTGTCAACAGACGCGGCAGCATCCACGCCGGCAGCCCTCGTGCTCGAGGACGGCCGGATCTTCCGCGGCACCAGCTACGGCGCCACCGGAACCGCCCTCGGCGAGGCCGTGTTCGCAACCGGCATGACCGGCTACCAGGAAACCATCACGGACCCCTCCTACGCCCGCCAGCTTGTCGTGCAGACCGCCCCGCACATCGGCAACACCGGAGTGAACAAAGACGACGCCGAGTCCCGGCGGATCTGGGTGGCAGGCTACATCGTCCGCGACGCCGCCCGCCGCCCCTCCAACTGGCGCTCCGAACGTTCCCTGGACGATGAGCTGATCGAGCAGGGCATCGTCGGCATCCAGGGCGTGGACACCCGCGCCATCACCCGCCACCTCCGTGAACACAAGACCATGCGCGCCGGGATCTTCTCCGGTGACGCGGTCCGCGCCACCGACCAGGAACTCGTGGACACCGTCCTGGCCAGTGCACCGATGGAAGGCTCCCGGCTGGCCGAGGAAGTCAGCGTCGACGAGGCCTACACCGTGGAACCCAAGGACTGGGGCTGGGACGGCGAACCGCGCTTCACCATCGCCGCTATCGACTTAGGCATCAAGCGGATGACCCCGATCCGGTTCGCCGAACGCGGCGTCCGGGTCCACGTCCTCCCGGCCACCGCGACCCTCGCCGACGTCCAGGCCGTCAACCCCGACGGCTTCTTTATGTCCAACGGCCCGGGCGACCCGGCGACCGCCGACAACCAGGTCAAGCTGCTCCGCTCGGTCCTGGACGAGAAGATCCCCTACTTTGGCATCTGCTTCGGCAACCAGATCCTGGGCCGTGCCCTGGGCTTCGGCACCTACAAGCTGCGCTACGGCCACCGCGGCATCAACCAGCCCGTGATGGACCGCCGCACCGGCAAGGTCGAGATCACTTCGCAAAACCACGGGTTCGCCGTCGACGCCCCGCTCGACGGCGCCACCCGGGCCCCCGAGGAGCGCTTCGGCCGCGTCGAGGTCAGCCACGTGAGCCTCAACGACGACGTCGTCGAGGGCCTGTCCTGCCTGGACATCCCGGCTTTCTCGGTGCAGTACCACCCGGAGGCAGCCTCCGGCCCGCACGATGCCGCCTACCTCTTCGACCGCTTCATCGAGCTGATGGCGGACACTGCTTCCGCTGCCAAGACTTCCACCGAATCCAAGACTGAGGACAAGAAGTAATGCCCAAGAGAACTGACCTTAAGAGCGTCCTGGTCATCGGTTCCGGCCCGATCGTGATCGGCCAGGCGGCCGAATTCGACTACTCCGGCACCCAGGCACTGCGCGTCCTCAAGGAGGAAGGCCTCCGCGTCATCCTCGTGAACTCCAACCCGGCCACGATCATGACCGACCCGGAGTTCGCCGACGCCACCTACATTGAGCCGATCACCCCCGAGGTGGTCGAAAAGATCATCGCGAAGGAACGCCCCGATGCGATCCTGCCTACCCTGGGCGGCCAGACGGCGCTGAACACCGCCATCGCGCTGGACAAGAACGGGGTGCTGGAGAAGTACAACGTGGAGCTGATCGGCGCCAACATCGCCGCGATCGAGCTCGGCGAGGACCGCGAGAAGTTCAAGGGCGTGGTGGAGCGCTGCGGCGCCGAATCGGCCCGCAGCCACATCATCCACACCATCGATGAGGCCCTCACCGCCGCCGAGGACCTCGGCTACCCGATGGTCGTCCGGCCCTCCTTCACCATGGGTGGCCTCGGCTCCGGACTCGCCTACGACGAGAACGACCTCCGCCGGATCGTCGGCCAGGGTCTGCAGTACAGCCCCACGTCCGAGGTGCTGCTCGAAGAGAGCATCCTCGGCTGGAAGGAATACGAACTCGAGATGATGCGGGACAAAAACGACAACGTCGTGGTCGTCTGCTCGATCGAGAACTTCGACCCGGTCGGTGTGCACACCGGCGACTCGATCACCGTGGCCCCGGCCCTGACCCTGACGGACCGCGAGTACCAGCGCCTGCGCGACATCTCCATCGCCGTCATCCGCGAAGTCGGCGTCGACACCGGCGGCTGCAACATCCAGTTCGCCGTCGAGCCGGACACCGGCCGCGTCGTCGTGATCGAGATGAACCCGCGCGTCTCCCGCTCCTCCGCCCTCGCGTCGAAGGCCACCGGCTTCGCGATCGCCAAGATCGCCACCAAGCTCTCGCTCGGCTACACCCTGGACGAGATCCCGAACGACATCACGCAGAAGACCCCCGCGTCCTTCGAGCCCACCCTGGACTACGTCGTCGTGAAGGTCCCGCGCTTCGCCTTCGAGAAGTTCCCGGCCGCGGACCCCACCCTGACCACCACCATGAAGTCGGTGGGCGAGGCCATGGCCATGGGCCGCAACTTCACCGAAGCCCTGCAGAAGGCGCTGCGCTCCCTCGAGCAGAAGGGCTCCCAGCTGGACTTCAGCCACGTCCCGGAATGGGAAGTCGCGGAGCTGATCGAGAAGTCCAAGCGGCCCACCACAGACCGCCTGCACCAGGTGCAGCGTGCCCTCCTCGGTGGCGCCACCGTGGAGCAGCTCTTCGAGGCCACGAAGATTGACCCCTGGTACCTGGACCAGCTCCAGCTGCTCAACGAGATCTCGGTCGAAATCCGCAAGGCCGCGGCCCTGACCCCGGAGATGCTCACCCGCGCCAAGCGCCACGGCTTCTCCGACGAGCAGATCGGCGCCCTGACGCACAACTCCGAAGACGTCGTCCGCGGCGTCCGGCAGGCCCTGGGCATCCGACCGGTCTACAAGACGGTGGACACCTGCGCGGCCGAATTCGCCGCGTACACGCCCTACCACTACTCCTCCTACGACGAGGAGGACGAGGTGGCGCTGCACGCCAAACCGTCCATCATCATCCTCGGATCCGGGCCGAACCGGATCGGGCAGGGCATCGAGTTCGACTACTCCTGCGTGCACGCCTCGATGGCGCTGCGCAAGGCTGGCTATGAGACCGTGATGGTCAACTGCAACCCCGAAACCGTGTCCACCGACTACGACGTCTCCACCCGGCTGTACTTCGAGCCGCTCACCCTGGAGGACGTGCTCGAGGTCATCGCGGCCGAGGAACGCACCGGCGGCGTGATGGGCGTCTTCGTCCAGCTCGGCGGCCAGACCCCGCTCAAGCTCGCCCAGCAGCTCGCCGACGCCGGCGTGCCGATCCTCGGCACCTCCCCGGAAGCGATCGACCTCGCCGAGCACCGCGGCGCCTTCTCCCGGGTGCTCGACAAGGCCGGCCTGATCTCGCCGAAGAACGGCACCGCCGTGTCCTTCGACGACGCCAAGAAAATCGCCGACGAAATCGGCTACCCCGTCCTGGTCCGCCCTTCCTATGTGCTCGGCGGCCGCGGCATGGAGATCGTCTACGACGAGCCCAACCTCTCGCGCTACATCGCCAACGCGACCGAGATCACCCCGGACCACCCGGTGCTGATCGACCGGTTCCTGGAGGACGCCGTCGAAATCGACGTCGACGCCCTCTACGACGGCACCGATATGTACCTCGGCGGGATCATGGAGCACATCGAGGAGGCCGGCATCCACTCCGGTGACTCGGCGTGTGTGCTGCCGCCCATCACGCTGGGCAACAACGTGCTGGAACGGGTCCGGACCGCCACCCTGGCGATCGCCGAGGGCGTGGGGGTCCGCGGCCTGATCAACATCCAGTTTGCCCTGGCCTCCGACGTGCTCTACGTCCTGGAAGCCAACCCGCGGGCCTCGCGCACCGTCCCGTTCGTTTCCAAGGCCACCGGGGTGCAGATGGCGAAGGCGGCGGCCCTGATCGGCACCGGCGTCACCGTCAACCAGCTCCGCACCGCCTACAAGATGCTGCCGGAAACCGGTGACGGCTCCACCCTGCCGCTGGACGCCCCGGTCTCGGTCAAGGAAGCCGTGCTGCCGTTCAGCCGCTTCCGCACCCCCGAGGGCAAGGTCGTGGACTCGCTGCTCGGGCCGGAAATGCGCTCCACCGGCGAGGTGATGGGCATCGACAAGCACTTCGACACTGCCTTCGCCAAGAGCCAGGCCGCCGCCAACAACGCGCTGCCCACCGAGGGCAAGATCTTCGTCTCGGTGGCGAACCGGGACAAGCGCTCGGTCATTATGGGCGTCAAGCGGCTCTCCGACCTCGGCTTCGAGATCGTCTCCACCGGCGGCACCGCCGATGTGCTGCGCCGCAACGGCATCCAGGCCACCCCGGTCCGGAAGGTCGCCGAGGGTTCCAGCGCCGAGGGCGAGGGCACCATCGCCGACCTCATCATCGCCGGGGAAATCGACATGGTCTTCAACACGCCCTCGGGCGGCGAAGCCCGCAGCGACGGCTACGAACTGCGCGCCGCGGCGACGTCGATCGGCATCCCCTGCATCACGACCGTGGCCGAGTTCAACGCCGCCGTCCAGGCGATCGAGGCGCAGCGCACGTACGAGTGGTCGGTCACGAGCCTGCAGGAGCACGCCGCGGCACTGTTCGCCTCGCACGAACGGGTGGCGCAGGAAGGCGTCGCGCAGAATGCCGGCTGACCGCATGTCTGACGCTGTCACCACGGACCGGCCCGGCCGGGAGTCCTTCGGCTCCCGGCTGGGCCGGGCCATGGCGGACCGGGGCCCTTTGTGCGTGGGGATTGATCCGCACCCGGCGTTGCTGCACGGCTGGGGACTGAACGACGACGTCGCCGGGCTGGAGCGCTTCTCACTCACCGTCCTGGAGGCGGTAGCTTCGCTCGCTGCCGCGGTCAAGCCGCAGGTGGCACTGTATGAGCGGCACGGCTCGGCGGGCATGGCCGTGCTGGAACGCACTCTCGCCGCGGCGGCGGAGGCCGGCGTACTGAGCATCGCCGACGCGAAGCGCGGCGACATCGGCTCCACCATGGCCGCCTACGCCGACGCCTGGCTGCGGGACGGTTCGGCCCTGGCTGCCGATTCGGTCACGCTGAGCCCGTACCTGGGCTTCGAATCGCTCCGGCCGGCCCTGGACCTCGCGGCGGAGACCGGTCGCGGCGTCTTCGTCCTGGCACTGACGTCGAACCCGGAGGGCGCCTCCGTCCAGCACGTTGGCGGGGCGGACTCCGTCGCCCGCCGGATTGTCCAGGCGGCAGCCGCGGAGAACCGGCGGTATGCGGGGGAGCTGGGTTCAACCGGCCTGGTCGTCGGCGCCACCGTCGGCTCCGCGCTCACGGACCTTGACCTGGACCTCGCGGCGGTGCGCGGCCCGATCCTCGCCCCGGGCCTGGGCGCCCAGGGCGCCACGGCCGCGGACCTGCGCCGCACCTTCGGCAGCGCCTACGACCAGGTGCTTGGCACGTCCAGCCGGGACATTCTCGGCGCCGGGCCGGGGATCCAGGCCCTCCGGGACGCCGCACAACGGACCCTCGAGGAGCTGCGCGCGGCCTAACTGCCGCTTACGGACGTCGTGCTGCGTTGGCGGGCACAGGGCGCAACGGGCACAAGGGGCACAGCGGCCCAGGAACTCCGGCGGCGAGCGGGGTTGCCGCGCTGATCCCGATACCCGGGAAACCGTCGTCACGGGGCACGGCGCGTCCATGTGACGCAAGTGGCCGCCATGGTGCCCGGAATGGCGGCCATTCGTGTCAGGTGGGCGCACCGGTGCCCGGAATGGCGGCCATTCGTGTCAGGTGGGCGCACCGGTGCCCGGAATGGCGGCCATTCGTGTCAGGTGGCCGTGGTTGGGGCGGGTATGGTGGCCATTCGTGTCAGGTGGCCGCCGTCGACTGGCCCCACGGGCTGGCCCGCCGAACTTTTCCATTGATTTCTGCCTCGCCCAGACGGTAGGTTCAGGACAAGTCCGCGGCACCGGCCGGGACGCTGTTCGGCCCGTCCGGCCGGACCGTTTGTGCGGTCCGTCCGACATATGCAGGGAGGCATTCAGTGAGTTTGCGACCCCTCACCCCGCAGGAGCGTGCCGACGCCCTCACCAAGGCAGCCGCCGCCAGGACCACCCGGGCCGCAGCAAAGGACCGGCTGAAGTCGGGCACGCTGACCATCGGGGAACTGCTCAGGGCCGGGGAGACCGATGACGCGATCGCCCGGATGAGGATCGTTGAACTGCTCGAGGCGCTGCCCGGCATCGGGCGGGTGCGGGCCGCGGCGATCATGGAACAACTCGGTATAGCGGCGTCACGCCGGGTCCGCGGCCTGGGAATTCACCAGCGCCGGGCGCTGGTAGATTTTATAGACGACAAACAGCCCGGTCCGCCGCGCTGACTCCAAACCCGCCTGAAGGAATATGTGAGCAACAAACCGGGACTGACAGTCCTCGCCGGCCCGACGGCTGTTGGCAAAGGCACCGTGTCCACCTATATCCGCGATAACTATCCCGAGGTGTGGCTGTCCGTTTCGGCGACCACCCGCCCCCCGCGGCCCGGGGAAATCGACGGAGTGCACTACTACTTCAAGTCGAAGGAGGAGTTCGAGTCCCTGGTGGCGGCAGGCGAATTGCTCGAATGGGCCGTGGTGCATGGGCAAAACACCTATGGCACCCTGAAGAGCACGGTCAACCAGGCCATCGCCGAGGGTCGCGCGGTGCTGCTGGAAATCGATCTGCAGGGAGCCCGCCAAGTCAGGCAGGCCGTTCCGGATGCCCAGTTTGTGTTCCTGGCGCCGCCCAGCTGGGACGAATTGGTGCGTCGGCTTGTGGGCCGCGGCACGGAAAGTGCCGAGGAACAGCAGCGGCGGCTGGAAACCGGTAAAGTAGAGCTTGCTGCTGAACCGGAGTTCGACCACACCGTTATTAATGACGACGTTCGCCGGGCAGCGGACGAGCTTGTTTCACTCATGGGGCTGACCCCCCACCCGCGCTAGCCGCGGGAAGCCATCAGCCCCTTAGAATTTGGAGAATTCGTGTCCACGAACCTTGAAGGCATCATCAACCCGCCGATCGACGAGCTGCTGAAGGCTGCCGATTCGAAGTACGGACTGGTAATTTTCGGCGCCAAGCGCGCACGCCAGATCAACGCGTATTACGCCCAGCTGCACGAGGGCCTGTTCGAGTACGTCGGTCCGCTGGTCGACACCAAGCTGAACGAGAAGTCCCTGTCGATCGCGCTGCGCGAGATCAACGAAGGCAAGCTCGTCTCCACGCCGATCGAAGCCACAGAGTAATTCCCTCCGCGGGAAAGCCAAATAAACAGACTGCCTGTTGACGGAGATCACGTGCGCATAGTCCTCGGAGTCGGGGGAGGGATAGCTGCCTACAAGGTGGCGTCGCTCCTCCGGCTTTTTACTGAAGCCGGCCATGACGTCACCGTCATCCCCACGGAGGCCGCAACCCGCTTCGTCGGGGTCGCCACCTGGGAAGCGCTGTCCGGGCATCCGGTCAGCAATAGCGTCTTCGACGACGTGCATACGGTCAACCACGTCCGCCTCGGGCACGAGGCCGAGCTCATTGTGGTGGCCCCCGCCACCGCCGACCTGCTGGCACGCGCCGCCACCGGCCAGGCCAGCGACCTCCTGAGCAACACGCTGCTGATGGCCGGCGATTGCCCGGTGCTGATGGCCCCCGCCATGCACACCGAGATGTGGCAGCACCCCGCGACCCAAGCCAACGTCGAGACACTCCGCAGCCGCGGCGTTACCGTCCTGGAGCCGGCGTCCGGCAGGCTGACCGGATCGGACTCCGGGCCAGGCCGGCTGCCCGAACCCGAGGCCATCTTCGAAGCGGCGCTGGCCCTCGCCGGTGCACCGGCCGTCCCCGCGACGGCCCCGCTGCCGACGTCGGAGGCAGCACTTTCCGCGCCGTTGCGTCCGCTGGCCGGGCTCACCGTCACGGTCAGCGCCGGCGGCACCCGCGAGCCCTTGGATCCCGTCCGCTTCCTCGGAAACCGTTCCTCCGGCAAACAGGGCGTGGCGCTGGCCGCCGCCGCCCGCGACGCCGGCGCGAAGGTCCGGCTGCTGGCCGCCCACATGGACGTCCCGCCGCCAGCCGGCGTGGACGTGGTCACGGTCGAGACCGCCCTGGAGCTGCGCGAGGCTGCCCTGCACGCTGCCGCCGATTCCGACGTCGTCATCATGGCCGCCGCCGTCGCGGACTTCCGCCCCGCCGATGTGTCCGGCACGAAAATCAAGAAGCGTGACGACGCAGCGGATCCCGTCATCTCGCTGGTCCGGAACCCGGACATCCTGCGGGAACTCGTCGAGATCCGCGACGCGGCCTCCCGCAACCAGCTGATCGTCGGCTTCGCGGCGGAGACCGGCGACGCCGACGGGGACGTGCTGGAGTACGCCGCTGCCAAGTTGCGCCGCAAGGCGTGCGACCTGCTGGTCGTCAACCATGTGGGACAGGACAAGGTCTTCGGCCAGGACAGCAATTCCGTAGTCATCCTTTCCCGGTCCGGCTCCGAACCCCAAGAGGCGTCGGGTTCCAAGACCGACGTTGCGGCTGCCGTGATCGACCGCATCAGCGCCGAACTGAGCCGGGTTGTTCCGCCGGCCTGAACCTGGCGCAAGCAACGTCTCCTTAGCACAGGGACACACGCCGCCGGACGTCCGTTTTCCAACCAGTAAGGTAGTTGAGTGACTTTACCGCTGCACATCCCTGACTTCCACGGGTCCACGCCCGCGTCGCTCCGGCTTTTCACATCAGAGTCGGTGACCGAGGGACACCCCGACAAGATCTGTGACCAGATCAGCGACGCGATCCTGGACGCCCTGTTGACCAAGGACCCTGAGTCCCGGGTCGCCGTGGAGACACTGGCCACTACCGGGCTGGTCCATGTCGCCGGTGAGGTCACCACTGACGCCTACGTCGAGATCCCGCAGATTGTCCGGGAGACCATCCTGGGCATCGGCTATGACTCCTCGGCCAACGGATTCGACGGCGCCCGCTGCGGCGTGTCGGTCTCGATCGGGCAGCAGTCCAACGACATCGCCGGTGGCGTCTTCAATTCGCTGGAGGCCCGCGAAGGACGCCAGGAAGACGACTACGACCTCCAGGGCGCCGGAGACCAGGGCCTCATGTTCGGCTACGCCAGCGACGAGACGCCGTCCTACATGCCGGTCCCGATCTGGCTCGCGCACCGGCTCTCCGAACGCCTGACCGAGGTCCGCAAGAGCGGCGAGCTCGCCTACCTGCGCCCTGACGGCAAGACCCAGGTCACCGTCGGCTACGACGGCGACCTGCCCGTCTCGGTCGAGACCGTCGTCATTTCCAGCCAGCACGCCGAAGGCGCCAGCCTGGACCAGCTCCGCGCGGACCTCGCCGCTTACGTCGTTGACCCGGTCATGGCGCTGTCCAACCTGGACATCTCCCGGGCACGGAACATTCTGAACCCGGCCGGTGCCTTCGTCATCGGCGGCCCGGTCGGCGACGCCGGCCTCACCGGACGCAAGATCATCGTCGACACCTACGGCGGCATGGCCCGCCACGGCGGCGGCGCCTTCTCCGGCAAGGATCCGTCCAAGGTGGACCGCTCGGCGGCCTACGCGATGCGCTGGGTCGCCAAGAACGTGGTCGCTGCCGGTCTCGCGAAGCGGGCCGAAATCCAGATCGCCTACGCGATCGGCCAGGCCCGCCCGGTGGGAACCTACGTCGAGACCTTCGGCACCGAGACCGTAGACCCGGCCAGGATCAGTGCGGCAATCGCCGAGATCTTCGACCTGCGCCCCCGGGCCATCATCGACGCCCTTGACCTTAAGCGGCCGATTTACGCCAAGACCGCCGCCCATGGCCACTTCGGCCGCGAGGATCCCGACTTCACCTGGGAGCGGCTGGACCGGGTCGACGAGCTGAAGGCATTCTTCAACGCCTGAGCCATCCCGTCACCGACCTGAAATAATGTCACTGCTTCGTGATGTGCTGTAGCCAGGCTGCCGATCCCGGCGGCCTGGCTACTCTTTGTTCAGGCCGGCACTGAACTTTTGCTGAAGGGAGAAGACGCGCGATGAGCCCCATCCATGGCGGAGCGCCGGAGGAACCCTTCCAGCTTTCGCTGCTCCAGGGCTTTCCAGCTTCCGCAGCCGCAGCGTCCGGCCCCGTACTGGCAGCCCGGCTTCCGGTGGCGCGGGTCCGGCTGGAGTCCTCCCTCCCGCACCTGGACCGTCCCTTCGACTACAGCGTGCCCGCCGGCCTCGACGCCGCGGCGCAGCCCGGGGTTCGGGTGAAAGTGAAGTTCAACGGCCAGGAACTTGCCGGTTACCTGATCGACCGGGCGGCGGAATCCGACGCCGGCCACCCGCTCGTCCCGCTGCACAAGGTGGTCTCTCCGGTTCCGGTGCTGACCTCTCCCGTTGCCGAACTCGCTGCACGCGTCGCGGCGCGCTACGCCGGCAGCGTCAGCGACGTGCTGCGCGTCGCGGTACCGCCGCGGATGGCGAAACTTGAGAAAGACCTCGCCCCCGATGGAACCCTGGATCCGTCCCTCTTCGCCGACGAGGCGGCCGGTAACGGGGCCGGAGCGGCAATCCCCGCCGGTCTCGAGGCCTCCAGCTGGATGTCCTACCGCAATGGCCCGGCCTTCCTCCAGCACCTTAGCGCGGGGGAATCGCCCCGGGCCGTGCTGAGCGCACTCCAAGGCTACGGCCCCGGCGGCTGGCCCCGGATGATCGCCGAGGCCGTCGCAGCCGTCCGGCTGTCCGGCCGCGGCGCGATCGTCGTCGTGCCCGACTACCGGGACCTGGACCGGGCCGAAGCTGCCCTCCTGCAGCTCCTGCCCGCAGGGGACGTCGCCAGGCTCACCGCGGACGACGGGCAGACACCGCGCTACCGCAGCTTCCTGCGGATCCTGTCCGGCGCGGCCGGGGTTGCCGTCGGCACGCGGTCGGCCGCCTACGCCCCGGTCAGCAATCTTGGCCTCGTGGTGAGCTGGGACGACGGCGACGATCTGCACATCGAGCAGCGCTCACCTTACGCCCACACCCGCGAAGTCCTGCTGCTGCGCGCCGGGCAGGAGAGCGCAGCCTGCCTGCTCGCCGCGCATACCCGGAGCACCGAAACGCAGCGCCTCGTCGAGTCAGGATGGGCGTGGCCGGTGGAGGCAGACCGCGCCGCTGTCCGCCGTTCCGTTCCGCGGGTGCTGAACACGGCGGACAGCTACGAACTCGAACACGATCCGCTGGCCAGGATCGCCCGGCTGCCCGGCGCCGCCTGGCGGGCCGCCAAGGACGGACTCGAACGCGGCCCGGTGCTGGTCCAGGTGGCGAGGTCCGGTTACGCGCCATCCCTTGCCTGCGAAAGCTGCCGCGAACCCGCCCGCTGTACTGCCTGCAGCGGGCCGCTGGCGATCGCCGGGGCCAGCGGGAGCTCAGCCGTGCCACAGTGCCGCTGGTGTTCGACGCCGGCGCCGGTCTGGCGCTGCGGCACATGCAACGGGGTCCGGCTCCGCCGGGGCGCCACCGGGGCGCTGCGCACGGCCGAAGAACTGGGCCGCGCCTTCCCCGGCAAGCCCGTCCTCACCTCGTCCGGGGACCGGGTGCTCGCCACCGTGCCGGACTCGAAAGCCCTGGTCGTGGCCACGGTCGGTGCGGAACCGGTTGCGGCCGGAGGCTACGCGGCGGCTCTGCTGCTCGACGGCGATTCGCTGCTGCGGCGCGAAAACCTGCGGGCGGGGGAGGACGCCGTCCGGCGCTGGTTCAACGCCGCTGCGCTGGTCCGGCCCGCGGGTGATGGCGGTCTTGTGGTCATCACCGCGGACGACGCGGCCGGCGTCGGGGCCCTGCTGCGCTGGGACCCTGCCGGCTACGCCCAGCGGGAATTGTCGCTGCGCCAGGAACTGCAGCTGCCCCCGGCCGTCCGGGTCGCCTCCATCACCGGCGGCCGGACCGCCGTCGGGCACTTCGGTGCGGCCGTCGAGCAGCAGCTGGGCCAGCAGGGGATCGTGCTGCGGACCGCCGGCCCGGCCCCCCTCGTGCTGGCCGGCGCCCCCGGCCAGGGTGGAGCGCCAGGGTCCGGCGTCGAGGACGTTCGGACGCTGTTGTTCATCCCGTACGGCCAGGCCACCCAAGTCACCCGGGTACTGCGCGCGGTCAAGGTCGCCGCTGCCGCCAAACGCACGGACGAGCCGGTCCAGTTGCGGCTCGACGGCGTGGATGTGCTCTAGGACTTTCCCGGCGACGCCGTTCGCGCAGCATAGTCCCGGGATCACCGGGATGCTGCGGGTTCGCCGTTAGGGAGATTCCGGCGACGCCGCAGGCTTCCGGCGATTTCGGCGCGGATTGGGTCTTTGTGCCGGCTACTTCCGGCCCTGCCCCGACCGGTGTGCGCGCACTGCCACGGCCTCCTCGGCGGCGGCCAGCAGCCTGCGGGCGGACTCGTCCCAGCTGAAGTCGGCGGCGCGTTCCACCGAACGCCGGGAACGGGTCTTCCACAGGTCCGGTTCCTCGAGCTTCCGGACCGCCGCGGCAAATTCCGCAGGGGCATCCGGATGGACGTAGCTGACGGCGTCGCCCCCCACTTCGCGGAAGATCGGGATGTCACTGGCGATCACGGGCGTGCCGTGGGACATGGCTTCCACGAGGGGCAGGCCGTAGCCCTCCGCCCGGGAGAGACTGACCAGGGCAGTGGTCCGTCCCAGCAGGGCCTCATATTCGGCGTCGGTCACGCCGTTGTGGAAGACGATGTCCGCGCCCGCCGGCGCCAGGGCCTCGAGTTCGGCCCGGCGTTCGGGGGTGATCCGGCTGAGCAGGTGCAGGCTCATGTCCGGGAGCTCCGCCATGCCCGTGATCATGGTCTCCACGTTCTTGTACGGCATGAAGGAACCCATGTACAACAGCGTTTTGTCGGCCCCCGCTCCGGGGTCCCGCGGCGTGTGGCCGTGCTGCGGGGCGTTGCCGACGATCCGGACGGGACGCCGCGTGAGCCGGTACTTCGCGATCAGGGCGGCGGTCGTGGAACTGATCGTGGCCACGACGTCGGCCCGGTTCAGCAGGAGCCGCTGCGGCCAGAAGGCCTTGTGGTACAGCCGCCAGAGGACGCGGACGGGACCGGGCAGGAATCCGGGCGGCGCCGGGTGTTCGTAGTAGATCAGGTCGTGCAGGGTCAGCACCAGGGCGTACTTCCGGCCCAGGCTGCCCATGGTCTGCATCGGACACACCACGACGTCGGCGCCGAGCCTGTTGATTTTGCCGGCGACAAACACTTCGGCAGGGGACAGCGGGCTGTTGATCAGGGTGTACGGAACATCCGGCAGCAGGGCCAGCTGGCGGACGTCGCTGATCAGCATGGAGACATCGGCGATCTTGGCTGTGGCCTCGATCAGGCTGGAACCGTAGCGGCTGATGCCGTCATGGTGGTCCAGCCGGGTGAAGCGGGCATCGATGAGGATTCTCACGCGGAATGGTCTTTCAGGAAGCGGCGGATGAACCCCGCGGCGGGTTCCGGGGTTTCGTAGTGGATCAGGTGGCCGACGCCCGGGATCACGTCCAGGTGCGCGTCCGGCAGCAGGGCGAGCAGCGTGTGCTGGTCCGGCAGCGTGGCGATCTCGTCCTTTTCGCCGGCGATCAGCAGCACGGGAAGGGTGAGGCTGCCGGCGACTTCTGCGACGTTGCTGCCGACTGAGGCCTTGAACGCCTCCAGCAGGCTGTCACGGTCCGCGAAGGCGGAGAAATAGGCGCTGTGCTGGGCATGCACAAAACGGCGGAGCTGCTGGTCCCGGGTCTTCGCCATCGTCTCGCTCATGACCCGCACGATCAGCTGGCTGCGCAACAGTCCCTGGCCCAGCCGGCGGGGCAGCCGTGCGGCGGCTTCGTAGTACAGGACGGCGAGTTTGGTCATGAGCCCCTTGGGCCCCTCGAGGGCGGGGGCGGCGATCGGGTTGACCAGGATCAGCGCAGCGACGGTGTCCGGGTGCGCCGCCACGTAGTGGCTGGCGATGATGGAGCCAAAGGAGTGCCCCAGCAGGACCGTGTCGGGGCCCAGACGCAGCGCCGCCAGGAAGTCGGAGATGAACCGGCCGTAGCGCTCAACAGTGTGTCCGGCAGCCGCGAACGCGGCCGAACTGCCGAAGCCTGGGAGGTCGGGCATGATCAGCCGCATCTCGGGAAGCTGGTCCGCGACCCGGAGCAGTCCGTGGTGGTCGCCGCGGAAGCCGTGAATGACCAGGATGGTCCGGGTCTCCGGCGTCACACGGACCGGCTCGTAGCTCCAGTAGGCGACCCTGGTGCCGTCCAGGACCATCCCGGCGGCATGGGTGCGGGCCTCGAGGCCGGCGCTGAACAGGGGAGTGGGGGCGGGCTCGGTGGCCACGTGTTCCATTCGATCAGTCCTAATTGACGGAGTCCGGGTGGGAGCCGGTGCGGAAGCCGCGTTCCAGACCGGCCAGGGCGTCCATGGCGGCGGCCTCGAGGCTGAAACCGAAGACGTTCAGGTTTTCCCTGATCCGGGCGTACGAGCTCGCCTTGGGGATGGTGACGTTGCCGAGCTGGACATGCCAGCGGAGGATGATCTGCGCCGGGGTCCTGCCGTGCGCGGCGGCGAGGTCCAGCACCACCGGATCCTGCAGGACCTGGCCGCGGCCCAGCGGGCTCCATGCCTCGGTGGTGATTCCCAGCCCGCCGTGCAGGGCGCGGAGTTCCTCCTGCTGGAGCCACGGGTGCAGCTCGATCTGGTTGACGGCAGGGACGACCTCTGCGGTCTGCAGCAGGCGGTCCAGGTGGGCTGGCTGGAAATTCGAGACGCCGATAGCCCGCGCCCTGCCTTCCCGGTACAGCGTCTCCATGGCGCGGTAGCTCTCGGAATACAGGCCCCGCTGCGGACACGGCCAGTGGATCAGGTACATATCCACGTATTCCAGTCCGAGGTTGGCCATGGACGTGTCGAAGGCCCGCAGCGTGGCGTCGTAGCCCTGGTCATCGTTCCAGAGTTTGGTCGTCACGAACAGGTCCTCGCGTGAAAGCGATGGGGAGGCCTCGCCGGATCCGCCCCGGGCGTCGTCGGTGCTCACGAAGCTGGACAGCGAACCAATGCCACGGGCAACGCCTGTCTCGTTCCCGTACATGGCGGCGGTGTCGAAGTGCCGGTAGCCGGCCTCGAGCGCCATGGTCACGAGTCCCGCGGCTTCGGCGGGAGGCACCTTGTAGAGTCCGAACCCCAACTGGTCGATCAGGACACCGTTGTTGAGGCTGAGCCGGGGAGAGGGTTTCATAACATCGACTTTACCGACTCCGTTGCCGGTGCTCCCCACGGCAGGCCGGGCGGGCCCGGCCGAACCGGGCAAGCCCGGCTCAGGACAAGCCGTCGAAGCTGACCAGCCGCCGGGCGCTGGCCTCGTCCAGGATGAGGTCCGTGGCCAGGCCCGCGGCGAGAGCGCCGCGCAGGCCGTTGATCTTGGAGGCACCGGACACCACACAGATCCGCCGGCGCACCTGACGCAACTGCGCAAGGTCCGGTCCGGTGGAGCGTTCGTTGAGGGTGATGCCATCAGCCGAGCCATCGGCGCGGAAGAACACAGTGGCGACATCGCCCACGACGTCGGAGTTGGCCAGAACATTCAGGTCGTCCTCATCGAGGTAACCGCCCGCGTAGACGTGGCTGGGGTAGTCGGCGTCGACCGATCCGACGCCGAAAATCGCGATGCTCATGCGGGCCTGGAGTTCAAGGATGCGTTGCACACTGCGCTCATTCCACATGGCCTTTTTGGTCGCGGCGTGGTCGAAAAACGCCGGCACCGGGAACTGTTCCACCCGCGCCCCGTAGGCGCTGCCAAAGCGGCGCATGATGTCAGAGGCATAGGTGATGCCAGTGGTTTGCATGTTGCCCGCACCGTTGAGCTGGACGATCACGCTGTCGTGGGTGATCTTCCGGGTCAGGTGCCGGCTGACGGCGCTCAGGGTTGAACCCCAGGCGACGCCGATGATGGCATTGGAGTCGACCAGGGGGCCGATGGTGCGTGCGGCCTGCATGGCCACGCGGTCAAGTGTTTCCGCCTCATTGAGCGTGTCCACGACCGGAACCACGTGCACATCGACTTTGTATTCGGCGCGGATCATGCTCGCCAGTTCGGGTCCGGTGTCCAGCGGACTGCGGATCTGGATCTGCACCAGGCCGGATTCCCGGGCCGAGGAAAGCAGCCGCGACACGGTGGACCGGGAGGTGCGGAGCTCACGGGCGATGGCGTCCATGGTCAGGTCCTGCAGGTAATACAACTGGGCCGCGCGGAGAGCGTCGGAGTGGCGTGAGGGCGTCATCCCATTTCCGTTCTGCACGTTTGTGCATAGTGCTTGACTCCATTTTCCATTAGTCCAAAGAATAGTGTTGAACGGCGCCGCGCCACGCGGCGCGCCGCACCAGAGCAAAGCAGTAGGAGCAGTTCTTGGGACAGAAGGATTCAGCCCGCAACCAGGCGCCGGCCGGCGAGCGAGCATCGGTGGAGAAGCTGCGGAAGCGGCCCCACGCGCAGGTGCTGATCATCGGAGGCGGGATCAATGGAGTGGGCACGTTCCGGGATCTGGCCCTGCAGGGTATCGACGTCGCCCTCGTGGAGCGCGGGGATTACTGCCAGGGGGCCAGCGGCGCCTCCTCACACATGATCCATGGCGGCATCCGCTACCTCGAGAACGGCGAATTCCGCCTGGTCCGGGAGTCGGTGGTGGAACGCAACCGGCTGCTGCGCATCGCGCCGCACTACGTGAAACCGCTGCAGACCACCATCCCCATCTTCAGCACGTTTTCCGGTGTCCTCGCCGCCCCGCTGCGCTTCCTGACGCACAAGCAGCAGGGCGCGCCGAAGGAACGCGGCGCCTTCCTGATCAAACTCGGGCTGAGCCTGTACGACTTCTTCTCCCGCGACGGCGGCACCGTGCCCCGGCACGAGTTCCGCGGGCGCAAGCGGGCGCTGGCGGAACTGCCGCGCCTGCACCCGGGCATCAAATACGCGGCCACGTATTTTGACGCTTCCGTCCACAACCCCGAGCGCCTGACCCTTGACGTGCTGCAGGACGGCGAGAAGGCCGGCGCCGCCGGCGCCAGTGACGCCCGGGCCAGCAACTACCTCGCGCTCGTCGCGGTCAGGGACGGTGCGGGAGCCGGGCATACCGGCAGCGTCGTGGAACTCCGGGATGAGCTCACCGGTGAACTGTTCGACTTCTCCGCGGACGTCATTGTCAACACCACCGGCGCCTGGGTCGACCTGACCAACGAGAAGATGGGCGCGCCGTCGGCCTTCATGGGCGGCACCAAGGGATCGCACATCGTGCTGGACCACCCGGAACTGCTGGCCGCCTGCAACGGGCGTGAGATCTTCTTCGAACACACCGACGGCCGGATCGTGCTGATCTATCCGATGGGCGACCGGGTCCTGGTGGGCACCACCGACGTCGACGCCGACCTGGCGGAGGACGCCGTGTGCACCGGGGCGGAGATCGACTACTTCCTCGAGCTGATTGGCCACGTCTTCCCGGATATCACCCTGGACCGGGAGCAGATCGTCTACACCTTCTCCGGAGTCCGCCCGTTGCCCAGGCACGACGCCACCCAGCCCGGCTTCGTCAGCCGGGACTACCGGATCGAACGCCGCGCCGGTTCCGGCTCCGGCAACGATGGCGGCGCCGTCGTGTTCAGTCTCGTCGGCGGAAAGTGGACCACGTTCCGGGCCCTCGCCGAGCACCTGAGCACTAACGTCCTCAATGAACTTGGCCTGGTACGGAAGGTCTCGACGGCGAAACTCGCCATCGGAGGCGGTGCCGGGTTCCCGGGCACCGGGGACGCCGTGCAGCGCTGGATCAAGGCGCACATGGCCGCAGGCCGCGACGCTGACCGTACCGCAGGGCTGCTGACCCGCTACGGCACCCGCGCCGAGGAAGTCATCAGTTTCCTCGACCGCGCCCCGGACCGGCTCCTGCACTCGACCCGCGAACTGAGCGTCCGTGAGCTGGAGTTTATGGCCCGGAACGAGCAGATCGGTCACCTGGCCGACATCCTGATCCGCCGCACCTCCCTCGCCTTCAGGGGACTGGTGACCGGCGAGCTGCTGAACGAGGTCGCCGACGTCCTCTCCGGCCCGCTGGGCTGGGACGCGGCAACACGGTCTGCCGAGATCAGCCACGCTCAGGAGGTGCTCAAGCGATTCCACGGCGTTCAGGTCCACAGCCTGGTCTCCTGATAGACCCCGGCGACCGGGCGGGGGACGTCCGGACGCAAGGACTGCGTGGTTCCTCTGGGGGACCGGCGCAGTGGCCGGCCGGCGGCGCCAACAGGCACCGGCCCAACAGCCCTTCAAACTCGCGACGGGCTGACAACAGAAAATAGAGGAGTCAAAGATGTCTCTTGGAATAGTTTTCCTGTCCGAAGTATTCGGTACCGCAATGCTGACCCTGCTGGGTTGCGGCGTTGTGGCAAACGTTGCACTCAAAGGCACCAAGGGCAACAACGGCGGGTTCCTGATGGTGACCTGGGGATGGGGCATCGCCGTCTTCTCCGGTGTCTATGTTGCTGCCCTGTCCGGTGCGCACCTGAACCCGGCCGTGACTTTTGGCCTGCTGCTCAACGGCAAGAGGTTTTACGCTCCCGGCGTTCCGGTCGACTTCGCTTCGACGCTGACGTACTTCGGCGGTGAACTGCTCGGCGCCTTCCTCGGCGCCGTGGTCATGTGGCTGGCCTACAAGCAGCACTTTGACGGCGAGCCTGTGCCCGCCAGCCAGCTGGCCGTGTTCTCCACCGGCCCGGCAATCCGCTCCAGCCAGTGGAACCTGATCACCGAGATCGTCGGCACGTTTGTCCTCGTGTTCGTCATCCTGACCTTCGGCGGGACTCCCTCCGGACTCGGCCCGCTGGCGGTGGCGCTGCTCGTTGTTGGTATCGGTGTCTCACTGGGCGGTCCCACCGGCTACGCCATCAACCCGGCACGTGACCTCGGCCCCCGCATCGCGCACGCGTTGCTGCCGATCAAGGGCAAGGGCTCGAGCGACTGGGGCTACTCCTGGATCCCCGTTGTTGGACCCCTCGTCGGCGGCGGAATCGCCGGCCTCGTGGCCGCAGTCGTGCCGATCATCGCCCCTGCAATCCCCCTCTAACCGCAGTTCAACCGCGAGGCCAAAAAAGACAAGGACGTCAACATGAACCAGTACGTAATCGCCATCGACCAGGGCACCACGAGCACCCGTGCCATCGTGTTCGACCACAGCGGACATATCGTGTCCTCGGGCCAGATGGAGCACGAGCAGATTTTTCCGCAGGCCGGCTGGGTGGAGCACGATCCCGCCGAGATCTGGGACAACACCCGTGAGGTGATCGCCTCAGCCCTCTCGAAAGCGAACCTGACCCGGCACGACATTGCCGCCGTCGGCATCACCAACCAGCGCGAAACCGCCGTCGTCTGGGACAAGACGACGGGCAAGGCGATCTATAACGCCATCGTCTGGCAGGACACGCGCACGCAGCCGATCGTGGATGAGCTGGCCCAGGACGGGGGGCCGGAGCGTTTCAAACAGAAGGTCGGCCTGCCGCTGGCCACCTACTTCTCGGGCACCAAGATCAAGTGGATCCTGGACAACGTCGAGGGGGCCCGCGCCAAGGCCGAGGCCGGGGACCTGGTCTTCGGCAACACCGACTGCTGGGTGCTCTGGAATCTCACCGGAGGGATCGACGGCGGTGTGCACGTCACGGATGTCACCAACGCCTCGAGGACCATGTTCATGGACCTGGAGACGCTCTCCTGGGACCAGGGGATCCTCGACGCCTTCGGGGTGCCGGCGTCCATGATGCCTGCGATCAAGTCCTCCTCCGAGGTCTACGGCACGGTGCACACCTCGCAGCTGCTGCGTGAAGTCCCCGTCGCCGGCATCCTGGGCGACCAGCAGGCGGCCACGTTCGGCCAGGCGGCCTTCGAGGCCGGCGAAGCCAAGAACACCTACGGCACCGGCTGCTTCCTCATCTTCAACACCGGTGAGGAAATCGTCCACTCCAAGAACGGGCTGCTGACCACCGTCGGCTACAAGCTCGGCGACGCCGCCCCGCACTACGCCCTGGAAGGCTCCATCGCCGTCACCGGGTCGCTGGTCCAGTGGCTGCGTGACAACCTCGGGATGATCAGCAGCGCCCCGGAAATCGAGTCGCTTGCGGCCTCGGTCGAGAACAACGGCGGCGTGTATATCGTTCCGGCGTTCTCCGGCCTGTTCGCCCCGTATTGGCGTTCCGACGCCCGCGGCGCGATTGTCGGCCTGACCCGCTTTGTGAACAAGAACCACATCGCCCGCGCGGCGCTGGAGGCCACCGCCTTCCAGACCCGCGAGGTACTCGACGCCGTCAATGCGGACTCGGGCGTGCCGCTGACGGAACTGAAGGTCGACGGCGGCATGGTCGCTAACGACGCGCTGATGCAGTTCCAGGCGGATATCCTCGGTGTTCCGGTGATCCGGCCCAAGGTGGTGGAGACCACCGCGCTGGGCGCCGCCTACGCCGCCGGGCTCGCCGTCGGCTTCTGGAAGGACCTCGGGGAATGTTCCGCCAACTGGTCCGAGGACAAGCGCTGGGAGCCGACGATGGACCAGTCCGAGCGCGAGCGCCAGATGCGCCTGTGGAAGAAGGCCATCACCAAGTCCATGGACTGGGTCGACGACGACGTCAGGTAGCCGTTCCCCGGGCCTCACGGCAAGAAAGTGCTCCGGGCCAGCGATGCTGGCCCGGAGCACTTTCTTGGCTGCGCCCCGCGAAGGATGTGGAGCGTCAGTGCCCGCGGCGCGGAGCCAAGCCGTGAAGCGTTTTCATGGGAGGGCCATGTCCCTGGCGTCTTTCTTGGTAGTAGTGGACCGCTGCTAGACGGCGGGTGCCGGCTGCGGCTGGTTGGGCCGGCGCTCACGCTTTGGACCCTTCTTGGCGAAGCGCAGGTAGAGCGACGGAACGATGAACAGGTTGACGAGCGTCGACGTGACGAGGCCGCCCAGAATCACCACCGCCATGGGATGTTCAATCTCATGGCCCGGAATGTTCCCCATCACCACCAGCGGCACGAGGGCGAGGGCGGTGGCAAGCGTGGTCATCAGGATCGGTGACAACCGTTCGGAGGCCCCCCGGAGCACCAGCGCCGGTCCGAAGGCCATCCCCTCGTACTGCTCCAGGTGCTGGCAGTGGTTGATGAGCAGGATGCCGTTGCGGGCCGCGATCCCCATCAGCGTCAGGAAGCCGACCAGCGAACCCAGCGACAGGATCCCGCCGCTGAGGTGGGCCGCAATCACCCCCCCCACCAAGGCGACCGGCAGCGTCAGGAGGGCCAGGATGGCCAACCGCCAGCTCCGGAAGGCCGCCTGGAGCAGGAGGAAGACCACAATGACCGCGCCGGCCGAGTAGAGCAGCAGGCGCTGTGTCGCGGCCTGGCGTTCCGCGTATTCGCCCAGGACCACCGCTTCATAACCGATCGGGAACTGGACCGACTCCATCTCTGACTTCAATTTCTCGACGACCTTCGCAAGGTCCCCTTCCTTGACGTTGGCGCTGACATCGATGCGCCTGGATCCCTCCGACCGCTCAATGACATTGGGGGTGGGTTTGACGGAAATCGTGGCGACGTCAGCCATCCGGATCCTTTCTCCGCCCGGGGTATCGAGTGGGAGGTTTTCAATGCTCGTGACACTGGTCCGGATCTCCGGCGGGCTCCACACCTGGACGTCGTAGGCTTTGCCGTCCCGGAAGACGTCTCCGACTTCCTCCCCGGCGACCAGGGTCGCGGCGGCGCGGCGAACGTCGCCCGGCTTCAGCCCGTATCGGTTCGCGGCATCCAGATTAACTTCCACGTTGATCTGGGGAATGTTGGCCTGGAGGGCAACCTTCGCACCGATGGCGCCCTCGATACCGCCGAGAATGCCCTTGATCTTGTCAGCCTCCTGGCGCAGCGTCGCAAGATCGTCGCCATAGACCCGCACGACGACGGCGTAGCCAGTTCCTGTCAGGACCTCGCGGATGCGTTCCTTGAGGTAGGTCTGGACGTCCCGGACGATGCCTGGATAGCCGTCCACGACCGCCTGCACGGCGGCCAGGGTCTCGTCGTAATCGACCGCGGGGTCGACGCTGATCCAGTTCTCACCGAAGTAGACACCCACCACCTCATCGGCGTTGAAAGCCTGGCCGATGTGGGAGCCGCAGTTGTTCACGCCCGGGATCGTCATGAGTTCCTTGCAGGCCAGCTGGCTGACCCTGACCTCCTCGGCGTTGGACGTGCCGGGCTGCGTGAGCCAGTGCATCAGGAAGTCCCGCTCCTTAAACGACGGGAGCAATGACTGGCCCAACAGGGGCGCCGCCACAATACCGATGACGCCCAGGGCGCCCAGGGCAAGGTACCCCGGGGCGGGCCTGCGGACCATGGGCTGGAGCAGCCGGGCGTACCAGCGCTTCAGGATCCGCACCACGGGCGGATCCCGGTCCTCCAGTTTGGCGTTCCGGAGGAAGATGTAGGCCATCGCCGGGGTGACGGTGAGGGCAACCAGCATGGACGCCATCACCGCGAGGGTGTAGGAGGTTGCCAGCGGACGGAAGAACGCGCCGGTCAGTCCGTCCAGGAAAAAGATCGGCACCGTGGCGGCGACGATGATCAAGGTGGCGTAGACAATGGGTCCGCGCACCTCAAGCGAGGCGTTGACCACGACCCTGGCGGTGCTGCCGGCCCCGCCGCTGGCCCGGTGGTGCCGGAGCCGTCGGACGATGTTTTCCACGTCGATAATGGCATCGTCCACCACCACCCCGACGGCAATCACCAGCCCCGCAAGCACCATCGTGTTAATCGTGCCTCCGGTCCAGTAGAGCACCAGGGCCGCGGCCATCAGGGACAAGGGGATGGCCATCACGCTGACCAGCGCCGTCCGCCACTGGAACAGGAAGACGCTCAAGACCAGGATGACCAGAAGGCATCCGAGCAGCAGGGCGACGCCCAGGTTGCCGAGGGACTCCTCGATGAAGGTCGCCGGCCGGAACAGTGTGGTGTCCACGGCAATCCCGGTGAGGCCGGGCTCAAGCTGCTTCAGGGCCTCCTCCACCCCGCGCGTCACTTCGAGGGTGTTGCCCCAAGGGAGCTTCTCGACGATCAGCATGAGCCCCGGGCCGCCATTAATGACGGCATCACCGATCAGCTGCTGGTGGTCTTCCACGACGTTGGCGACGTCGGACAGGCGCAGCGGCGCCTTGCCGTCACGGTCCTCCACGGCCACCTTCGCCAGTTCCTCCGGGGAGGTGATGGGTTGTACATGCCGGATGCCAATGGCCTGGCTGGGGGTATCGATCGAGCCGCCGGTACCGATGAGGGCGCCCGGGGAGTACTGGAGCAGACCCGCGTCCAGAGCGTCGGAGGTGGAACTCATCACTGTTTCCAGCGTGACATTGTTGGCCGCCAGCCTGGCCGGATCAACCTGCACCTGAAGCATCTGGAGGCGTTCGCCCCAGATGGCGACATTGGCCACCCCCGGAACCCGGAGCAGATGAGCCCTGATGTTCCAGTAGGAAATCATCGACATCTCAATCAGCGACCGTGTGTCCGAGGACAGGCCGATCTTCATCACGCGGCTGGTCGAGGACAAAGGCTGCAGCATCAGCGGCGGGGCAGCCCACGTGGGCAGGGTCGGGATGACCGTAGCCATCCGCTCGGACACCAGCTGCCTTGCGGTCAGCAGATCCGTGCCGTTCTCGAATTCCATCACAATTGACGAGAGCTGCGGCACGGACTTGGACCTCATGTGGTCGAGGCCGTCGATTCCGTTAAACGCCTCTTCCATCGGAACCGACACGAGTTCTTCGACCTCGGCGGCGGTAAGTCCCAGGCAGGCTGTCTGGACTTCCACCTTGGGCGGCGCGAACTCGGGGAACACGTCCACCGAGGCGCTGCTGAGTTGCGCGCCGCCCACGATCATCAGCGCAGCTGCCAGCGCGATGATGATCGATCTGAACTTCAGGCTGGCTGCGACTATCCGGCGCATGTCATTTCCCCGTGTTGAACTCGGCGCCGAACAGTTCAACCGCGCCGACTGTTACAACCGGAGTCCCCACGGCGGGACCTTGGCTGGCGGTGACCACGCCGGACTCGACCTTGCTGACGGTGACTGCCTGGCGTTCAAACACCCGCGGGGCGGGGTTGGTGTAGACCCAGGTCTTGCCGTTCGCATCGTAGAGCAGCGAGGCGTACGGCAGCAGCACGTCCGATCCCGCACCGGCGGCAACAGTTGCCGTCTGCAGATCGATGCGGCTCAGGCCGTGTTCGGTCAGGGTCAGCTTGGCGATGCCGGTCGTGGAGTTCTTCTCCACTTTCGCAGGGGCCTCGCCAACCGATGCGGGCGTCACCGCCGCGGGCTGCGCGCAGGCCGGGAGGGCGAAGAGGAGAGCGGCGCAGACAGCGGCCGCCAGGGGCAGATGCCGTTGGGGCTTCTGGCTGGTCATTTTACTTCCACCTTTTCCTGCGTATCGGGCTGAACGGGGACTTCCGCTTCGTACACTTCCGACCACTCTTCCGGTGCGGTGCGGGGACCGAACCATAGGGCCAGCAGAGGGAGCACCAGCAGGGCCACGAGGGTTGTGGTCACGAGGCCTCCGGCGATGATGAGCAGCATCGGGGCAATCACGGCCTGGCCGACGGTCCCGCCGAACACCGCGGGCGGAACCAGCACGAGTGCGGTGATCAGGGCAGCCTTCAATACCGGAGCTACCCGGTCCCTGGCTGCCACCATGATGATCTCCCCGCGTAATGACTTCGGCTGGGTACGCCACAGTTCATCGATACGCCCGGACAGCACGGTTGTGTTGCGGGCGGCGATGGCCAGGACCGCGGCAAAGGCCGTCATGGCAATCCAGGAGATCGTGGCGGCGCCGATCCAGGCGGCCACGGCCGCTCCGGCCAGCGCAGCCGGCAGTGCCAGGAAGTTGGCGAGGGCCAGCTTCCAGCTCCGGACCGCCGTCTGCAGCAGCAGGAATACGCCGAGGAGGGCGGCGGCGGCAATCCACAGCACCAGCGTGTCGGCGGCCTGCAACTGGCCGTACTTCGCCGGGATCTCGGCGTGGTACTCGAGCGGGAACTGGATTTGCTTGATCGTGGCTTCGATGTCGCGCTGCACGTCGGCCAGCGGCCGTCCGCTGACGTCGGCCAGGATATCGATCCGCCGCGACGTGTCGTCGTGCATGACGACGACTTCATTGGGCACCATCCGGATCACGGCGATCTGGCCCAGTTGGACGTGGCCGCCGGACGGAGTATCGATGAGCAGTTCACGGATGCTGGTCAGGTCATCCCTGACGTCAACCGCGCCGCGCACGACGACCTCGAAGACCTTCTGCTCTTCAAAGAGGTTGCCTACGACGACCCCCTGCATCAGCGTCGCGGCGGCGCGTCTGGCGTCACCGGGCTTGATGCCGAACTTCTGGGCAGCCTCCAGGTTGACCTCGACCTCCACGATCGGAGTCATAGCCGCTGCGTTGATGGTCGGGTTCTTGACCCCGTTGATGTTCTCCAGGGCCTTGCGGATCTCTTCGGCCTTTTCCCGCAGGACGGGCATTTCCGTGCCGTACACGCGGACCCCGAAACCGGGCTCCAGGCTGCTGTGCATGTCGCCGATCTTCTGCTCCGAGTAGTTCACAACGTTGTGCGTGATGCCGGGGTAGCCCTGCACCACGTCCCGGACGGCCTGCTCCGTCTCACTGAAGTTGGCCCCGGGATCAATTGACACCCACAACTCCGCCGCGCTGTTTCCGACGACCTGGTCGGAGGTGATGGCCCGGCCGATGTGCCCACCGACCCCGGTTACCCCCGGCAGGGCCTTGAGTTCGTCAGAGGCCCTGGACGCGATCCGGCGCACCTCGTCGTTGGAGGTGCCGGCCATCGAGTCCCACTGGACCAGCAGGGTCCTGTCCGGCAGCGTCGGAACAACCGGCCGGTTCCCCACCAACTGGGATCCGGCGGCCAGACCAAGCACGCCGACAACAGCTACGGCCACCAGGGTGAGGGTCCGGCGGGAGCGGGCGCCATCGAGCGCGCGCTCGTAGTTCGCGCGGGCGCGACCGGCTGCCGGAGGCTCCTTGCGGGGCGCCGCGTCGCGGGGCAGCAGGAGCTGCACCAGCACCGGCGTGACCGAGAGGCCGACGAGCAGGCCGATCACCAGGGCCAGCACCAGGGACCAAAACAGCGGAGTGAAGAAGGAGCCGCCGACCCCGGGTACGAACAGCGTCGGGATGAGGACGAGCACCATAATCAGTGAGGCCAGGAATATGGGCGTCCTGACACTCCGCACCACCGACACGATCCGGGACCGCAGCGTGGCCTCGGTTTCCGTGGCCTCGGTGACCAGGGGCCGACGTCGCTGGGCCTGGACGTCATCGACGATGTCGCCCACAATCACGGACATTCCGAGGATCATGCCGACCAGGACGGCGAGGTTCAACGTGGCGTCTTGCGCGTAGAGGACCACTGCCGCCGTCGTGACGGTCGTGGCAATGGCCGCGAGGGCAATTACCGCCACGCGCCACGAGCGGAAGAGCAGCCAGAAGAGTCCGACGGCGATCAGCAGGCTGATCAACAGGGCCAGGCCCAGGCCGGTCACCGAGTCCTGGACTGCGGTCGCGGGGCGGAACACTGTGGTGTCCAGCTGCACGCCGGACAGGCCGGGTTCCATGTCCTTGAGGGCGGCCTCAATAGCCTCGGTCACCTCAACTGCGCTGGTACTGGGGAACTTCTCGATGACGAGCATCAGCCCGGCGTCCTGTCCGACGACGGCGTCGCCGATCAGGGGCTGGTGGTCTTCCCTGACCTGGGCAATATCGCCAAGCAGCATGGCGGGGGACGAATCCTCCACGCTGACTTTGGAAAGGTCGGCCGGAGTCCGGATCGGGAGGACGTGCTGGATGCCGAGCCGCTGGCTGGGAGACTCGACGAAACCGCCTGTGCCCGGGGTGGACGCCTCGAGGAAACTCAACGGCGACACCCACACCGCGTTGCCGGTCGTCTTGATGACCTGTTCGAGGGTGATTCCCTTGTCACGGAGCTGCGTGGGGGTGACCTCGACCTGGAGTTGCTGCTCGCGCTGGCCCCAAATGGAAACGTTCGCCACGCCGGGAATGCCGATCAGCCGTGGTTTGATCTTCCACCGGGCCAGGACCGACATTTCAATGCCGGAGAGCTGCTTCGAGTTCATCTTCACCATCAGCACGCGGCTGGTGGAGGACATGGGCTGCATGATCAGCGGGGGAGCGGAGACGTTCGGCAGCGCCACGGCCTGGGTCATTCGTTCCGCGACGAGCTGGCGTGCGCGCAACAGGTCCGTGCCGGGCGCGAAGACGAGCTCGATGGAGGACAGCCCCGGGACGGATTTCGAGCGGATCTCGTCCAGCCAGGCCACCCCGTTGAGGAGGTCGGCTTCCATCGGGGAAGTAATCAGCTGTTCAACTTCCACAGCAGAAAGGCCAAGGGCCTCGGTCTGGATTTCGACTTGCGCCGGTGCGAATTCCGGCATTGTGTCCACGGCGATGCGGGGGACATTAATTATGCCGAAGGCGACAATTCCGGCTGCAAGCGCGAGCACCAGGATACGGAACTGCAAGCTGAAACGAGTAATCCAGCCAAACATGGCTAGACCGTTTCCGGGCTGCGTCCGGACGCGGCGCACCGCTCGGCCGGATCGATGATTGGTGGCAGGCTACAACTGCGCATGACAGACATGTCAGGCTCCTCAACCCGAGACCTGTTGCGAAATTCCCCAGCGGCCTTGAGTGCATAGTGTTCCTCCTTAGAGTGTTTGGCAAGGAGTAAATATTCACCCGGGATTGTCGAATCTGCATGGCCGCTCTCATGTAGGCACCAATTTGTCAATGGGTAAGTTCCCATTACCCGGACACGCGGCAAATGTACTTGGGTTGGTCTGGAAATCCACTTGGCAAATTGCGGCATGTACTTTCTGCGGGAGAGGCTGGTGGCCCGGCAGGATCGTCATTGTTGGCGTAAGTACACGTCTCTTCCGGGTGGTGCATTTATAACAATTCGGAATTGTCAGCTCGGGTGACGATCGCCGTGCCCCGCTCTTCGGCCGGCCGTACCGTTGGCGGCCCGGCTCCCGCAAGTCCGCTGAGGTTTCCCCGCGAACCGGCTGGAGGCGCTAAAGTAGAGCTATGCGTGCGATGCTCCTGCTTAGCTAGCCGCCCGGCATCCCGACGAGAACTCGGTTTGCCGAGCGGCAGCCCCTCCGTGTCGAGGGGCTTTTGTGTGTCTGGACCCTTTTGGGCGGACGGCAGGGGAGCGGGCGGGGCATCGCCTCCGCCTGAGAGATTTGACGGTACAAGACTTGACGGACCATAAGGCTTGACAGAACAGAAGAGGCCAGCAGTGAGCGTTCAGCCGGAGACAGAGACCGGAACACCAGCAGTCGCAGCGGAGATCCCCGACGAGGGTGCCTACAGCTTCGCGGCCATGGAGGCCAAGTGGCCCCAGGTGTGGGAGGACCTCAAGGTCTTCACGCCCGTCGACGACGGCTCGAAGGAGCGGCGGTACGTGCTGGACATGTTCCCGTACCCCTCCGGCGACCTTCACATGGGCCACGCGGAAGCGTTCGCGATGGGCGACGTCGTCGCCCGGTACCTGCGCCAAAAGGGTTTTGACGTGCTGCACCCGATCGGCTGGGATTCCTTCGGGCTTCCCGCCGAGAACGCCGCCATCAAGCGCAATGCCCACCCCAGCGAGTGGACCTACGCCAATATCGAGACCCAGGCGGCATCGTTCAAACGCTATGCCATCTCCGCCGACTGGTCCCGCCGGATCCACACGTCCGACCCGGAGTACTACCGCTGGACGCAGTGGCTCTTCAAGCGCTTTCACGAGCGCGGCCTGGCCTACCGCAAGAATTCCCCCGTCAACTGGTGCCCCAAGGACCAGACGGTGCTGGCCAACGAGCAGGTCGTCAACGGTGCCTGTGAGCGCTGCGGCACCCCGGTCACCAAGAAGTCGCTCAACCAGTGGTACTTCAAGATCACCGATTACGCCGACCGACTGCTCGACGATATGGACGAACTGCGCGGCCACTGGCCCGAACGCGTCCTCGCCATGCAGAAGAACTGGATCGGACGGTCCGAAGGCGCGCACGTCAACTTCGTGATCGAAGCCGACGGCGGCCGACCCGCCAAGGACGTCACAGTATTCACAACACGTCCCGACACCCTGTACGGCGCGACGTTCTTCGTCGTCGCCGCCGACGCGCCGATCGCCGTCGAACTGGTCACGGAGGAGCATGCCGCTGCCTTGGACGCCTACCGCGATCAGGTCAAGGCGCTCTCCGAAATTGAACGCCAGTCCACCGAGCGGGAGAAGACCGGCGTCTTCACCGGCCGGTACGCCATCAACCCGCTGAACGGCGAGAAGCTGCCTGTCTGGGCCGCCGACTACGTGCTGGCCGACTACGGCACCGGCGCCATCATGGCCGTCCCGGCCCACGACCAGCGCGACCTCGACTTCGCCCGGACGTTCGACCTGCCGGTCCGGGCCGTGCTGGACACGGGCGAGGAAGATCCCGCGGTCAGCGGCACCGCAACCTCCGGCGAGGGAACGCTGATCAACTCCGGCGCCCTGGACGGAATGCCCAAGGCAGAAGCCATCCCGGCTGCCATAGCGATCCTGGAGCAGCAAGGCACCGGCGAGAAATTCGTGAACTTCCGCCTGCGCGACTGGCTGCTCAGCCGGCAGCGCTTCTGGGGTACCCCGATCCCGATCATCCACTGCCCCGCCTGCGGGGAAGTCCCGGTCCCGGACGATCAGCTGCCCGTCACACTGCCCGCCGACCTGCGTGGCGAAGACCTGTCCCCGAAGGGCACCTCCCCGCTGGCCGCCGTCGAAAACTGGGTCAACGTCGAGTGCCCCAGCTGCAACGGCCCGGCCAAACGGGACACGGACACCATGGACACCTTCGTGGATTCCTCCTGGTACTTCCTGCGTTTCGTCTCCCCGCAGTTCACCGAGGGTCCGTTCGATCCGGAGAAGATCAACGACTGGATGCCGGTCGGCCAGTACGTGGGTGGCGTGGAGCACGCCATCCTGCACTTGCTCTACGCGCGCTTCTTCACCAAGGTTATCCACGACCTGGGCATGATCGACGCCGACGAACCGTTCAGCGCGCTGCTGAACCAGGGCCAGGTGCTCAACGGCGGCAAGGCGATGAGCAAGTCCCTGGGCAACGGGGTCGATCTGGGTGAACAGCTGGACAAGTTTGGTGTGGACGCCGTCCGGCTCACCATGATCTTCGCCTCCCCGCCGGAGGACGACGTCGACTGGGCCGACGTTTCGCCGTCGGGCTCCGCGAAGTTCCTGGCCCGGGCCTGGCGGCTGGGACAGGACGTCACCAGCGCCCCCGGCGTCGACTACGCCGCCGGCGACCGGGCCCTGCGCGCCGTCACGCACCGCACGATCGCCGACGCGGAAGCCCTGCTGGACCACAACAAGTTCAACGTGGTCGTGGCGAAGCTGATGGAACTGGTGAACGCGACCCGCAAGACGACCGACACCGGGGCAGGCGGCGCCGATCCGGCGGTCCGGGAAGCCGTCGAGACTGTGGCGGTCATCCTGAGCCTCTTCGCGCCCTACACGGCCGAGGACCTCTGGAACGTGCTGGGGCACCCCGCCTCGGTGGCCAATGCCGGCTGGCCGACACACGACGCGGCACTCCTCGTGCAGGACACGGTGACCGCCGTCGTCCAGGTCCAGGGCAAGGTGCGGGACCGCTTGGAAGTCCCGCCGGGGATCAGCGAGGACGAGCTGCGTGAACTGGCGCTGGCCTCGGAAAACGTCCAGCGTGCCCTTGACGGCCGCGGGATCCGCACGGTGATCGTCCGGGCGCCTAAACTGGTCAACATCGTCCCGGCCTAGCCTTTCAGGCTGGCCTGGCCGGCCGCCGGTGTAAGCCGGCGGCCAGCCGTCAGAGCGTGTCCCGACAGCAAGCGCAGACGCCAGGAGGTGCTTCGTGCCCGACCGCGATACCGCGGGGTGGCTCTGGCTGAAGGAGCGCCTCATCCCGCTCCGTCTGGCCAGGCGGCCCGAAGCGGTTCCCGAGGCGGCCCCCGCCGCCCGCACGGCCGTGGTCACCGACTCGGCCGCGGCACTGCCCGCCGACTGGGTCCGGGCCTTCTCCGCGGACGGACGGCTGACCGTCGTTCCGATGCCCGTGATGGTGGGCGCGGAAATCTACGGCGAAGGTGAGGACGACATCGCCGACAAGATCGCCGTGGCCCTTGCCAGCGGCAAGCCCGTCAAGACCTCGCGCCCTTCACCCGGACAGTTCGAACAGGCTTATCTGGCGGCCCAGCGGCGCGGATTTGAGTCTGTCGTGTCGGTCCACATTTCCAGCGAATTGTCCGGGACCGCGGACTCGGCCCGCCTCGCCGCCGCGCGGGTTTCCATTCCCGTGGAAGTCGTTGACTCGCGGACTGTCGGCATGGCGCAGGGGATGGGGGTCCAGAGCGCCGTTACCGCAGCGGCGGCCGGCCGGCCGCCGGCTGAAGTGCGGGAGTTCGCCGAGCAACAGCTGGCCCGCACCAGGGTGTACTTCTACGTGCCGAGTCTCGAACAATTACGGCGCGGCGGACGGATCGGGGCCGCCGCCTCGCTCTGGGGGACCATGTTCTCGATCAAGCCCATCCTCGCGCTCGAGGACGGCCGGGTGGTTCCGGTAGAGAAGGTGCGGTCGGCGCCGAAGGCCATCGCGCGGCTCCAGGAGATCGTTGTGGCCGATGCCGCCGGCCGGCCCGCGGGGCAGGCCCGGCTTGCAGTCCACCATTTCGGCAACCCGGCCGAGGCCGAACAGCTCGCAGCGCAGCTGGCCGAATCGGTTCCCGGCTGTGCTCCGGTCCAGATCAGCGCGCTGCCGGCCGTGCTGGCGGCCCATGCCGGACTCGGTGTGCTGGCCGTGATCGTCGGGGAGAGCCGCACCCCGGCACCCCAGGACACCACCGGCGCGTCGTAGTCCGGTGCGGCGCCCAAGGGCTGTTCGCTGTGCTTCCCGGACTCGCACCTCGTCACGGCCTGGCACCAATTTACCGCCGCATAGACGGACGCTGCCCGACGCTCCCGCGCAGTTCCTTCAGTATCCACATAGAACGCGCGGGCCCTGAGCCGGGACCTCGAAGCTTCGTACGATGGGCGCATGCCGCGCCACGACCTAGAAGACCCATCCAGAGACCAACCGGGCCCTGCCGGCCGCGGGTTGTTGTTCGCGGGCGGTAACAGGGACGGCGCCGATCCGCCAGGGGAACCGCCGCTGGTGACCCGGTCCGCGGCACAGCGCACCGCCGACGATTCGCCGGGCAGCCCCGCGCCCCGCCTCCGGTGGCGCACCGGACGGCAGGCTGCCACGCTGCTGTGCCTGCTGGCCACGGCCCTCCTGGGCTGGTTCTGGTGGCAGGCCGCGAACGTCACAGCGGCCGTCAGCCCGCTCAGTTCCGTCAGCGGTCCGGACAACGGCCAAGCGCCCACGCCGGAACCGGAGGACAGTTCCACTCCCGCCGCGGACCGCGCTCCGGCAGGCAGCGGAGCCGAATCGCCCGGAAAGATCATCGTCCATGTGGCCGGTGCCGTTGTCCGCGCCGGAATTGTCGAGTTGCCGCAGGGCAGCCGCCTGCACGAGGCCATTGCGGCTGCGGGAGGAAGCGCCCAGGACGCGGACCCCGACCAGCTCAATCTCGCGGCTGTCCTTGAGGACGGGCAGAAAGTGCTGGTGCCGCGGCAGGGCGAGACCGCCCCGGCCGGTCCTGCCCCCGGGGGTGACGCGGGAGCCGGGGAAAGCCCGACGGGCGGCGACGGATCCCCTCCCGCAGGGAAAATCAATCTGAACACCGCCGGACCGGATGAACTGGCAACCCTGCCGCGCGTGGGCCCGGTGCTTGCCCAGCGGATTGTGGACTGGCGAACGGAGCACGGCCACTTCCAGCGGGTCGAGGAACTGGACGCCGTGGACGGGGTTGGGCCCAAGCTGCTCGCGGCCCTGCTGCCCCTGGTCCGGGTTTGAGAGGCGTGACATGGAACGGCGGAGTCGCTGGCAGGGGTTCGTAGACGCCGCGGCAGGCCGGGAGCCGGGGCACTCCGGTTCACCGCCGCCCGCCCGGGCCAGGCCGGACCGGCAGCAAGCCAGCGGGAAGGAATCCCGGGGGACACGGCTCCGAGACCGGATTCCGTCATTCTTCCTTCCGGAGCGCAGCACTCCGGCCTCGGACGAACTGCTGCGCAGGACGGATGTACGTATGGTCCCCGCGGCACTGCTGGTTTGGTCGGCAGCGGCGGCGGCACACCACCTGAACCCCCTTGCGCTGGCCGTGCTCTGCCTCGTCCTGGTGGCAGGTTCCGGGCTGCTTCTGCTTCGGGCGTCGTCCAGCGCCGGCGCGCGGGCACTGGACGGCCGGCCCCGGCGGAGCTTCCCCGCGACGCTGGCCGTGGCGCTGCTCCTCGCCGCCGCGGCCGGGGGGAACGCAGCCGACGAGTCCTCGCGGCGGCATCAAAGTGCCGTGGCCGCGGCAGCCACGGCACACACAGCCGTCACGGTGGAAGTGGAGGTGACCGGGGCGCCGCGTCGGCTCAAGACGCCCGGGCGTTCCGGACTGGCGGACCGGTGGGCAGTACCGGTCACCCTGATCGACATGTCCTTCGATTCGCACCAGGTGCAAGCGCGGGCCAGGCTGCTGGTCCTGGGTGGCGCCGGCTGGGAAGATGCAGCCCCGGGGCAGCGGATCCGTACCACCGGAAAACTCAAGCCGTCCGAGCCCGGGCAGCCGGAAGCGGCAGTCCTGTCGGCGAGCTCTGCCCCGCTTACACTCGGGCCGCCGGGTCTGTGGCAGCAGGGCCCTGGCGAGCTTCGCGGGCGTTTCACCGCTGCCGCCGGGCACTTCGACGGCGACGCCCGGGGGCTCCTGCCGGGAATGGTCACCGGTGACACGAGCGCCCTGGACGCCGAGCTGGACACGGCCATGAAATCCGTCGGAATGACCCATCTGACTGCGGTCAGCGGGGCCAATTGCAGCCTGATCCTGGGTGCGCTGCTGCTGGCCGCCCGCAACCTGCGCTGCAGCCGGGCTTCCGCGGCAGTCCTCAGTCTCTTGGGGCTCGGACTCTTTGTGCTGATGGTTGGCCCGGACGCCAGTGTCCTGCGCGCCTCGGTGATGGGAGCCATTGGACTCGTGGCGCTGGCCGGCGGCCGACCCGGACGGGGTTTGAGCTTCCTGTGCCTGGCCGTGATCGGTCTGCTCCTGGCCCAGCCGGAGCTGTCCATCAGCTTCGGATTCCTGCTGTCCGTGCTGGCAACCCTCGGCATCGTCATGACAGGGCGGCCGATCATGTCCTGGTTCCCGGCGGCGGTCCCGCGCTGGGTGGCAGCGGCAGTCGCCGTTCCGTTGTCCGCGCAGGCCTTCTGCGGCCCGGTGATTGTGCTGCTTCAGCCGCAGTTCAGCAGTTACGCCCTGCCAGCCAACATGGCCGCCGCGGTCCTCGTCGCCCCGGTCACGCTGCTGGGGACCGCGGCAGTGCCGCTGGTGCCGCTGTCCCCGGTGCTCGCCGCTGCGCCCCTGGGCGTCGCTGCTGCCTTCGCGAACGGCGTGGGAGGAGTCGCCCGCTTCTTCGCCGGCCTTCCGGGCGCGGTCCTCCCGTGGCCGGAGGGAGCCTTCGGCGCCGTCACGATGGCGCTCTTCTCCGCCGTCTGCCTCGCCGCCTGGTGGCTGGCGTTCCACCCCGCCCGGACCGCAGGCCTGGCTCTGGCCGCACACGGGCGGACCGTCACCCTGCTCGGCCGGATGCCACGGTTCCCCGATGGCCTGCGGGCGCTGTGGCGAGGGCGTCGGACCGGCTTGGTGCACCGCCCGGGGCGTGGCAGGCTTAGAGTCTGCAATCAATCTTCCGGGAGGAAACCTCAGTGGCTGCTGCCCAGACCCCACGCGCCCGGCCCGCGGCATCGAAGACCGCCACCTGGCGCGATGTGACGCCGGCCGCCGTCGTGCTGGTTGGCGGACCGGAAGATTATCTGGGTTCGCGGGCCATGGACCGCGTCCGGGCCCAGGTCCGCGCCGCGGACCCCGACGTCGAAGTCACCAGGCTGAATGCCTCCAGTTATGAGCCCGGCTCCCTCGCCATGAATGTCAGCCCGTCCCTCTTCGGCGAACGGAAGCTCATCGAGGTGGAAGGCCTGGAGGGCATGAACGATGCGTTTTTGGCAGACGCGCTCAAGTACCTCGCCCGGCCCGAACCCGATGCTGTCCTGGTCCTCCGCCATGGAGGCGGTGTGCGGGGAAAGAAGCTCCTGGACGCGATCAAGGCCGGCGGGTGGCCGGTGGTGGACTGCCAGCCGCTGAAGAAGGACGCCGACAAGATCGCCTTCGTCACCTCGGAGTTCAAGGCGGCGTCCCGGCGTATTGATCCCGACGCAGTGCACGCCCTGGTCAACGCCGTCGGAGCCCATCTGGCCGAACTGGCGGCGGCCTGCAGCCAATTGATCGCCGACGCTGCCACCGGGGTGGACTCGGCCATGGTGGACCGGTATTACGGCGGCAGGGTGGAAGCCAGTGCTTTCAAGGTCGCCGATGCCGCCATGGCAGGGAACGCCCCGCTGGCGCTGTCCACGCTCCGGCACGCCCTCGCGACGGGGGCGGACCCGGTTCCGCTGGTGGCTGCGCTGGCATCGAAGCTCCGCACCCTCGCCAAGGTCGCTGGTGCCCAGGGATCCTCGTCCCAGATTGCCAAGCAGCTGGGCATGCAGCCCTGGCTGGTCGAGCAGGCGCAGCGGGAAGTGCGGCGGTGGACTCCGGACGGCCTCGTCCGGTCCATCCAGGTGACTGCCGAGGCCGACGCGCAGGTCAAGGGCCTTTCCCGGGACCCGGTCTACGCCGTGGAGCATGCCGTGACGGTGATTGCGACGTCTGTGCGCCGCTGACCTTGGACCAGTCTGCACCGCACTGTCGGGACAGCGCCGCTGCCGCCTTTTTGGCTGTTTAACTGGAAGTGGCCGGCACCCGAGGGTGCCGGCCACAATCATCAGTTCAGTGAACTGGAAACCTTACAGCGCGTTGACCTTCTTGGAGATGGCCGACTTGCGGTTTGCAGCGTTGTTCTTGTGGAGAACGCCCTTGCTGACAGCCTTGTCCAGCTTGCGGCTGGCGGAAAGCATTGCGGCCGCCGCAGCATCCTTGTCGGTGGACTCAACGGCGGTGTTGACGGCGCGGATGGCCGTCTTCAGCTCGGACTTGACTGCGTTGTTGCGCAGGCGTGCCTTCTCGTTGGTGAGGATGCGCTTCTTCTGGGACTTAATATTAGCCACGTGTGAACTCTCTTTTTCAATGCGGAAAATGGTCTAGAGGGCTTTCAGATTGGCCATTGACTGAGCGGCGTGGGGATACCTATGGCGACCAACCATCTGTGGCCGTCGACCTGCACGGACACACAGCTGTCAATAGTAGCAGAGACGCCGGCAGGGTGGTGATTCGAGGCCGTTCAGCGCCAGCCCTGGCGGGTCTGCAGGGCAGTGGCGATGGCGCCGAACCTTCGTGCGTCGAGAATGGCGCCCTCCCGGCGGACATCCTCCGGATTAATCTGCAGGATGCGGTCCAGTTTCGCCTCGCTGGGGCGCCCCTGCCGGTCCCAGGGGCCGGTACCGATGTCCACGTAGTCGTCGGCGCGGCGCGCGTCGCCGTCGTGGTCCTTGCTGGTCAGCATGAGGCCAAGCAGATAGCGGCCGCTGGTGCCCACCAGCAGCACCGGCCGGTCCTTGCCCCGCGAGTGATCCTCTTCATAGGGCACCCAGGTCCAGACAATCTCGCCTGGCTCCGGGCGGCCGTTGGGGGAGGGGGCGTAACTGGCTTTCGCCGTTCCGTGAAAGTCGCCGGGATAGCTGCCGGTCACCCCGGCCGCACCGGACCTGGCCTTGGTGCCGGAGCCGCCGGGCGCGCCGGAGCTCGCCTTGGTGGTGCCGGAGCTCCCGGGTGCGGAGCCGGGGCGGCCCTCCAGGAGGCGCAACGTACTGCGGACCGCATTGCTGATCGAGCGTAAGTTCCAAGCCATGGGGCCACCCTACCGGCAGCGCGGCCACGGGCGGGGCCCGCGGCCAAAAGCGGGAACGAGGATCTGCGGGGAAAACTGAGTCGGCGCCGGAATGCACGGATGCACTCCCACAGGCCCGGACGTGGGAGACTGTAGGTTCAGATATGCGGCACGTCGCAGTTGGGAACCCAGCCTCATCGCCGACCGTGCACAGCCAACAGAATGCCAAGAGTAAGGACCCTGCGTGTCTCCCATGGCCCGCACCGCCCCGGTGCCCGCCGCAACAGATCCGGCCATTATCCGGAACTTTTGCATCATTGCGCACATTGACCACGGCAAATCCACACTGGCCGACCGGATGCTCCAGTACACCGGCGTTGTCCAGTCCCGTGACATGAAGGCCCAGTACCTGGACCGCATGGACATTGAGCGCGAACGCGGCATCACGATCAAGTCCCAGGCCGTCCGTATGCCCTGGGAGCTCGACGGAACCAGCTATGCGCTGAACATGATCGACACGCCCGGACACGTTGACTTCACCTACGAGGTTTCCCGCTCGCTCGCTGCCTGCGAAGGCGCAGTGCTGCTCGTCGACGCCGCGCAGGGCATCGAGGCCCAAACCCTCGCCAACCTCTACCTGGCGATGGAAAACAACCTCACGATCATCCCGGTCCTGAACAAGATCGACCTCCCGGCTGCCCAGCCCGAGAAGTACGCGGCGGAACTCGCCAGCCTGATCGGCGGCGACCCCGACGACGTGCTCCGCGTCTCCGGCAAGACCGGCATGGGCGTCGAAGTCCTGCTCGACAAGATCGTCCGCGACCTTCCCGCCCCCGTCGGTGACCCGAACGCCCCGGCCCGCGCCATGATCTTCGACTCGGTCTACGACACCTACCGCGGCGTGGTCACCTACGTACGTGTCGTTGACGGCATGCTGCACCCCCGCGAACGCATCCAGATGATGTCCACCCGGGCCACGCACGAACTCCTCGAGATCGGCGTGAGCTCCCCGGAGCCCACCCCGTCCAAGGGCCTCGGCGTCGGCGAAGTGGGCTACCTCATCACCGGTGTGAAGGACGTCCGCCTGTCCAAGGTGGGCGACACCGTCACCAACCTGGCCAAGCCGGCGACCGAATCCCTGCCCGGCTACGCGGATGCCAAGCCCATGGTCTTCTCCGGCCTGTACCCGCTGGATGGCACGGACTATCCGGTGCTCCGGGACGCGTTGGAAAAGCTGATGCTCAACGACGCCGCACTGGTCTACGAGCCCGAAACGTCAGCCGCCCTGGGTTTCGGGTTCCGCGTTGGTTTCCTCGGCCTGCTGCACCTGGAAATCACCCGTGAGCGGCTCGAACGCGAGTACAAGCTGGATCTGATCTCCACCGCCCCCAACGTGGAATACGAGGTGACGCTGGAGGACAAGAGAGTCGTCCACGTCACGAACCCCAGCGAATACCCGAGCGGCAAAATCGCCGAAGTCCGCGAACCGATGGTCGCCGCCACCATCCTGGCGCCGAACGAGTTTGTCGGCGCCATCATGGAGCTGTGCCAGAGCCGGCGCGGCGTCATGGGCGGCATGGACTATCTCTCCGAGGACCGGGTGGAAATCCGTTACCGCCTGCCGCTGGCCGAGATCGTGTTCGATTTCTTCGACATCCTCAAGTCCAAGACCCGCGGCTACGGGTCGCTGGACTGGAAGGCCGACGGCGAGCAGGTCGCCGATCTGGTCAAGGTCGACATTATGCTCCAGGGCGAGCAGGTGGACGCGTTCTCGGCCATCACACACCGCGACAAGGCCTACGCCTACGGTGTGATGATGACCGGCAAGCTGCGTGAACTCATTCCGCGCCAGCAGTTCGAGGTGCCCATCCAGGCCGCCATTGGCTCCCGGATCATCGCCCGGGAAAGCATCCGCGCCATCCGCAAGGACGTGCTCGCCAAGTGCTACGGCGGCGACATCACCCGGAAGCGGAAACTGCTGGAAAAGCAGAAGGAAGGCAAGAAGCGCATGAAGATGGTGGGCCGCGTCGAGGTCCCGCAGGAGGCCTTCATCGCCGCCCTCACCACGGACGAGTCCAAGGACAAGGCCAAGAAGTAGCGGTGCTGGTGAAGACTGTCCCGATGCAGGCCGGCGGCGCCCGTGCCTAGCGCCCTTCCGCTGGGCGACCCGGCCCCGCCCGACGGGCTGCTGCCCGGCCAGGCGCTCGACGGCGCCGCGGGCCGCGCCTTCGGGCTCTACGTGCACATTCCGTTCTGCGCCGTGCGCTGCGGGTACTGCGACTTCAACACCTACACCGCCACGGAACTTGGCGGCGGGGCGTCCCAGGACGCCTACGCCGGCACTGCCGTCGCGGAAGTCGACTTCGCAGCCGCTGTCCTGAAAAACAGCGGCCTGCCCGCGCGTCCGCTCAGCACGGTCTTTTTCGGCGGCGGCACGCCCACGCTGCTGCCGGCCGAAGACCTGGCCCGCATCCTCAGGGCCGCCGTCGCGGCGTGGGGCCTCGAGCCCGGCGCCGAGGTGACCACCGAAGCAAACCCGGATTCCGTCACCCCCGCTTCACTCCAGCTGCTCGCCGACGCCGGCTTCACCCGGGTGTCCTTCGGCATGCAGTCGGCCGTGCCGCACGTCCTTAAGGTGCTGGACCGCACCCACACGCCCAGCCGCGTGCCCGAGGCGGTCCGGTGGGCCCGGGACGCGGGCCTGGACGTCAGCCTCGACCTGATCTACGGGACGCCGGGGGAGTCGCTGGAGGACTGGCGCTTCTCACTCGAGACGGCACTGTCCTACGCCCCCGACCACATCAGCGCCTACGCGCTCATTGTCGAGGACGGCACCAAACTGGCCGCGCAGATCCGCCGCGGCGAGGTGCCGGAAATCGACGACGACGATCACGCGGCCAAGTACGAACTCGCCGATGAACTCATCTCCGCGGCCGGGCTCGCCTGGTACGAGGTCAGCAACTGGTCCCGCACCCCGGAGCAGGCCTGCCGGCACAACCTGGCCTACTGGCGGGGGGACGACTGGTGGGGCATCGGCCCCGGTGCGCACTCGCACGTCGGCGGCGTCCGGTGGTGGAACGTCAAGCACCCCACCGCTTATGCGAACCGCCTGGGTGCCGGGCTGTCGCCTGCCGCCGGCCGGGAGACCCTTGATTCCCAGACCCGCAACGTGGAGCGCGTCATGCTGGAGGCCCGCCTGAACTCCGGGCTCGACATCCCAAGCCTCGGGGGCCTGGGTGACACCGGGCGGCACGCCGTCGCCGGTCTCATCGCCGACGGCCTCGTGGACCCCGCGGCTGCATTCAAGGGCCGGCTCGTCCTCACGCTCAAGGGCCGGCTGCTGGCCGACGCCGTGGTCCGCAGGATCCTGCCGGACTAAGCCAGCGGACCAGGCCGCCCGAAAAGGCTCCGCACAAAAAAGCCGGCCGCCAGCCCTGATGGGCAGCGGCCGGCTCCAATGCCCGGGTGCGGGCTCAGCTATTTAATCCAGCGGAGGTTGAACTCGTAGCGGTGCGGCTGGCCGCGGTTGACGTGGATGCCCGCAGCCACCGAGAAGCACGTCACAGCGATCCAGATGAGCGTGGCCAGGACGGCGAAAATATTGCCCACGACCGGTACAAACACCAGCAGGTTGCACAACACGGCCGCAATCGTGGGAGGCAGCGTAAAGTTCAGGGCCTCCTTGGACTCCTGCGCCGTGAAGGGGCCCCGGTCCTTGAAGATCAGGTAGATCAGCAGCGCGGGAACGCAGCCCAGGATGCCCCCGAAGTGGGCAAGCGTGGCCCACTGCCGGTCCTCATTCGCCGTCAGCGGCAGCGCATTCGCGGGAACGCCATGGTACGGGGGCTGGCCATGGCCAAGCTGATTGCCAGTCTGGTCGCGTGCGTCATCTGCCACGGTGTCGTCCTTCGGATTGCGGTGCTGCGTCGGTGCGTGGAGTTGCCGGGGCCGTGCCAGGAGCACAGCCGCCGTACCAAGAATACTTGCTCGGGGGCCGAATCGAGGATCGGCCCGCTGGCGGCGGCCCGCCGCGGCGTTCCTCAGGGAACGGTGAGGAAGTCAATGACCTCTTCCACCCGGCCCAGCAGGGAGGGCTCCAGGTCCGCGTAGCTGCGGACCGCACCGAGGAGCTTCTGCCAGCCCAGGCCAATGTCCTCCTTGGTGCTGTGCGGCCAGCCGAACGCCGTCAGGATGCCGGTCTTCCAATCCACCCCGCGCGGGATCACCGGCCACTTCTCGATTCCCAGCACGGACGGCCGGATCGCCTGCCAGACATCCACATAGGGATGGCCCACAATCAGCACGTTCCCCGCAGCCCCGGGGGAGGCCATCACGGCTTGGGCGATCCGGGACTCCTTGGAATCCGGCACCAGGTGGTCCACCAGGACGCCCAGCCGGCGTCCGGGTCCGGGCCGGAAGGCGGCGACGGCGCCGGCCAGGTCGTCAATGCCGTGCAACGGCTCGACCACGATGCCCTCCACCCGGAGATCGTCGCCCCAGACCCTTTCGACGAGTTCGGCGTCGTGCTTGCCCTCCACCCAGATCCGGCTTGCCTTTGCGACCTGGGCGCGCTGGCCCTGTACGCGGACAGAGCCCGAGGCGGTGCGGGTTCCTGCCGCCGCGGCGCGCGGCGCCGGTGGCATCAGCCGGATCGGCTGTCCCTCCAGCAGGAAGCCAAAGCCGAGCCTGAAGGACCGGGACTTGCCGCGGCGGTCTTCAAGGGCGACGACGTGCATCCCGCCGGACTTCTCCACGCGGGTGACGGCGCCGACCCAACCGGACTGCACATCTTCGAGCACCATGCCGCGTTCCACCGGCACTTCCGGCAGTTGCGTCTTGGCGGGGGCGGACAGGTCCTGCGGACCCCAGTTCTGGTACGACATCGGTTACACACTGCTTTGCACTCGGATTGCTGCGGCGGGCTGTGCCCGAAAACACCAGCCCCAGGAAGAACGCCCGGAGCGAATCCAATGCTAACAACGCGGCGACTCATATTAGACTGGTTAGCACTTAGGCATGTCGAGTGCTAACACAGCGCGTCCGGAGCGGCCGCTACGGCGGCATCGGATGCGGGACAGTCGATTGGAGGTGGAGCGTGAGCGAACCGCGCAAACTCGAAGTGCTGCGCGCCATCGTGGAGGACTACGTCCATTCACGGGAACCCGTCGGCTCCAAGGCCCTCGTCGAGCGGCACCACCTGGGCGTGTCCAGCGCCACGATCCGCAATGACATGGCGGCCCTGGAAGATGATGGCCTCATCACCGCACCGCATACGAGTGCCGGGCGGATTCCCACCGACAAGGGCTACCGGCTCTTCGTGGACCAGATTTCGGCGGTCAAACCGCTCTCCCCGGCGGAACGGCGCGCCATCCAGGCCTTGCTGGAGGGCTCCGACGACCTCGACGACGTGCTGGAGCGCACCGTGCGGCTGCTCTCGCAGCTGACCCACCAGGTCGCCGTGGTGCAATATCCGCATCTGAGCAGGGCCAAGGTACGGCACATCGAATTCGTCCTGTTGGCACCCCGTAAGGTGCTCGTGGTGTTGATCGCGGACACCGGCAAAGTGGAACAGCGCGTCATTGACGTGGGGCAGGACCTGTCCGAGGAGGCCCTGTCCGAGCTGCGGACGCGTTTCCTCGGAAGCCTCTCCGGGACACCGCTGAACCTGCTGCCGCAATCGTTGAAGTCCGTGGTTGTCACCTGCCCGGCCGCGCGCCGCGCCGACGCACAGGCCTTGGCCCGGGGCCTGGAGGCGCTGGCCGCGAGCAGCCGCGAGGAGCGCATGGTCATGGCCGGAACCGCCAACCTCGCCCGCTCCAACGTGGACTTCCCGCTCAGCATCGGCCCGGTACTGGAAGCGCTCGAGGAGCAGGTGGTCATGCTCCGCCTGCTGGGTGACATGGCCGCGGACCCGAGGGGTGTGACCGTCAGTATTGGCCGGGAGAATCCATACGACGGGCTCGCGGAGGCCTCGGTGGTGGCGACCGGCTACGGCCCGGACGCGAGCTCGAAGATCGGCGTCCTTGGCCCCACCAGGATGGACTATCCGACCACCATGGCCGCGGTCCGGGCGGTGGCCCGCTACCTGTCCAGGATTCTGGGCCCCTGACGGATCACGGCCGACCGTCCGGAACCCACCGGGACACACCGGACGTCCCACCCCACAAGGCTTCTTGCCCCTAACCGGCAGTACAACCAGGAAGAGATACAAAACTTTGAGCAGCCATTACGACGTTCTTGGAGTCTCCCGTGAAGCCACGGGCGAAGAAATCAAGAAGGCCTACCGCAAGCTGGCACGCAACCTCCACCCGGATGTCAATCCCGGGGATGACGCGTCGGACCGTTTCAAGGCCGTCACGCACGCATACGAGGTGCTTTCCGATCCGCAGAAGCGCCGGATCTACGACACCACGGGCAACGAGAACGGCACCGACAACGGCTTCGGCGGCGGCAGCTACTCCGGCCAGGGCTTCGCGTTCCAGGATATTTTCGACACGTTCTTCGGCGCCGGCGGCCAGGCCGGGCCGGCCTCACGGGTCCGCCGCGGCCAGGACGCCCTGATCAGCGTTCGGATCGACCTCCGCGACGCCGTGTTCGGTGTCAACAAGAAGATCGAAGTCGACACGGCCGTCACCTGCCCCACCTGTGAGGGCTCGTGCTGCCGTGAGGGCAGCCACCCGGAACGCTGCGACATCTGCGGCGGCAGCGGCCAGGTCCAGCGCGCCGTGCGCTCCATCCTCGGCCAGGTCATGACGTCTGCCCCCTGCGGTTCCTGCGCGGGCTTCGGCACCGTCATCAACGACCCCTGCAACGAATGCGCCGGCCAGGGCCGGATCCGCAGCCGGCGCACGCTGACAGTCAAGGTTCCCGCCGGCGTCGCCACCGGCACCCGCATCCAGCTCTCCGGCCAGGGCGAGGCCGGACCCGCCGGCGGACCCGCGGGCGACCTCTATGTGGAGATCCGGGTCAACAATGACGCCACCTACGTGCGAGACGGCGATGACCTCCACGCCAGCCTCAACATCCCGATGACTGCCGCCGCGCTGGGCACCGAGATCTCGCTCGACACTTTCGACGGCCGGCAGGAGATCGATGTCAAAGCCGGCACGCAGTCCGGCGAGGTCATCACCCTCCGCGGGCTGGGCGTCACCCACCTGCGCGGCTACGGCCGCGGCGACCTCAAGGTCCACCTGCAGGTGGACACGCCGGCGAAACTCGACCCGGCCCAGGAGGAGCTGCTCCGCCAGCTCGCCAAGCTGCGCGGGGAACACTTCACCGAAGGCAAGCTCGCCGGGACCGGCGGCGTCTTCTCGAAGCTCCGGGACCGGCTCGGTAACCTGTAGCGGTGAGCAACCCGGTCTTTTTCACTGCCCCCGGCACCCTGGACGGGCTGGCCCCCGGCGGCGTCTTCGTCCTTGACGGACCCGAGGCACGCCACGCGGTCACGGTGAAGCGTCTTGCCGTGGGGGAAGCGGTGGATATCGCCGACGGTGCCGGCAAACGGCTCAGCGGAACTGTCGCCGCCGTCGCACCCGGGGAGCTGACGGTGGAATGCACCGCCGTCTCCGACGAGCCCCGGCCTGCGGTCCGGCTCGTCCTGGTCCAGGCCCTCGCGAAAGGGGACCGGGATGAGCTCGCCGCCGAGACTGCCACCGAACTGGGGATCGATGCCGTCATCCCCTGGCAGGCCGAGCGATCGATAGTGCGCTGGAAGGCGGAGCGTGCGGCCAAGGCCCATGCGAAGTGGCAGTCCGTCGTCACGGCGGCCGCCAAGCAGGCCCGCCGGGCCTGGATCCCGGAGGTCCGCACCGCCGTCGACGGCGCCGGGCTGCAGGCGGCAGTGGCTGCCGCCGATCTCGCCATCATCCTGCACGAGGACGCCGTGCGCCCGCTGCGGCAGGTGCTGGAGGCCTGGCAGGGGGCCCGGCCCGCCGGCGACGGGGCGGAGCAGGACGGTGAGGTGCTGCTGATCGTGGGCCCTGAGGGCGGCATCAGCCCGCGGGAAGTCACCAGGCTCTGCGGCGCCGGTGCAGTCACGGCCCTGCTGGGCCACCATGTGCTGCGCTCGTCGACGGCAGGTCCAGCCGCGACGGTCCTCGCCAGCGACATCCTGGGCCGCTGGTAGCCGGTCCGGCTACTTAACCGTGAACCCGCGGGTGTCGACGTTGAGGTCCTCCGCCGGATTGCCGTCCTCAAGCTGGGACACGCGGACCTCATAGTTGCCCGGGCCCAGGTTGACCAAGAGGCTGAAGGCACCTGATTGTCCGGCCTCGGCCGAGGCGGTCATGGTCCCGTTCAGGTATGCGGTCTTGACGTTGCCGTCGATCCGCAGAATCTCCCACCGGAGCCTGCCTCCCGGCGCGGTACTGCGGCCGGAGATCTTGACCGCGCCGTCCGCGATGGAGGTCCCTTCCTGCGGATCAATGATCCACACCGGCGCGACCATCCCGACGCCGCGTGCGGTCGGGGAGCCCAGCCGGACGTGGTTGAACGCGACAAAGTCGGTATGCCCGTCCACGAGCACCACTACCTGGATCTGCTGGCCGGCGTCGATCAGTCCCGCACTCGCGGCGGCCGCCGTCGCCGTGTAGACAAGCTGCTGTACGGCACGCTCGGCCATGGCGGGATCCACATTGGAGTTGAAGGCGTCCGCCGACAGGTCCACCGTGATGACGTTCTTGCCCGAGATGGAGCTTGCCAGCTTCTTCGGATTCTGCCACGGCGTGAAGAAATCCGGGTCGAGCGGCTTCTGGGACATCATGACCCGCAGTGCCCGCGTGACCGGGTTGTCCTGTTCCGGAACTTCACGGAACTCCCGGTACAGGAACGTGCTCTCGTTGCTCCGCCCGATCCAGTACACCGGCGCCTTGTTGGATGCCTGCGTGGTTTCCAGCGGCGCGCTCGTGGTCGGCACCTGGGCAGACGTGACCTGCGACGGAGTACTGGAGTCCGTGATGCCGGGCTGCGGCGTGGCCACGCAGCCGGACAGGGCCAGCGCAGCGGGCAGTACCAACAGCAGCAGGCCAGGACGGAACCGCCTGCCTGCTGTTCTCTGGTCTACACCGCGCTGCCTGATTACCGCCGCCCTTTCGGCCTGGTTTCTGATGGCCCACCTGGGCCCAATCTGTCGGCCCGGCCAGCTGCAAGGCTCGTGCCGGAGGCCGATTTCCAGCATCGCACACGGGCCCGGCGCCAAACCGTGGATTCGCCCGACAGGCAGGAACTGCAACGGGAACGATATGAGGACGATACGAAGTTGATACCAAAATCCGGGAATCCCGGCAGATGACGGACCGATTGGCCGTCAGGAACGCGGCGTGCGGAGCCCCGCACTGGCGTAGGATAAGAGGATCCGCAGACACCCGGAACCAGAAGGCGAGCACCGCCGTCGGGGCCGGATCCGCGGACAAACCATTTCCGAACTGGAGGGGACCAGAGGCCCGCGGGCCAACACCATGACTGAAGCAGCGAACGGCAAGGCCCGGACCAGCGCCGGAGAGCGCTCCACAGGAGAATTTCCCCACTCCCTACCAGGGTTGCGGACAGAGGTGGTCCTGTTCGACAGCTCCGACCAGATGGTCCAGTCCCTCGGAAGTCATGACGAAGCCCTGCGGTACATCGAGACCCAGTTCCCGGCCGTCGACTTCCACGTCCGCGGCAACGAGCTCGCCATCAGCGGCCCGGCAGCGGACGTGCCGCGGATCATGCGCCTGCTCAACGAGGTCCGGGGCCTCGTGGCCCGGGGCACCGTCATCACGCCCGCCGTCCTGCAGCAGCTCGCGTCGATGCTCCGGTCCCAGTCGCTGCAGAACCCGGTCGAGGTGCTTACGCACAACATCCTCTCCAGCCGCGGCAAAACCATCCGGCCGAAAACGCTGAACCAGAAGAACTACGTGGACGCGATTGACGCCAACACGGTGATCTTCGGAATTGGCCCGGCCGGTACCGGCAAGACCTACCTGGCGATGGCCAAGGCCGTCCAGGCGCTGCAGCAGAAGGAAGTCACCCGGATCATCCTGACCCGCCCCGCCGTCGAAGCGGGGGAGCGGCTGGGCTTCCTGCCCGGCACGCTCAGCGACAAGATCGACCCCTACCTGCGGCCGCTCTATGACGCCCTGCACGAAATGATGGACCCCGAATCCATCCCGCGGCTGATAGCAGCCGGCACCATCGAGGTCGCCCCGCTGGCCTACATGCGCGGACGTACGCTCAATGACGCTTTCATCATCCTGGACGAGGCCCAGAACACCACGCCGGAACAGATGAAGATGTTCCTCACCCGGCTGGGCTTCGGCTCAAAAATGGTGGTCACCGGTGACGTCACGCAGGTGGACCTGCCCTTCGGGACCCGGTCGGGCCTGCGGATCGTCGAAGAGATCCTGCAGGGCATCGAGGACGTCAACTTCACCATCCTGGACTCCTCCGACGTCGTCCGGCACCGCCTTGTGGGCGACATCGTCAACGCCTACAGCGTCTGGGACGAGATCCAGCGAAACCGCGTCAAGCACTCCGTGGCCCGGGACAAACGGGAAGAACGCGCATGAGCATCGAGGTCAACAACGAATCCGGCGTCACGGTCGATGAAGCCGAGCTGGTGCAGCTCTCCCGGTTCATTTTCGAACGGCTGTTCATCCACCCGCAGGCCGAACTGTCCATCCTGCTCGTCGACGAGCCGGCCATGGAGAAGCTGCACATCGAACTGATGGACGAACCGGGCTCCACCGACGTGCTCTCGGTGCCCATGGATGAGCTGACCCCGGGCACGCCGGACAAGCCCACCCCCCAGGGCATGCTCGGCGACATCGCCATCTGCCCGCAGGTCGCGGAGGTCCAGGCGCTGAACGCCGGCCACTCCACCCAGGACGAGATGCTGCTGCTCACGACCCACGGCATTCTGCACCTGCTCGGCTTTGATCACGCCGAGCCGGAGGAGAAGGAGGAGATGTTCGGCCTCCAGCGCGAACTGCTCTCGGCCTTCACCGGCAAAGACGCCCCGTCAGAGACGATTCAGTGACGCCACTGATCCTTGCCGGCATGGCGCTGGTGTTTCTTAGCTTTGCGGCGTTCCTGACCGCGGCGGAATCGGCTTTCAACTACCTTTCCCGGCATGATGCCGAAGCTGCGATCCTGCACAGCCGCGGCAACGCGCTGAAGCGCATCATGGCACAGCCCGTCGCTCATATGCGCGCCCTGCGATTCTGGCGCATCTGGTTCGACATGGCCTCCGCCGTCGCCGTGACGGTGTTGTTGAACAGCGTGCTCGACAACGTCTGGCTCTCAGGGCTGATCGCGACCGGCGTTATGGCCCTGCTGGGCTTCGTGATCGTCGGCGTCTCCCCGCGGCAGATCGGCCGGGTGCACTCCGCCGGCCTGGTCCGCTTCAGCGCCCCGCTGATCCGCTGGCTGTGCTGGGTGCTCGGGCCGATCCCGGGCTGGCTCGTCACCCTGGGCAGTGCCGTGGCCCCCGGTGCCCCCGCGGACAACGAGGCCTTCTTCAGCGAAGAGGAATTCCGGGAGCTCGTGGACCGCGCCACGGAGTCCGACGTGATCGAGGACAATGAGGCCGAGCTGATCCAGTCGGTCTTCGATTTCGGCGACACCCTGGTCCGCTCGGTCATGGTGCCGCGTACCGACATCCTCAGCATCGACTCCGGTTCCAGCCTGCACCGGGCGATGTCGCTGTTCCTGCGCTCGGGCTATTCCCGGATCCCCGTGATCGGCGAAAATACGGACCAGGTCCTCGGCATCGTCTACCTCAAGGATGTCGCGGCCGTCATCCATAACCTTGCCCCCGGCGAGGAGCCCCCGGTGGTGGACGAACTGGCCCGCGACGTGCGCTACGTGCCGGACTCCAAGCCGGTAAGCGAACTGCTGCGCGAACTGCAGATGGAATCGACCCACGTCGCGATCGTGATCGACGAGTACGGCGGCACCGCCGGACTCGTCACCCTGGAGGACCTGATCGAGGAAATCGTCGGGGAAATCGTGGACGAGTATGACACTGAAAGCGCGGAGGCCGTGGAGCTCGGCGACGGAAGGTACCGGGTCAGCGCACGGATGAGCATCGATGACCTCGGCGAACTCTTCGACCTGGAGCTCGACGACGACGAAGTGGACACCGTCGGCGGACTGCTCGCCAAGGCCCTCGGGCGGGTGCCGATTGTCGGCAGCACCGTCGCGGTCCACGGGCTGTCCCTCCGGGCCGACCGGCTCGAGGGCCGGCGGAACCGCGTCAGCCACATCATTGCGGCCGCCGTACCAAAGGAACAAACTGACCTTGAAGACCTTCTCGACGAGGCCGCACCAATCCAACAGGGAGTCTCACGTGAGCAAGCAGAATAAGTCCGACGGCGAAGCAGCCCACGGCGGCTACCGGGCCGGATTCGCGGTGCTGGTCGGGCGGCCCAACGCGGGCAAGTCCACCCTCACCAACGCCCTGGTCGGCCAGAAGGTCGCGATCACCTCGGCCAAGCCGCAGACCACGCGGCACACCATCCGCGGGATCGTGCACCGGGCGGACGCGCAGCTGATCCTGGTGGACACCCCGGGCCTGCACCGTCCCCGCACCCTGCTGGGGAAGCGGCTGAACGAGCTCGTCGCCGACACCCTTGCCGAGGTCGATGCGATCGGCTTCTGCCTGCCGGCCAACGAGAAGATCGGCCCGGGCGACAAGTTCATCGCCGCGCAGCTCGCCGCCATCGGCAACAAGCCAGTCATCGCCATCGTGACGAAGTCCGACACCGTCGACCGGCAGGCCCTCACCGAGCAGCTGCTCGCGGTCGCCGCCCTGGGCCGCGAGGTGCTCGGCGAGGACGGCTGGAAGGATATCGTCCCGGTCTCCGCCACCGACGGTTTCCAGGTCGAAACCCTCGCCGACGTGCTGATCGGCCACATGCCGGCGTCACCGCCGCTGTATCCGGACGGTCACCTCACAGACGAACCCGAAGCCGTGATGATCGCCGAACTGATCCGCGAGGCAGCCCTCGAAGGTGTCCGGGACGAACTGCCGCACTCCCTTGCCGTCGTCGTCGATGAGATTGTTCCGCGGGAGGGCCGGCCCGAGGACCGGCCGTTCCTCGACGTCCGGGTCAATCTCTACGTCGAGCGCCCGTCGCAGAAGGCCATTATCATTGGCAAGGGCGGCGCCCGGCTCCGCGAAGTGGGGACCAACGCGCGCAAGGCCATCGAGGCCCTGCTCGGGGCCCGGATCTACCTTGATCTGCATGTGAAAGTCGCCAAGGACTGGCAGCGTGACCCGAAGCAGCTGGTGAAGCTCGGCTTCTAGGCGCCATGCCCGGCGCAGGCGAAGCCTGCGCCGCTCCGATGGGGCCTGCCATCGGGGAATTCCCAGATTCTGACTCTAAAATGGGCGGACCCCGTTCGTGAAAGAAGGCTCAACTGTGTCTCGACCCCGTGAAGACCGTGCAGGCGGAACCGGATCCCCGGTTCGGTCAGGTTCTGTTGCCCGGCACACGGATGACCCGGCGGTCGGGCCGGCACGGCACCTGGGCATTGTCCGCCGCATGCCCGGCTGGCTGAAGATCGGGACGGCCGTTGTTTCCGTCCTGCTGGTAGGAGTACTGGCCTTTGGCGGGTACTGGGTCATCCGCCTGCAGGGCAATCTCAACAAGGCGGCCCTGGGTGCCGGCAGCGAAAAGGCCGAAGGTACGGTGGACGAATCGCGGGACCGGATGCAGATCCTGGTCCTCGGCTCGGATACCCGCGACGGCAAGAACTCGCAATACGGCACGTCCGACGACGCCACCGGCTTCGGGCACTCAGACGTCATGATGCTGCTGGACATTTCGGCCGACAACAAGCGCGTCAGCGTGGTGAGTTTTCCCCGCGACCTGCTGGTGGACACGCCGAAATGCACCGACCAGAAATCCAAACAGGAATTTCCGGCGCAAACGAACGTGATGATCAACGCGGCGATGTCCGAAGCCGGGGTCGGCTGCGCCGTGGACACCGTCAACAAACTTACGGGTCTGGAGATCGACCACTTCATGATGGCCGACTTCAATGCCGTGAAGGAACTGTCAAACACCGTGGGCGGTGTTGAGGTCTGCATCAGCGACGCCGTGTATGACCCGGATTCGAAGCTGCGGCTCCCCAAGGGAACCTCCACGGTCCAGGGCGAGCAGGCGCTGGCCTTCCTGCGCACCCGGCACGCCTTCGCCGACGGCGGCGACCTCGGCCGGATCAAGGCACAGCAGGGCTTCCTGTCCGCCCTGACGCGGAAGATGAAGGATGACGGCACGATGTCCAACCCCGCGAAAATGCTGGAGATCGCCGACGTCGTCACCAGGAACCTGACAATCGACGAGGGCCTCGCTTCCATCCCGACGCTGCTGACGGTCGGGAACCGGCTGAAGAACATCGACGTCGGAAAGGTCGCCTTCGTCGCGGTACCGACGGTCCCGGCGGACATCGACCCGAACCGGCTGCAGGTGGCCGAGCCCGCAGCCTCGCAGCTCTTCGCGGCGATGCGGAAGGACATCGACCTGACGGACCCGACGGCGTCCCCCAGCCCGTCGGCGTCCCCGGACGCCAGTGCCAGCCCCAGTGCAGAACCGACGCCCAGTGAGACGGCCGCCGGCTACGACAAGGCGCTGCAGCAGGTCACGGTGGCGAATGGTTCCGGGGTTCCGGCGCGGACCCAGGAGATCATCCAGGCCCTCACCGCCGGCGGGTTCACCCAACTCGGCCAGCTGGCCGCCGCGCCCGTAGCGACGACCGCGGTCTACTACGGGGCGGGCTACGCCGATGTGGCCGCCGACGTTGCCGCGCTGCTGGGGATCCCGGCGACGCAAGTGCGGCCGGCCGCCGGCGTTGCCGGTGTCCAGGTCTATCTGGGCAGCGACCTGGTGGGCGGCACCCCGGGCGGGGACGTCCCGGTGCAGCTGCCCTCGGACATCGTCAACCAGACTGCCGGGGACGTTGTCTGCCAGCAGGCCAACCCGGCGCTCATCGTCCGGTAGCGCCGCCCGCACGGAAAAGGGCCGGTTGCGGGACAAGTTCCCGCGGCCGGCCCTCTTCCGTTGCCCGTATGTCGGCGTCGGCGGCGTCTACCAGATGCTGACGCGCTCGTCCGCGGGCATCCACATCCCGTCCTGCTCCGCAGTGCCGAAAGCCTCGTGGAAGGCGTCGAGGTTCGCGGCGATCTGGTTGGTGCGGAACTCGTTGGGCGAGTGCGGATCCGTGGCCAGCCTGCGGATGGCTTCCTCATTCCGCATGACCTGACGCCAGCCGGCAGCCCAGGATGCAAAGAAGCGCTGCACCCCGGTCAGGCCGTCCAACACCGGCTGCTCCTGGCCGTCCAGGCTGATCAGGTAGGCCTTGTACGCAATGGTCAGGCCGCCAAGGTCGCCGATGTTTTCGCCCAGGGTCAGTTTGCCGTTGACGTTGTGCCCCGGCGCAGCGGTGGGGGAGAGGGCATCGAACTGGGCCACCAGCTTGGACGTCAGTGCCTCGAAGGCGGTCCGGTCCTCCTCCGTCCACCAGTTGCGCAGCAGGCCGCTGCCGTCGTACTGGGAGCCCTGGTCGTCGAAGCCGTGGCCGATCTCGTGGCCAATGACGGCGCCAATGCCCCCGTAGTTAACGGCATCGTCGGCGTCGGCGGTGAAGAACGGCGGCTGCAGGATGGCCGCGGGGAACACGATCTCGTTCAGCAGCGGGTGGTAGTACGCATTCACCGTCTGCGACGTCATCAGCCACTTCTCCCGGTCCACCGGCTTGCCCACTTCGTCCAGGTGCCGGTCGATGTCGGCGCTGTGCGCGCGCTCCACGTTGCCCAGCAGGTCCGTCGGGTCGATCTGCACCGCGGAATAGTCGATCCACTTGTCCGGGTAGCCGATCTTGGCCCGGAAGGAATCCAGCTTCTTGAGCGCCTCGTGTTTCGTGTCCTCGCCCATCCAGGAAAGCCCGGTGATGGATTCGCGGTAGGCCTCGATCAGGTTTTCGACCAGGGACTCCATCCGGGCCTTGTGGGTTTCCGGGAAGTGCCGTGCCACGTAGATCTGGCCGACCGCCTCGCCGAGGGCCGCCTCGACGACGGCGACCCCGCGCTTCCAGCGGTCCTTGTTGCGCGGCGTGCCGCTGAGGGTGGTGCCGTAGAAGGCGAAGTTGGCGTCCACAACCGCGGCGGACAAGTACGGTGCGGCCGCACTGACGACGCGCAGGGCGAGCCATTCCTGCCAGACCGGCAGCGGCTCCGAGTCCAGCAGTGCAGCGGCCCCGGTGAAGAAGTCCGGGGTGCTGACGATCAGTTCGGCCCGCTTCTCCGGTGCAACCCCGGCGGCGTCGAACCAGGTCGTCAGGAGCGGGAAGAGCTGCGTCGCCTCATCGGCGGATTTCAGGTTGTAGGTCTTTTGCGGGTCGCGCAGTGTGACTTTGTCCCAGTGGTGTGAGGCCAGGACCGTCTCCAGCCGCACGACGCGGCCGGCCGCTTCCGCCGGCGCGGCGACACCGGCGAGGCTGAAGACCGTCTTCACGTGATCCATGTAGGCCTGGACCACCGGCGCGAACCTCTCCTCGCGGTAGTACGACTCATCCGGCAGGCCCAGCCCGGCCTGGCCGGTGTAGAGCAGGATCCGGTCCGGGTTTCCGGCGTCAGGGGCGGGATAGATGTAGAAGAGCCCGCCCACGTCCGCGCGGAACAGGCGCCCGGACAGGGCGACGAGTTCGGCCACCGAGTCCGTGGCGAACACCTCGTCGAGCCGCTGCCTGATCGGGTCCAGTCCCTTGGCCTCCACGGCGGCCTCGTCCATGAAGCTGTTGTAGAGGTCCCCGATTTTCTGTTCGATCCCGGTGGACTGCGCGCCGCGGGCGGCCGCGTCCTCGATGATCTCCTTGACCGCGAGTTCCGAGCCGTCCCGCAGGGCCGTGAACGTCCCCTCCAGGGGACGGTCGTCCGGTATCTCGGTGCTTTTGAGCCAGGTGCCGTTGACATGCTGGTACAGGTCATCCTGCGGGCGGACAGTGGAGTCGATGTTGGACAGGGCGATCCCCGAAAGTGGCACAGATACTCCTTTGGGAAGCAGCCCGGCGCGGCCGTGTTACGGGGTGCCGGTCTGCATGATGGACGTTACGCAACGTATGGCTCCTTCATCTTACGCACCGTGTTACTGTGAAATGGTGCGCGCAGAACTGCTTCTTCTTAGCTGCCGCAGCGAGGCCTCAGACGCGATCTAGCGCAAGGCCCATCCTCGCTGCGGAGTTTGTGTTGCCCGGCCACCCTTTCACCAGGAACCACAGAAAAGGCCCCGATTGTAATGCGAAACGCACAAAAGACCTCAGGAATGCCCGTCCACCGCTACGTCCCGTTCCAGGACCTGATCACGGTTGAACTGCCGGACCGCACCTGGCCGGACAAAGTCATCACCAAGGCCCCGCGCTGGTGCGCCGTGGACCTGCGCGACGGCAACCAGGCCCTGATCGACCCGATGAGCCCGGCCCGCAAGCTGAAGATGTTCCAGCTGCTGGTCCGGATGGGCTACAAGGAAATCGAAGTCGGGTTCCCCTCCGCCTCGCAGACGGACTTCGACTTCGTCCGGCAGCTGATCGAGGGCAACCACATCCCGGACGATGTCACCATCCAGGTCCTGACCCAGGCGCGCGAGCACCTGATCGAGCGGACCTATGAGTCCCTGGTCGGCGCGCGGCAGGCCATCGTGCACCTGTACAACTCGACGTCGGTCCTGCAGCGCCGGGTCGTCTTCAACCAGGACGAGGACGGCATCCTGGACATCGCCCTGCAGGGTGCGCGGTTGTGCAAAAAATACGAAGAGACCCTCCAGGACACCCACATCACCTACGAGTACTCGCCGGAATCCTTCACCGGAACCGAGCTGGAGTACGCCGTCCGGGTCTGCAACGCCATCGCCGACGTGTTCGAGGCCTCCGCCGACAGCCAGGTCATCATCAACCTGCCGGCCACGGTGGAAATGGCCACCCCCAATGTGTATGCCGACTCCATCGAGTGGATGAGCCGCAACCTGCACCCGCGTGAGGGCATCATCCTGTCCCTGCACCCGCACAATGACCGTGGCACCGGCGTCGCGGCCGCGGAACTGGGCTACCTGGCCGGCGCGGACCGGATCGAAGGCTGCCTGTTCGGCAACGGCGAACGGACCGGCAACGTGGACCTGGTGACGCTGGGCCTGAACATGTTCGTCCAGGGCGTCGACCCGATGATTGATTTCTCCGACATCGACGAGGTCCGCCGCACCGTGGAGTACTGCAACCAGCTGCCCGTCGCCGAGCGCGCGCCCTACGGCGGGGACCTCGTTTTCACCGCTTTCTCCGGCTCGCACCAGGACGCGATCAAGAAGGGCCTGGAAGCCCTCGAGAAGGACGCAGCCGCCGCCGGCAAGGACGTTGCCGACTACCCGTGGCAGGTCCCCTACCTGCCGGTCGACCCGAAGGACCTCGGCCGCAGCTACGAGGCCGTGATCCGGGTCAACTCCCAGTCGGGCAAGGGCGGCGTCGCCTACCTGCTGAAGAACGAACACAACCTGGACCTGCCGCGCCGCGCCCAGATCGAGTTCTCCGGGGTCATCCAGCGGCAGACCGACACCATGGGCGGCGAAGTCAGCGGCGCCCAGCTCTGGCAGGCCTTCCAGGATGAATACCTGCCCTCCGGCACCGCTGATGCGCAGTGGGGCCGCTACGCCCTCGGCCCGTTCAGCACCGAGACGGACGAGGACGGCTCCATGACGCTGCACGCGGCGCTCAAGGTCGACGGCACCGTGGTCCACCGCACCGGCACCGGCAACGGTCCGATCGCGGCGCTGCTGAGCGTCCTCCGCGAAGACGGCGTCGACGTCCGGGTGCTGGACTACAGCGAGCATGCCCTGTCCGAGGGCGGCAGCGCCCTTGCCGCGGCCTACGTCGAATGCGCCGTCGGGGAACGCGTGCTCTGGGGCGTCGGGATCGACGCCAACACGAGCACGTCCTCACTCAAGGCCGTCATCTCCGCCGTGAACCGGGCCATCCGGGACGCCCGCGCCTAAGCTGCCAGGCACTGCGCCGCCGGATCATCCGGCGGCGCAGCATTCCTGAAATGCGGCGTTTCCCCAATGGCAGCGTTTCCTGCTAGGACAGTGCGAAGATTAACCGTGGCCCAACCCTCCTCCTTTGCTTCCCGCGCGTACCGTGATGACGGCGTCGTGCTGCGAACCCACAAGCTGGGGGAGGCGGACCGCATCATCACGATCCTGACCAAACACCATGGCCAGGTCCGCGCCGTGGCCAAGGGCGTCCGGCGCACCAGCAGCCGCTTCGGCGCCCGGCTGGAACCCTTTATGGTTGCGGACCTGCAGCTGATTTCGGGCCGCACCCTGGACATTGTCACGCAGGCCGTCGCCAAGGGGGCCTACGGCGGCAACATCGCCGCGGACTACGGCCGCTACACCGTGGCCGCCGCCATGACCGAGACGGCGGAGAAGCTCACCGACGTCGACGGTGAAGCGGGCACCGCGCAATACAACCTCCTTGTCGGCGCCCTGGCCTCGCTGAGCCGCGGCGACCATACCCCCGAACTCATCCTCGATTCCTACCTGCTCCGCGCCCTCGCCACCGGCGGCTGGGCGCCGAGCTTTACCGACTGTGCCCGCTGCGGGGCCCGCGGGCCGCACACCGCGTTTTCGGCACCGCTCGGCGGCATGGTCTGCGCCGACTGCCGGCCGCCGGGGTCACCGGCCCCCGCCGCGGAAACTGTCCGGCTGCTCGGCGCACTGCTGACCGGAGACTGGACGACGGCGGACGCGTCCGTCCCCGTGCACCGGCGCGAGGCCGCCGGCCTGGTGGCCAGCTACCTGCAGTGGCATCTGGAGCGTGTCCTGAAATCCCTCAAACATGTGGAGCGAACGTAACTGTGGCGTTGGGTAAAACTGTGGCGTTGGGCAAAAAGAAAAATCCGGTCCGGCAGCGGAGCACCCCCGTCGTGGGCCCGTATCCGCACCCCTCCGGGGCCGTCCCGCCGGCCATCCCGGCGGAGTTCATTCCGCGGCACGTCGCGATCGTGATGGACGGCAACGGGCGCTGGGCCAACCAGCGCGGACTGCCGCGGATCGAAGGCCACAAGGCGGGGGAGCCCGCCCTGCTGGACGTGATGGCCGGCGCGATTGAGCTCGGCATCGAGTATGTCAGTGTCTATGCCTTCTCCACGGAAAACTGGCGCCGCTCGCCCGAGGAGGTCCGCTTCCTGATGGGATTCAACAAGGACGTGCTGCGCCGGCAGCGCAACCAGCTGGATGAGTGGGGCGTCCGGATCCGCTGGTCCGGCCGGCGGCCGCGGCTGTGGGGCTCGGTGATCCGGGAACTGGAGGAGGCCGAGGACTTCACCCGGGGCAACAGCACCTGCACGTTGAACATGTGTGTTAACTACGGGGGGCGCGCCGAAATAGCCGACGCGGTCTCCGCGATCGCGGAAGAGGTGGCGGCCGGGAGGCTCAAGCCGGGCGCCATTACCGAGAAGACGATCCAGAAATACCTGGACGAGCCGGACCTGCCGGATGTCGACCTGTTCCTGCGCAGCTCCGGCGAGCAGCGGCTCTCCAACTTCATGCTCTGGCAGTCGGCCTATGCCGAGTTTGTCTTTATGGACACGCTCTGGCCCGATGTGGACCGGCGCACCTTGTGGGACGCCGTGGAGGTTTATGCCCAGCGGGACCGCCGGTACGGCGGAGCGGTTGACGCGGCCCCCGCCGGCCCGGCCTGACCCGCGGCGGCACCACGGGAACTATTAAGCGGAGCCGTCGTCGTCAAGCACATACGCGCGGAGCCAGCGGGCCAGCCGGGCGTACGCGTCGCCCCGGACCCGCGGGGCGGACAGGAACACGTCATGCAGGGCTCCGTCGATCCGTTCCAGCGTGACCGTGCGGCCCAGGCTGAGGGCGCGCAGCGCGATGGTGTTGACGTCCAGCACCGCGTCGGTCCGCCGCATGGATTCGTTCCAGAACATTCCGTTGGCGCTGGCCCCGGAGATCAGCACCAGGATGGGGACGTCGATTTTCAGCCCCCGGGCGACCTGCGCCTGGCCGGAGAGGACAGCGCTGAGCCAGCCGGCCCGGACGGGAAACGCCCGGGGCGGGCGGTAGTTGTCATCGAGCGTCCATTCGCCCTCCGCGGCGCTGCTGATGCTCCGCCAGTAGAACGAACGTTCCGGCAGACGGATGATGGCTTCGGGCCGGAACCGTGCGAGCGGTTCCACCATGGTCCGGGCCGCACGGCGCACGGCAGGACTGCCGTGCATTTCCAGCCAGGGGCTGTCCAGGATCAGTTGCGCGACCACCCCCGGGTGCCGGTGGGCCCACAGCGCGGCGATCAGCCCGCCGGTGGAATGCCCCATCAGCGCCACGGATGGCGCGGGTTCCGCTTCGGGTTGCAGCGCGGCGATGATCCCGATCGCCGCGGTGATCTCGGCGTCGTAGTCGTCCAGGTCCGCTACGTAGCCGCCGTGCGTGCCGGCGTGGAGGCTCCGCCCGTGGTTGTGCATGTCAAGGGCGAAAAAACTGAAACCCTGGCCGGTCCAGAATTCCGCGAGCTCCTCGTTGAAGAAGTAGTCGCTCCAGCCATGCAGGAACAACACGGCCCGGGGCCGGCGAACGCCGGCTGCCCCCTCGTCGGTGCCGCCGCAGTGCCGGATCAGGGTCGCGGTGCGTTCGACGCCGTCCGGGCCGGCCGCCGGGAAGGTGCAGGCTTCGAAGTCATCCCCGAGGATGTCCGGTACCCATTCCATGGCTTCATGCTAGCCCCCGGGGACGTGCCGGTTTGGTCTGGACCGCCGGAACCGCAAAACTAGAGCAATGCGCGTATATCCGACTTTCTTCCGGCTGGCCTTTTCATGGATGGACGCCGAACGCGCCCACAAAATCGGTTTCAAAGCCATCCGGCTCGTCCACTCCTGCGGCGCCGGACGGGTGCTGCAGCAAATCACTGCACCCGCGGCGTCACTGCAGACCCAGGCGTTTGGCCTGACGTTCCCCTCGCCGTTCGGCCTGGCGGCCGGCTTCGACAAGGAGGGCCACGGCATCGAGGCCCTGGCCGAGCTTGGCTTCGGCCACGTGGAGGTCGGCACCATCACCGGCCAGGCCCAGCCCGGCAACCCCGCCCCGCGGCTCTTCCGCCTGGTCCAGGACCGGGCCGTGATCAACCGGATGGGCTTCAACAATGACGGGGCCGCCGCCGTGGCGCCCCGGCTGAAGTCCGCCCGGGCGGCCCTGCAGCGCCGCCACCCGGGTGTCCGCCCGGTGATCGGGGTCAACATCGGCAAGAGCAAGGCCGTGGACCTTGAGGACGCGGTGGCGGACTACCTCATCAGCGCCCGCAGCCTGGCCCCCGCGGCCGACTACCTCGTGGTCAACGTCAGCTCCCCGAACACCCCCGGCCTGCGGCTGCTGCAGGATGTGGAAACCCTGCGCCCGCTGCTCACGGCTGTGGGGGAGGAGGCGGACAAGGCTTCCGGGCGCCACGTTCCGCTGCTGGTCAAGATCGCCCCGGACCTCAGTGATGAGGACATCGACGACGTCGCGCGCCTGGCCCTGGACCTGAAACTCGACGGAATCATCGCCACCAACACCACGATCGCCCGCACCGGGCTCTCCTCCGGCCCGGACACCGTTGCCGCCTGCGGCGCGGGCGGCCTGTCCGGCGCGCCCCTGAAGCGGCGGTCGCTGGAAGTGCTGGCCCGGCTCAAAGCCGCAACCGGCGGCAGGCTGACCCTGGTGTCGGTGGGCGGCGTCGAGACGGCGCAGGACGTCCAGCAGCGGCTCGACGCCGGCGCCACCCTCGTGCAGGGCTACACCGCGTTCCTTTACGAAGGTCCGTTTTGGGCTGCCCGCATCAACCGGCTGCTGGCGAAGCACCCGTCCCGGCGCTGAGCCCGGCAGCGGCCCCGCGGGCTCCGGAACCCCCGGACCGACCGCTAGCGTACCGGGACGACAAAGCCCCCGGCAGCGAGTCTGCCGGGGGCTTCTTGTCCAGTGGGGTCAGGCGGGGAATTCGCCGCGCTTGACGAGGGGCTTGGGCATGCGGAGGCGGCGAAACTGCAGCGAGCGCATGGAGCCGTACCAGACGGTCCCGCGCTCCACGTCGCCGAACTTCTGCTCCAGGCGCTTCTTGAGCTTCCGGGACAGGATGAACACGTCGACGAACACGGCCAGGAACATCACCCAGAACCCGCCCAGGACGTAGATCATCTGTTCGCTGGAGGCCGGGACGATGAGCGAAACGATCACGAAGATCAGGGCGCCGAACATCAGGTACTCGCCGAGGCTGAAGCGGGCGTCCACGTAGTCCCGGGCGAAGCGCTTCTGCGGGCCCTTGTCACGCAGCGGCAGGAACTTTTCGTCGCCGGTGTCCATGGCCTGCCGCATCTTGAGCCGCTGCTCCTGGACGGCTGCGCGCTCAGCGGCCTTGGAGGCCTTGCGGTCCTCCGGCACGAGCGGCCGCTTGCGGGCGGCCACCTGTGCGCTGCGCTTGGGCGTGGGCGCGCCCTTGCCGGTGGTGGAGTCCCGGGCTACTGCCCCGGCCGCCTGCTGGTCAACTCTGTCCTGCGCCGTTGGCGCTTCTTTTTTACGTCCGAACACCCCTACAGAATACCCCGCGGCGGTGTGCGCGAGACCCCGCCCACACTGCGGGGAACGCCCCGCGGCCCTGTTTGAGGTGATCCGCGACACGGGTAGTGTTCTGGCCATGACTCCATTACCCGCGGGGAACCCGCAAACCGCATCAGCCCGTGTCGGAAACGTCGACACCGAGGCCCTCCGCCAGGCCGTCACCGCATCCTTCGACACCACGATCGCCCGGTTGAAGGACCTCGTCGCCATTCCGGGCATCGCCTGGCCGAGTTTCGACCCCGCCCCGCTGAACGCCAGCGCCGACGCCGTCGCGCAACTGGTCCGGGCCAGCGGCTTCGAGGACGTGCGGATCCTGCGCTGCGATAAGGCAGACGGGACGCCCGGCGGACCCGCCGTCGTCGCACGCCGCCCCGCCGCCGCGGGCAAACCGACAATCCTGCTGTACGCGCACCACGACGTGCAGCCCACCGGCGACCTGGCCCTCTGGGAGACGGAACCGTTCACCGCCGTCGAACGCGACGGGCGTCTCTACGGACGCGGCGCGGCGGACGACAAGGCCGGCATCCTGGCCCACATCGCTGCCTACGCGGCCGTGACCCAGGTGCTGGGGGACGACCTTGGCCTCGGCGTGACCTTCTTCTTCGAAGGCGAGGAGGAAGCGGGCTCCCCGACGTTCCGCACCTTCCTCGAAACCCACCGGGAACTGCTGCGCGCCGACGTGATCGTCGTCGCCGACTCCAGCAACTGGAAGGTCGGCATCCCCGCGCTGACCACAAGCCTCCGCGGCCTGGTCGACGGCACCATCGAGGTCCAGGTCCTCGACCACGCCGTCCATTCCGGCATGTTCGGCGGCCCCGTGCTGGACGCGCCGACCCTGCTTTCCCGGCTCATCGCCACCCTGCACGACGATCAGGGCAACGTTGCGATCGCCGGCCTGGTCAGCCGCGACGACGTCTCCGTTGACCTCTCCGAAGCGGAATACCGCGCCGACGCTTCGGTCCTCGACGGCGTCCGGCTCGCCGGCACGGGAACGATCGCCTCCCGGCTGTGGACGAAACCGGCGCTGTCCATCATCGGCTTCGATGCCCCGGCCGTGGACGTCGCCTCCAACACCCTCCTGCCCCGGGCGCGGGCGAAGTTCAGCCTGCGGCTTGCCCCGGGCCAGGACCCGGCGGAGGCCATGGACGCGGTCCGCTGGCATCTGGAAGCCAACGCGCCGTTCGGCGCCCGCGTGGTCTTCACGCCGGGGGAGAGCGGCAGCGCCTTCCTCACGGACACCTCCTCCCGGGCCGCCGGCATCGCCATGTGGGCGCTCGGCGAAGCGTGGGGCGTCCCGGCCGTGGAGACAGGCATCGGCGGCTCGATTCCCTTCATCTCCGACCTGACCGAGCTGTACCCGGACGTGCAGATCCTGGTCACGGGGGTCGAGGATCCCGATTCGCGGGCGCACAGCGCCAACGAATCACTCCACCTCGGGGACTTCCGCAACGCCATCGTGGCCGAGGCGCTGATGCTGGCCCGGCTGAATGAGGACGGGCTCGCCTGAAGCGACCGGCCGGGGCTGGTTCCCAGGGAACATCCAGCCGGCCCGGACGGTTACGTCAGGAGTTAGAGCTACAGGGCTGATCGACGTAGCATGTAGCTATAGCCCGTACCGTACAAGTAGGGGCGGGTGCCGCGGAAGCGGCGCCGCCACCACCGTCGTCAGAAGGTAGGCCATGAGCACTACAACCAATGAAAACAGCGCCGACACCACCGCCACGGCGGGCGAGGAACTGGCCACGCACGAGGTCAAACTGACCGACGTCGCGGCCGGCAAGGTCCGCAGCCTGCTCGAGCAGGAAGGCCGCACCGATCTGCGACTCCGGGTGGCCGTGCAGCCTGGCGGTTGCTCCGGCCTTATCTACCAGCTCTACTTCGATGAGCGGCTCCTCGACGGAGACGCTGTCCGGGACTACGACGGCGTCGAAGTTGTCGTCGACAAGATGAGCGTCCCGTACCTCAGCGGTGCCAGCATCGACTTCGAGGACACCATCTCCAAGCAGGGCTTCACCATCGATAACCCCAACGCCGGCGGCTCCTGCGCCTGCGGTGATTCCTTCCACTAAGGCCGGGCAAACTGCCCGGCCTTAGTGCCGCAGAACCCCTAACGATCGGGACCGGCAAAAAGGTCCCGACGCACGGCGTGGACATGTGGGCGAAAACTCGCGGGGAGCGGTAAGCTCTACACCGAGTAGTAAAACTTTTAGTGTGCCCTGAACGCCATTTTCCGGCCCGGGGCGACAGCAACAAGTAGGAAGGGCCGTCTGTGAGTTCGCAGAACCGAACCGGCAGCCGACGCAAACAGATCACTACGATCACTGGCTTGGCACTCGCCGGCGCGTTGGCTTTGACTGGATGTTCACCAGAGGTACAGAAAGGGTGGTTGCCCACTGAGCGTGGCACCACCAACCACACTGACCGCATCATGGACCTCTGGGTCAACTCATGGATTGCCGCGCTGGCCGTGGGTGTTATTACCTGGGGCCTGATGATCTGGTGCATCGTCGCCTACCGGCGCCGCAAGGGCACCGTAGGGTTTCCCCGCCAGAACAGCTTCAACCTGCCCCTGGAGGTCTTCTACCTGACGATCCCGCTGTTTATGGTCCTGGTGTTCTTCTACTTCACCGACCGTGACCAGCAGGCGATCGACAACCGCTCCGTGCCCGCCGACGTCGTCGTTGACGTCCGCGGCAAGCAGTGGGCCTGGGACTTCAACTACATAAAGGGCAACGTGATCCGCGAGGATGTCCACGAAGCCGGCGTCCAGGCGCATCTCACCGGCGAGGCAGTGGACAAGGAAAAGCTGCCCACCCTGTACCTCCCGGTCAACAAATCGGTTGATGTCGAGCTGAACGCCCGCGACGTCATCCACTCCTTCTGGGTCCCCGCCTTCCTGCAGAAGCGCGACATGATCCCCGGAAAGACCAACTACATCAGGTTCACCCCCACCAAGGAGGGGACCTACGACGGCAAGTGCGCCGAACTCTGCGGCGAATACCACTCCGAAATGCTGTTCCGCGTGAAGGTCGTTTCCGACGCCGAGTTCCAGGCGCACCTGGAAAAGCTTCGCCAGGACGGCAACACCGGCCTGCTCGGCGAAGAGTACGACCGCAACCCGGCCCCGACCGAAACCAAGTAAGGGGAGCGACGTGGCAACTACCTATTCCCAGCCCACCGGGATCCTTGAGGCTCCCGTAGTACCGAAGTCCAAGGGACGCATCGTCGTCAACTGGATCACCACCACCGACCACAAGACCATCGGGTACATGTACCTGATCGCGTCGTTCGTGTTCTTCTGCTTCGGCGGAGTCATGGCGCTGCTGATCCGCGCCGAACTGTTCGAACCCGGCATGCAGATCCTGCAGACCAAAGAGCAGTACAACCAGCTCTTCACGATGCACGGCACCGTGATGCTGCTGATGTTTGCGACCCCGTTGTTCGCCGGCTTCGCGAACGTCATGATGCCGCTGCAGATCGGCGCCCCCGACGTCGCCTTCCCGCGGCTGAACGCGCTGGCCTTCTGGTTCTTCCTCTTCGGCTCCACCATCGCCGTGTCCGGCTTCATCACCCCGCAGGGTGCGGCATCGTTTGGCTGGTTCGCATACGCGCCGCTGTCCAACACGACGTTCAGCCCGGGCGTCGGCGGTGACCTTTGGGTCTTCGGCCTGGCGCTCACCGGCTTCGGTACCATCCTCGGCGCGGTCAACTTCATCACCACGATCATCTGCATGCGTGCCCCCGGCATGACCATGTGGCGGATGCCGATCTTCACCTGGAACATCCTGGTCACGTCGATCCTGGTCCTGATGGCCTTCCCGCCGCTGGCTGCAGCCCTCTTCGCGCTCGGCGCGGACCGCCGCTTCGGAGCCCACATCTTCGACCCGGAGAACGGCGGCGCCGTCCTCTGGCAGCACCTGTTCTGGTTCTTCGGACACCCCGAGGTCTACATCATCGCCCTGCCGTTCTTCGGCATCGTCTCGGAGATCTTCCCGGTCTTCAGCCGCAAGCCGATCTTCGGCTACAAGGGCCTTGTCTACGCTACGATCTCCATCGCCGCGCTGTCCGTGACCGTGTGGGCCCACCACATGTACGTCACCGGCTCGGTCCTCCTGCCGTTCTTCTCCTTCATGACAATGCTCATCGCCGTGCCCACCGGTGTGAAGTTCTTCAACTGGATCGGCACCATGTGGCGGGGTTCCATCACCTTCGAAACCCCCATGCTGTGGAGCATCGGCTTCCTGGCGACGTTCCTCTTCGGCGGCCTGACCGGCATCATCCTGGCCTCCCCGCCGCTGGACTTCCATGTCTCCGACTCCTACTTCGTGGTGGCCCACTTCCACTACGTCGTCTTCGGCACCGTCGTGTTCGCGATGTTCGCCGGCTTCTACTTCTGGTGGCCGAAGTGGACCGGCAAGATGCTCAACGAACGCCTCGGCAAGATCCACTTCTGGATGCTGTTCCTCGGCTTCCACGGCACCTTCCTCATCCAGCACTGGCTGGGCGTCGAGGGAATGCCCCGCCGCTACGCGGACTACATGCCGCAGGACAACTTCACCTGGATGAACCAGTTCTCCACCTACGCCTCCTTCCTGCTGGGCGCCTCGCTGATCCCGTTCTTCTGGAACGTCTACATCACCTGGCGCAGCAACGAACGCGTCACGGTTGATGACCCGTGGGGCTTCGGCGCCTCCCTCGAATGGGCAACCTCCTGCCCGCCGCCGCGGCACAACTTCACGTCGTTGCCGCGGATCCGGTCGGAGCGTCCGGCCTTGGACCTGCACCACCCCGAACTCTCCCAGTCATACACCGCCGACTTTCCTGCCCCGGCAGCAGCCGTGCTGGGTAACGCCGACCAGAAGGATCAAGCCCAGTGAAAATCGAATCAAGGCTTTTTGGATTCGGAGCCTTCTTCTTCTTCCCCGTCTCAGTGATCTACGGATTCCTGACCGGCTGGACTGAGTGGGTCGGCATCCTGGGCGTCCTGCTGCTCGGCGGCCTCTCCCTCATGGTCGGCGCGTACCTCGCGTTCACCGCGAAGCGCGTCGGGATGCGTCCCGAGGACCGCAGCGACGCGGAGATCCACGAGGGCGCCGGCGAGCAGGGCCACTTCAGCCCCTGGAGCTGGTGGCCGCTGGTCCTCGGCCTGGCCTGCGCCGCAGGATTCCTCGGCCTGGCCGTAGGATTCTGGATCGTCTACATCGCGGCCGGTCTTGCCCTCGTCGGTTTGGTCGGCTGGGTCTACGAATACAGCCGCGGAGACCACGCGCACTAACGTCCGCAAGGACTCTTACCGAGTCAACTACGACGGCGGGCCCCACCAAATGGTGGGGCCCGCCGTCGTTTGCTGCTGCAACAGCGCCAAGCATGCCTGCGCGGCTCCGGAAGGGCTGTCCGGCGCTCAGCGGGACCGGGCCGACTCCAGCAGTGCGCGAAGGCCGTCCAGGGCCTTCTCCACGTCCTCAGGGCTGTAGCGGACCGGGACGGCCTCGGCGGCCACGGCCAGCTGCACCACGCAGCCGAAGTGGAAGTCCTCGGTCATGACTTCGAGCAGGGAGCGGGCGTCGACGCCCGCTCGGCCGTCCTTGCTGATGGTGACAGGCAGCCCGGTTTCATGGACGGCGCGGACAAAGAGCGCCGCGGGCCGTGCGTGCAGTCCGATGGGGGCCTGCACAATTGCGTTCCGAACGGGCAACGGGACATCCTTGTCTCTCATCGATTTTGTGCTGCCGGCGGGATACCGGCGGATTAAATCCTAGCCGGGGCCGCGGTTCCGGGCGAACCGAGACGGCCGGGTGGTCTAGACCTGCCGCCGGGGTGGCTTAACCTTGAGGTATGACTCATTCCGTAAGGCCGTGCAGTGGCGCCCTCTAACGCGGCAGGTATGGCCGGCGAGATCGACCGGAACAACGGCACGCCCATTTATGTCCAGTTGCGGGAAATCCTTAGGGCCCACATCGTGAAAGCCTGCCCGCCGGGCTCGGCGCTGCCCTCCGAGCGGGACCTCGCGGAGCGCTTCGGACTGGCCCGGATGACCGTGCGCCAGGCCATCGATGCGCTCGTCGGCGAGGAAGTCATTGAACGGGTGGTCGGCCTGGGAACCTTTGTCCGCAAACCCAAACTGGACCTTCAGGTCAAGCTGACCTCCTACAGCGAGGAAATGCAGCGCCGCGGCATGGTACCGGCCGCCAAGGTCCTCAGCTTCGAGCAGATCGGCGCCAGCGCCTTCCTGGCCCGGGAACTCCAGCTGGAGGAGGGGACGCCGCTGGTCCGGTTCCGCCGCCTCCTGCTTGCGGATAACGAACCCATGAGCGTGGACGAGAATTTCATCCCCGCCCACCGGGTGCCCGGCCTGCTCGATGGCGAACCGCCGACGTCGCTGTACAACGTGCTGAGCGAGCGCTTCGGACTGGTGATGGAGTGGGGGGAGGACATGATCGAGGCGACGGCCGCCTCTCCGTCGACGGCACGCCTGCTCAACGTTGAAGTGGGATCGCCGCTGCTGAAGATCCAGCGCCACGCCTTTGTGGCCCGGGCCATGGTGGACTATTCGGTGTCCTATTACCGGGCCGACCGCTACAAGCTGTGGGTGCCCCTGCAGCGGCCCGGCGTCCGCCCGACACGCAACTACGCCTCGGGGTACCGCCCGTAGCAGGAAACGGGGGCCCAGGCCCGCCGTTCCGCTGGTCCCAGGACCCGCCGTTCCGCTGGTCCCAGGATACGCAGAAAGGCCCGGTCCTGATGGACCGGGCCTTTCTGCGTGATCATTCCAGCCGGTTAGTGGCTGAGCGTCTTCTGGGTCTCGCCAGACTCGATCGCCTCGTGTTCGCCGTGGTGGCCATGGGCCGCCGCAAGCTCAGCGGGCGTCGCCGGGGCAACCCGGTCCTCGAAGAACCACTTCGAAAGCTTCGCGCGGCGCTTTTCCTTGCCGTCGACGACGCCATGGGCGTTCGGCTCAGCGGCAAGCGGCGACGGCGACTCGAAGCCGACGAGCTTGTAGCGCTTGTACTCGTCCAGCGGGGCGTGGACCTCGATGAACTCGCCGTGGGGCAAACGCACGATGCGGCCGGTTTCGCGGCCGTGCAGGGCAATCTCGCGGTCCTTGCGCTGCAGGGCCAGGGCAATGCGCTTCGTGACGATGAAGGCGATGACCGGGCCGACGAAGAACAGTGCACGCAGCCAGTACGTCACATCGTTCAGCGACACGTGGAAGTGCGTCGCGATGAGGTCCGAGCCTGCCGCTGCCCACATCACGCAGTACCAGACAAAACCAGCCATGCCGATTGCCGTGCGGGTCGGAGCGTTCCGCGGACGGTCCAGGACGTGGTGCTCGCGGTTGTCCTTGGTGATCCAGCGTTCAATCCACGGGTAGGTGAACAGAACGGTGAAGATGATGCCCGCCGGCACCAGGGCCGGGAGCAGGACGTTGAACGAGAAGACCTGCCCGAACCAGACCTGTTCGACGCTCCAGTTGCCGATGGTGCCCGGCATCAGGCGGAGTGCGCCATCCACGAACCCGATGTACCAGTCAGGCTGGGTGCCCGCCGAAACGGGGGAGGGGTCGTAGGGGCCGTAGTTCCAGATCGGGTTGATGGTGAAGAAGCCCGCCATGAGGGCGACAACACCGAACACGATGAAGAAGAAGCCGCCGGCCTTGGCTGCGTAAACCGGGCCCAGCGGGTAACCGACAACGTTGCCGTCGTTCCGTCCCGGGCCGGGGTACTGGGTGTGCTTGTGCACGACCACCATAAAGAGGTGCAGCACGATCATCAGGAGGATGAGTGCCGGCACCAGCAGGATGTGGAGCATGTACAGCCGGCCGATGATCACCGTGCCGGGGAATTCCCCGCCGAAGAGGAAGAACGAGATGTACGTTCCAACCACCGGGATGGACTTGATCACGCCGTCGATGATGCGCAGGCCGTTGCCGGAAAGCAGGTCATCGGGGAGGGAGTAGCCGGTGAAGCCGGCAGCCATCGAGAGGATGAGCAGCACGCCGCCCACCACCCAGTTCATTTCGCGGGGCTTGCGGAAAGCGCCGGTGAAGAACACGCGGAGCATGTGGACGGACACCGAGGCGACGAACAGCAGCGCGGACCAGTGGTGGACCTGGCGCATGAACAGACCGCCGCGGACGTCGAAGGAGATGTCCAGCGACGAGCTGTAGGCCACGGACATTTCGACGTTCCTCAGCGGAGTGTAGGAACCCTGGTAGTGCGTCTCCGCCATCGAGGGGTCGAAGAAGAACGTCAGGAACGTGCCCGAGAGCAGCAGGATGACGAACGAGTACAGCGCCACTTCACCGAACATGAATGACCAGTGGTCAGGAAAGACCTTGCGGCCGAATTCGCGGAGGATCCCGGAGCCGCCGACGCGCTCGTCAACGAAGTTCGTGATGCGGCCGCCCTTGGTCTTGGCGACGAAGGCGGGGGCATTAGGCGTTGATGTTGCGCTCATGCTGCACACGCTCCCAATAGCTAGGTCCAACAGGTTCATGGAAGTCGCTCGTGGCGACCAGGTAGCCCTCGGAATCAACCGCGATTGGCAGCTGCGGGAGAGGACGGCTGGCCGGACCAAAGATAACCTTGCATTGCTGGGTCAGGTCGAAGGTTGACTGGTGGCACGGGCACAGCAGGTGGTGGGTCTGCTGCTCGTACAGGGCAACAGGGCAACCGACGTGGGTGCAGATCTTGGAGTAGGCAACAATTCCGTTGTAGGCCCAGTCCGCCCGGCCGGGGGAGGGGTGGAGCTCCTCCGGGTTCAGGCGCATGAGCAGGACAACAGACTTGGCCTTCTCATTCAGCTTGCCTTCGTGCAGTTCGTTCAGGCCTTCCGGGATGACGTGGAAAGCTGAACCGATGGTCACGTCGGCGGCCTTGATGGGGGTGCCGTCTGGATCGCGGGCGAGCCGCTTGAGCCTGCCGTCCGGGGCCGGTGCCCACATGGTGTGCGCCAGGGCGTTGTCGGGACGCGGACCCAGGTCACCGAAGACGGCGAGGGCCGGCAGGGGAGCCAGCGCCACGGCGCCCAGGAGGGTGTTGCGGATCAGCGGGCGGCGCTTGATGCCGGTTTCCTCGACGATGTCGTCGACGATCCGGACAGCGGCCTGGCGGTCATCCTCGGTGCGGATGGCATGGCGCTCTTCCGAGACTTCGTGGTCCGGCATGAGGGCCTTGGCCCAGTGCACGATTCCGGTGCCGATGCCCAGCATCGCAAAGGCGGTGCCGAGTCCCAGCAGCGCGTTTTGCAGCCGGATGGTCGCGATCGTGCTGTCATCTCCCAGATCGATGGCGAAGTACGCCACCAGGAAGATCAGGGTGCCAACGACCGACGTCCCGAATAGCAGGGCTACCTGCCGTTCGGCTCGTTTTGCGGCCTTCGGGTCCGTGTCAGCCAGGCGCAAACGGTGCGGAGGGAGTCCAGGATCCTGGAACTTCTCCACCTCATTCTGACCAGCCGTAGCTACGGTGCCCGAGTGGTTCGGACTGCCGTCACTATGGTTGCCCATAATTCGCCTCATCCCTCTCTCGTCTCGGCGAGTGCCGAGTTAGCTTTCAATTTTAAACTGCTGACGGTTCAGCAGAAAACATATACAGGTGCAACAGGTGGGCTTAGGACGTCCGGGACGTAAGCCAGATGGTGAAGGCAATGATGACGCCCAGCCCGGCGATCCAGACAAACAGACCTTCAGACACGGGACCCAAGGAACCCAGGTCGGCGCCGCCGGGTGAACCGTTGGCCTCGATCTGCTTCAGGAAGGTGATGATGTCGCGCTTGCCCTCGGGGGTGATGTTGGCGTCGTTGAAGACCGGCATGTTCTGCGGGCCCGTGACCATCGCTTCATAGATGTGCTTGCCGGACACGTCCGCCAGGGCCGGAGCGAACTTACCCCGGGTCAGCGCACCGCCGGCAGCGGCGGCGTTGTGGCACATGGCGCAGTTTACGCGGAACAGCTCGCCGCCGGCGGCGGCGTCGCCCTTCTCATCGAGGACACCTGCCTCCGGGATCGACGGGCCGGGGGCGAGTGAAGCGACGTAGGCGGACAGCTGGTGCGTCTGCTCTTCATTGAACTGTGCGGGCTTCTTGTAGGCCTGCGGTCCGTTCATCTGCATGGGCATACGCCCGGTGCCGACCTGGAAGTCAACGGCGGCAGCGCCGACGCCGACCAGGGAGGGGCCGTCTTTGGACCCGCTGGCGCCCATACCGTGGCAGGTGGCGCAGTTGGCGGCAAAGAGCTTGCCGCCTTCCTCTGCGTCATTGGTGCTGAAGCTGGTGGTGGCCTTGGCCTGGTTGACGGTGCTGGCAACGGCGTACAGCCCGCCAGTGACCAGGAGGCCCATCAGCAGCAGCGCTATTGCTGCCAGAGGGTGACGTCGCTTCTGCGAGAGTGCCTTCACGTGGTGGTTCCTTTTTTCGATCCTGCGTCGGCTCCGGGAGCCGCGTTTTGAAATCCTGGCTCTTGTAAAAGAGTCAGGTCTGGCTACTTGAGGACGTAGATGACCAGGAAGAGGCCGATCCAGACGACGTCGACGAAGTGCCAGTAGTACGAGGTGACAATCGCTGAAGTTGCCTCGAAGTGGCCGAACTTCTTCGCTGCGAAGGATCGGCCCATGATCAGGAGGAAGGCAACCAGGCCACCTATAACGTGCAGGCCGTGGAAGCCTGTGGTGATGTAGAACGCCGAGCCGTAGGCGTTGGAGGAGAGCGAGACATGCTCGGAAACGAGCATGGCGTACTCAGTCGCCTGGCCGGCCACGAAGATGGAACCCATGACGAAAGTCAGGGTGAACCATTCGTTCATTCCCCAGCGGGTGAAGCTGAGGCGGCCACCGCTTCGACGCGGCTGGAGCCGCTCAGCGGCGAAGACGCCCATCTGGCAAGTAAAGGAACTTGCCACGAGGACGATCGTGTTTACGAGCGCAAAAGGGAAGTTGAGCTTGGCTGTCTCTTCTGCCCACATCAGTCCGGAAGTCGAACGGAGTGTGAAGTACATGGCGAAGAGACCGGCGAAGAACATCAACTCACTGGACAGCCAGACAACGGTTCCAACAGAAACCATGTTCGGGCGATTCAGCGTCGGGTGCGCCGGGGTACTGGGGGCATGGGTCGCAGATGTCACATAGACATTATGTCTATAAAACTCGCTCCTGCCCAACGCAAACCGCGTTTTCGGGGGACTTTTTCTACAAAGACGCGAATTCGCGCGGAAAAGTTCCCGGCGGCGTTCACATTGGTCATTGCAGGGCGCACCTCGATAGCATCGGAACGTGACTTCTCAGGCATCTGCACAGGCGGCAGGCAACACCTGGCCGCGGCTTATCAACGCCCTCATTAACGGTACTGATCTCACTACCGGCAACACAGAGTGGGCGATGAACTCGATCATGGCAGGAGAGGCCTCGCCCGCCCAGGTGGCCGGATTCCTGGTGGCCCTGCGGTCCAAGGGCGAGACCGTGGACGAGCTCGCCGGCCTGGTCGAAGCGATGATCGCGCACGCGAGCCCTATTGATATAGCAGGGCAGAAGCTCGACATCGTGGGAACCGGCGGGGACCAGCAGAACACGGTCAACATTTCCACCATGGCCGCGCTGATCGCCGCCGGTGCCGGCGCCAAGGTGGTTAAGCACGGCAACCGTGCGGCGTCCTCCACGTCCGGTTCGGCGGACGTCCTGGAGGCGCTGGGCGTCCGGCTGGATCTGCCGATTCCGCGCGTGGCCCTCAACGCGGAAGAGGCAGGTATTACCTTCTGCTTCGCCCAGGTGTTCCATCCCTCGATGCGGCATGCCGCGGTCGCGCGCCGTGAACTTGGCGTGCCCACGGCCTTCAACTTCCTGGGTCCCATGATCAACCCCGCCCACGTGCAGGCCTCGGCAGTGGGTGTCGCCAATGAGCGGATGGCCCCGCTGGTGGCCGGGGTGCTGGCCAAGCGCGGCAGCCGCGGGCTGGTGTTCCGCGGGAATGACGGGCTCGATGAACTGACGACCACCGGTCCGTCCCGCGTGTGGGAGATCCGGAACGGCGCGGTGAGCGAGGGGATGTTCGAGCCGGGCGATCTGGGCATCCGGCGGGCAACCCTGGAGGAGCTGCGCGGCGGGGACGCCGCTGCCAACGCCGCGGTCGTTCGTACCGTGCTCGCGGGTGGCCACGGTTCCGCGCGCGATGCCGCACTGCTGAACGCCGCTGCCGGTCTGGTGGCCTTCGATCTGGACGCCGTCGGTCCGCTGACCGAGCGGATGGCCGCCGCCTTCAGGCGGGCGGAACAGTCCATCGAGTCCGGTGCCGCCGCGGCCGTACTGGACCGCTGGGTCGCGCTTTCACGCAGCTGAGTCGTTGCCGGCGGCGTACCGGCCGCGCGGCTCCGCTGCCGGCCCGGCCCGCCGGGCGCTACTGTTCGAAGCCGAGGGCGAAGGCGGCGTCCAGGTCATGCTGGGAGTATGCGCGGAAGGCAATCTGGGTGGTGGTGTGGACAACGCCGGGAACCTTGGAAAGTTTGTCCGCGATGACGTCCGCGAGATCGTCATGCTTGGGAACCCGGGCCACCGCGATAAGGTCCCACTCGCCGGTTACGGAGTAGACCTCGCTGATGCCCTGGATGGCGGAGATTTCTTCCGCGGTCTCCGGGATGCGGGAAGCGTCTGTCTTAATCAGGACGAAAGCGGTGACCACGTGTGAACCTTTCCGGATCTGTTGCGCCGTTGCCGGCCAGGCTAAGCTCCCGGATGGTACTTCCGGGCCCGGCCATGTCCCTGCAAGCCTAGTCCATCAGGCCCTGCCGCGGCGTGTGTTGCGCCGCCGGACAACTGCGGCCAGCAGGCGGTATCCCAGCAGGAAAAGCCCCAGGCTGAGCAGGGCCACAATGACGAACGGAAGGACCACCACCTGGCCGGTGGCGGCTCGCAGAAGCATGCCAACCGTGACCGCTCCCAGCCAGACGCCGACGCCGGCAGGCCAGACGGCCAGCGGGGAGCGCCACAGCCTCAGGGCCAGCCAGGCCAGTGCCCCGCCGGCGAGGAAGGGCCAGGCAGTGGCAAACACGCCCGTGATGATGTCCCCGCGCTGGTGGGCGTCCCGGCCGATGGCGGCGAAGAGAAGAATCAGGGCGGCGTCGGCGCCGGCGGCCAGTGCCGCGGTCCGCCTGCCCGCTGCAGCGGGCGATCTTTTCGCGGCGGGTCGGGGGAGCGGCGGTGTTGAAGAAGGCATGCCTCCTAGCCTAGCGGGGCAGGCCGTTGTGCCCGCCAAGCTGCCGGACTAGGCTCGGGCTGAAAAACCCGCACGGCCGCCGGACACCACCCGGCGGCACGGGCCGAACGGACGAGGATGCGCTATGGCCGAGAAAATCACCACCTGCCTGTGGTTCGACAACCAGGCGGAGGAAGCCGCCGAGTTCTACGTTTCCATCTTCGACGGCGGGAAGCTGCTGGACGTGTCCCGTTACGGGGAGGGCGGACCCGCACCGGCAGGCCAGGCGATCACCGCACGGTTCGAAATTGAGGGCCGAACCTTCACCGCGCTAAACGGGGGACCGGCCTTCACCTTCAACGAGTCGATCTCGTTTGTCATTGACTGTTCCTCCCAGGAGGAAGTCGACCGCTACTGGAACGCACTCAGCGCGGGTGGCTCCGAAAGCCGATGCGGTTGGCTCCAGGACCGGTACGGGGTCTCGTGGCAGGTGGTCCCCTCGGTTTTGGGCCAGCTGATCGGCGGCCCCGACCCCGAGGGTTCCCAACGCGCCATGCAGGCCATGCTGGCGATGCAGAAGCTTGACATCGCGGCGCTGCAGAAGGCCTACGACGGGCGCTGAGCCGGGGGGAACCGGCCCGGATTGCCGGGACGAGGCAGCGCAGTTGGCCGTTGCATCTTGCCGTGGGTTCGTCGCAGGGTGTCCAATCCAAGGAGACAGCTGTACGACGCGCGGAGGCTGGGCGGTCCGGCCGGCCGAGGGACACCGGGAGGTTCGCATGCCAGCAAAAGACGTCAAGGCTCCGGCGAGGGCCGCCGCCCGGGGCACGGCTGAGCTCCGGCGGGCCGACGCCTCCGAGACCCTGCCGCCCGAACAGCCGGAGCAGATCCGGAACGTGGCGCTGGTGGGCCATTCGGGATCCGGAAAGACGATGCTGGCGGAGGCGCTCTTGGCCGCCACCGGGGCGATTGCGCGGAAGGGCTCGATCACCGAAGGCACCACGGTCAGCGACTCGGAGCCGGCCGCGATCCACCAGCAACGCTCCGTCGCCCTCTCCGTGGTGCCCGTGCTGGCCGGCGGCGTCAAGGTAAACCTGCTCGACACGCCAGGCTACCCCGACTTCATCGGCGAACTGCGCGCCGGGCTGCGTGCAGCCGACGCGGCGCTTTTTGTCGTCTCGGGCGTTGACGATATTGACGCTGCCACCACAGCTCTCTGGGCGGAATGCCAGCGCGTCGGGGTGCCTCGTGCGGTGGTGATCAGCCGGCTCGACCACCCCCGGGCGGACTTCGACGCTGCCCTCGAGAGGTGCCAGCGCGCCTTCGGCGACACGGTGCTGCCCCTCTACCTTCCGGTGCGCACGAGTGCGGAGATCACCGGGTTGCTGGGGCTGCTCTCGGGGACTGTTTCGGAGCACCTCACGGTTGACGCGCTGCCCGCGTACCGGAACGCCGACGACGTCGAACGCGACTCCGCCGAGGCCGCGCGCGGTGCTCTCATCGAAGGGATCATCGCCGAAAGCGAGGACGAAACGTTGATGGAGCGGTACCTCGAAGGCGAGGAGATCCCGGCTGACATTCTGGTCAACGATCTTGAGACAGCAGTCTCCCGGGGATCCTTCCATCCGGTGGTCGCAACCTCCGCCGAGACCGGCGTCGGGCTGGCGGAACTCCTGGAAATGGTGGCACGGGCCTTCCCGTCTCCCAAGGAGTGCCAGCGGCCGGCGGTCTCACGTCTCGACGGGACCGCCGCAGCCATCCCTGACTGTGACCCGGCTGGGCCGCTGCTCGGTGAGGTGGTCCGCACCACGATCGACCCGTTTCTGGGCCGGGTCTGCCTGGTCCGTCTCTTTTCCGGCACCTTGCGGGAGGACTCGTCCGTCCATGTGGCCGGCCACGGCCTGGCGGACCGGGGCCATGCCGACCACGACAGCGACGAGCGCGTCACGCACCTGTATTCCCCACTGGGGGCCAGCCTCCGGCCGGTGCCGTACAGCGTGGCCGGCGACATCTGCGCCCTCACGAAGCTCGGGCCCGCCGAGACCGGGGATACGATTTCGGCCCGGGAGTCGCCGCTGTTGATCCAGCCGTGGGAGATGCCGGACCCGCTGTTGCCGGTTGCCATCGAGGCTGCCTCGCACGGCGATGAGGATGTCCTGGCCCGGAGCCTGGGCAAAGTTGCGGCCGGCGACCCGGCGCTCCGGGTGGAACGGAACGCCGAAACCCATCAGCTGATCCTCTGGTGTATGGGCGAAGCGCACGCGGACGTCGTCCTGGGCAGGCTGCGCGAGCAGGGGGTCAAGCTGCAGACGGTCGACGTTGTCACGCCGCTGCGGGAGACGTTCGCGGCACCCGCCGCGGGCCACGGCAGGCATGTCAAGCAATCAGGAGGCCACGGCCAATACGCTGTCTGCGACATCGAGGTTGAACCTCTGGAACGTGGCAGCGGTTTCGAATTTGTGGACAAGACCGTCGGCGGAGTCATCCCGGGCCCGTTCATCACCTCGGTGGAAAAAGGCGTGCGGACACAGATGCAGAAGGGCGTCTCCGCCGGCTTCCCGGTAGTGGACATCCGGGTGACCCTGCTCGGCGGCAAGGCCCACAGTGTGGATTCGTCGGACGCGGCCTTTCAGGCTGCCGGCGCGCTGGCCTTGCGGGAGGCCGCGGCAGCCGGGCGGATCCAATTGCTGGAGCCCGTCTCGGCCGTAACCATCAGCGTGTCGGACGAACACGTGGGCGCGGTGATGGGCGACCTCTCCTCGCGCCGGGCACGCCTGACCGGAACGACGTCGACCGGGGGAGACCTGACCGAAATCATGGCGGAAGTGCCGGACCAGGAGCTCTTGCGGTACGCGATCGAGCTGCGGGCCCTGACCGCAGGGAGCGGCCGGTTCGGCCGGAGCTACCTGCGCCACGAACCGGTGCCCGCGGCCGCTGCCCGGGCTGCCACCAGGGACTGAGGAGGGCGTCCAAGCCACAAAGGCATGGAACTTGCCGCTGGCCCTGTTGCGGTACATGCAGGGATCTCATCCACCCTGCGTGGCCGCAAACCCGGCGGGTGCGGCTGCTGGCAGCGGAAGGTGCAGTTTCGACGTCGCGATGGCGCTGTCCATGACCACCCGGGTCAGGACGCCCAGGTCGAACTGGCCCGCTGCCATCGCGAACAGATTCTGGATGGCAAGGCCGTAGGCTACCGGCCATTGCTCCGGACGGGGTGCAGCCTGCCGGACCGAGGCCTGCAAGGAGTCCCACATGGCCAAATAGCTGCGTGGCGTTGCGCCGGCACTGGTTCCCGGGGCGAAACGCGGCAATCCGAAGTCGGCCCCGCCCAGGGTGCTGGCGCTGTGGTGGAAGAGCTCGTTGAGGTCCGGCACCTGGCCGCCGTGCTGATTGGCTGCCCCGGCCACGAGACCCCAGACGGAGTACTGGGATTCTGCTAGCGGACGGTTGATGGCATCGCCGACGCAGTACTCGTCGCCGTTGGCGCCACCGACTGTCATCAGTGACAGTCCCTGGTACTCTGCGGCACCAGAGCTGAGCCCCTGCAGTGCGGCGACCTGGCACGCGTGTCCGGCCAGAGCACCAAGCGCTGTCGCCAGGGATTCGACGTGGACGCCGCGCGCATCTTTCATGGAGCCGAGCATCCGCTCAAGGATGATCCGGCCGGCCAGCTGAGCTCCCGGCAGGGGATCGCTGGCGGCGCCGTCCTGCGGCCCATCGTTCTTTCTGCTGAACTTTCCGAACATGTTGTCCCCCCAAAATGAAGTCCCACCGGGCAGTTCATGGCTAATGCGCCGGACGGAAAGTTGTTGCGCCGGACGGAAACCAGTGCAATCGGGACAGCATATGCTCCTCAGGAGTTCAGGGGCCAGAGCCGAGGCTGCCTGCGTGGGCCACCGACTCGTCGTGTCGGCGGGCTCCACAGACTGCCGTCCCGCCGTCCCCACGAACTCGGCGACGCTTCCGGTGCTAGTCTGGCCGCATCGGCTATGGGAGTAGGCGGCATGGAGCCATGGGAATGGGCACTGGCAGCCTTGGGTTTGTTGTCCGCGCTGTATGTTTTCGGATCGATTATCTGGGGCATTTTCGATGCGCTCCGCGAGGAACGGCTCGACCAGACGGCACGGATCCTCTGGGTTGTGGCCATGTTCACCCTGCCACTGTTCGGCATCGTGGCCTGGCTTTTTGCCAAGCCGCGGCTCTCGGCGTCCGCGGGGCCACTGCATCTCAGGAACAGGGTCCAGCCATAAGGCGATCACCGAAGAGGGCGGCCGCGTTCCCGGGATGCATCGACCGGAGGCTATGATTTTACTTGTGCCTTCAACTAGTAAACCGCAGCCCAAGTCCCGTCGCCGCGCCCTCGCCATCACCGGTACTGTCCTCGCCCTCGCCGGCGGAGGGTCCTGGTGGGCGGTCTCCGCGAACGGGTCCGCTGACGCACCCGCGGCGTCGGTGCTGGGCGCCCAGACGCGGATGGGGGCCGTGCACCTGATCACTGCGGACCTGGATCCGATGCGCGCCTACTACGTGGACGTGCTGGGCCTGGGAGTGCTGGACGAGAACGACACTGCACTGTCCCTTGGCAGGGGAGGGGATGAGGTCCTGACCATCACCGAGGATCCGGACGGCACCAAGGACAGTCCCGGCCAAGCGGGTCTCTATCATTCGGCGTTCCTCTACGAGAACGAGTCGTCCCTTGCGTCCGCGATGGCGAAAGTCGCCGGGGCTGCACCGAACAGCTTCCAGGGGAGCGCGGACCACGCCGTCAGCCTGGCCTTCTACCTCGGCGACCCCGACGGGAACGGCATCGAGCTGTACGTCGACCGGCCCGCCGACGGGTGGAAGTGGAAGGACGGCAAGGTCACGATGGGCTCTGCGCCGCTGGACCCGAACGCGTTCATCAGCAAGCACCTCGGGGCGGGAACGGCAGGCGACCCGGGTCTGGGCCACGTGCACCTGCGCGTCGGCGACCTCGAACAGGCGCGCGCCTTCTATGCCGACACCCTGGGCTTCGCGGTCACCGCCGAAGCGAACGGGGCGCTGTTCTTCGCCGCCGGCGGCTACCACCACCACATCGCCACCAACACCTGGAGCAGCCAGGGCGCCGGGACGCGCAGTAACGACCTCGGCCTGGGATCCTTCACGGTCCAGCTCGGGAGCACGGACGAGCGCACGTCCGTCGAAGCGAGGCTGAACGCCGCCGGCATTGACCACCGGAATGTTGACGGCAACCTCGTCACCAAGGACCCGTGGGGAAACACCGTCACCCTGACGGCGCCCTAAACGCCGAGACAAGCCCCAATAGCAGCCTATTAAGGTTGCTGCCGGTAACCGTCCATATTCGATCTGGAACTGTTCGGCGCTTCCACTTGGACGAGATAAGACAACTGCTCCGTCGTGAGCAAGAGAGCCTGGGGCCGACGATGATGCATCAGATGCAATAACTATTATTCCGATGGCACCCCTGCGTACCGGGGTTGTGCGAATTCGCCGCGGAACAGGCGCTAACTGCGGGATGATTCGGCGACATTCTAGCGGCCGAGCGCGCCTTGCTCGAGTCCTCGAAGAGCTCCGGGAAGTGCGTAGACACTGTTGACGAAGCCGAGCTGAATGTCGAGATCGGGCCGAACCGTCCCTTGCTCAAGGCCCCAGACCTTCGACCCCTTGCGCCGTATCCAGCCGATCGTCCGGTTGACCCAGCGTTCATAATCCACCGATACCGCGGCCATTGCATCGGCCTGCGACCCGAGCTGGCTGACGCCTATGACTTCATTGGAGAGTCCGGCGGGCTCCCAGAAGAGCACCGGGGAGGCATTCGAGTCCACCAGAGCCCGATCCGGGGGAGGGCGGAGTCGGTCCCAATTGAGCCTGTTGAAGACGCCGGCTCTCGTCGGCTCATCCATCGCGCTGTCACCTGGCCGAATAGCCGCCGGTGGGCCGAGGTGCCGATTGACTATGAACACCTGCGGGCCTGCCAGGGCCTCCTCGCGCGTGAGGACATCCAGGGGAAATCGAACAACTGGCCACGGATGCAGAGTGACTTTGTCCGGTTCCCCCAGGTAGTCGAGCAGCGTCTCTTGGTCCTCTGGGGTCGCGAAATAGAAAGCGGCAGTTACCATGCTGGGAAGTCTCGCATGGGATGACCAAATCGTGCGCTAGGCACATGACCGTTCGGGTTCAGTCTCCAGCTGGTGACCGTGCGGCATCTGGGCACGTTTTCTGGAGGGCCTCCTGCGGTCAGCGCCGCCGGGCCACAGACTGTCCTACACGCCGAATTCGGCGTGCAGGCGCCCGGCTCGCACGGCCTTCTCCAGAGTCCTGTGGTCCCGTTCCGCCTGGTCGGCATAGCGGCCAGCCCAGTCGGTGACCGCCTGGTCGAAGGCGTTTCCTTTGCCCAGATACCCGGGGATGAACGCGCTGCCGGGGCTCTGGGAATGAGCGCGGGCCAGCAGCCGGCCGCAAAGCTCGCCGTACCAGACTTCCTGGTTCGGGTTGAGTTCCTCCAGCTTGAAGGATCCCTTCATGTCCCGGAACTGGCGGATGTAATAGTCCCTGGTCTGGCCGTCATTGCCCGTGACATTCGAAATCCAGCCGAGGAACGGGTCCGACTGTGCTTGCAGGATCCGCTGGCCGCCGACCACCCGGTAGCCCTGGCCATGGGTGGTCAGGGCGTGGATCACCGAACCGGGCGGGTCGGTGATGCCCCCGTGGGTCTCGAGCACCGACCGGCCGGCTTCCTTGCCCTGGAGGAAGAGCGCTTCCCCGCCCGGGCCCTGGAGCATGAATACCCAGCAGCGCGTGCCGACGCTGCCAACGCCCACGATCCGCAGCGCGTAGTCGACCATTCTGTATTGGCTCAGCAGCAGTGCGGTGTCCGCGCGGAGGGTACTGCGGTATGTCCCGAATAGTTCGTTCATCCGGGCCATATCCTTGACCTCTGAATGTCGGACAATCGGCGGCTGGTCCGCGATCCGCGGCTCACCAGTCGCCGTCGTGACTCCCAGATTGGACAGCACCTGCTCGGAGGTGCGTTGGCGGGCCTTTCTGACTTCCGTGCTTAGCCTGGTCGGTGCCGTGGTCTTCGCCGCGGCGAGGGCATCGGTTTCCACCTGGTGGTAAAAACGTTCCGCCGCGGTCAAAGCGTAGAGCCGTCGCAGCGTACTGCGGTAGGACCGCACCGCAGCCTCCGTGGCGGTGCGGCACTGTTCCTCGGAATGGCCGTTGTTGCGCCCGCTCAGCCAGATGCTGGCCGCGAGCCGTTTGACGTCCCATTCCCAGGGGCCGGGGAAGGCCTCGTCGAAGTCATTCAGGTCAAAAACCAGCCGGCGCTCCGGCGAGGCAAACAGTCCGAAGTTGGCCAGATGTGCGTCCCCGCACGCCACGACCCGATGCCCGGATACCGGCTGCGCGGACAGGTCATGCGCCATCACGGCGGCGGAGCCGCGGTAGAAGGAGAATGGCGTTTCCAGCATCCGGCCGATGCGCACCGAAACGAGGTCAGGCACCCGGGTGGCGTGCTGCTCCTCGAGGAGCCGGACAGGATCCCGTTCCGGCACGTTGAACTCTGCATGTTCGCGGCGCGGCATGGTTTGTCGCGCTGCTTTACCGGCGGCCCGGGCCCGGACGATGGCACCTTGGCCGGAAATGGTGGGCATCTCAGCCAACAATGATGCAGGCGGTGGCCTGACGGTCTGCTCTGGATAGTCCCATGATTGCTGGAGTCCTTCCCCGACTGTGGCGCTGGTACCAGCGTAACCTCCACTGCCTTTCGATTCGGCGCCTCCTTCGTCAAAATATAGTAAGTCCCCTTGAGAGGCAACGGAACGAAACCGGGCAATAGGGGGTGTCGGGTAACGATCATCTACCGACATCCCGAACCTGCCGGCGACAGGCCTGGTGGAACCATGACCCAGCTCGAGCCGGACCGTCGACAAATGAAAGGCCTCGCACGGGAAGCCCAACACCGTGCGTAGTGCGTCGTGAATACTGCCCTGATCGAGCTGTGGGGGAGCAAGGTCCCTGGCGGGGGAGCAAAGTCCCTGACCGGCTCGCACGCGATCTGCGGGCAGGGTTCCCGCATATGCGCGCCTTCGCCGCAGCATGGAACGGGCCAGCAAGCTTCAGCCCGAATACGCCGGCAAGCTAAATTTCTACGTGACGCTCGTCGATGACGTGCTCCGGCGCCAGCGCCATAACGAAACCGTCGGAATCCTCATCTGCGGCAACAACACCGACCCCAGCGTCCGGTACAGCCTGGGACGCTCCACCCGAAGTGTCGCCGGCAGCACCTTTCCGCATGACGGTAGAAGACCCGCCGATGGGGTTCTGAGTTCTCGGCGAGCAGACGCCACGAAAACCCGGCCATGCAGCCCCTTCTGAACCCTAGGTTGACATAATGTTGATTATCGGCGTTAAAATTATGGGAGTAGAAGTGGCTGCGAGAACTCCCATCCGGCGATGAACCGGACGTTTCCTCAAGTGGGGCCATGCAGAGCAAAGCCGCCCAGTCCGGGCTCACCATCGTTCCGCACCGCCGCGCCGCGCGACAGTTAGCAAATGAGCCCGTCTCGGCGTTTGTCAGGGACTCTTATGACGTTACGACGGGCCAAAGGTCGACCCTGACGTGCTCGGGCGATAAATCGCTAGGACCTTCGATGCTGATCAGAAACTGTGTCATCCCTTTGTGGGCTGGGACCACAACGTTCATATCGGCATCTCCTACCGAGAGTGTCCCCTCTGGAGTCGAGAGGATACCCTCACCGATTGCCTGCTTGCCGTCGTCCGGCGTCACCTCGTCTTGATGCAGGGATATCGACACCGTGGCCTCTGCGAAGCCATGATCAATGTCCTCAACATCCTGAGCGTGCCGCACCATGATGACCAGCGCTCCCGACGTCGAACAGAACGGCCGCCCTGGCTCGATTTCGGGAAAATCTTCCGTCTGGCCGGGGCCTGTTACTACAGCGATTCCCCAGTGCCATGGTCGTCGAATGGTGGTGACGAGTAACGACTGCTCCATGGAGGCAGTCTCTCACGCACAGTGTTCCCCTCCCCCGAACAACCGTGAATGCCAGTCAGGGGCGGCATGCCTGACTTGTGAGTGGCAACATTTTGGCAAGCGATTGCCTTGGCGCAGGCCGGCGACATACACTGTTCAACGCTTCAAGTGCGCCTCATAGACGAGTCGTCCGTCCGTGGCATTGCGCCGTGGCGAGCCTCCGCTTCCGGCCCTTCGAGTCGGTTGTCCGAATAGGATCAGCATGTCAATCACTAAGTCCGGCCCGACCCATGTCACGAGTGAGCTGGCCGATCCGTACGCCCTGAGCCCCGAGGACGTCCAGGAGCCACCCAAGACGATTCGGGGCCGGTTCAGGTTCCTTGGCCCGGGGATGATCACTTCCGCCGCTGTCGTTGGATCCGGGGAACTCCTGACGGCAACGACGCTGGGTGCCGAGGTCGGTTTCGTTCTCCTGTGGCTGGTTCTGGTTTCCACGTTCATCAAGGTGTGGGTGCAGGTCGAGCTGGGCCGCTGGTCCATTTCGACCGGCAAGGTTGCCGTCACGGGGTACGACGAGGTTCCGCCGAGGATCGGCAAGCGCGGCTGGATGGCCTGGCTCGTGCTGCTCATGTTTGTCCAGTTCCTCACCAGTCAGGCCGGCGTCATCAGCGCGTCCGCCTTCGCCTTCTCCTCGCTGCTGCCCATTGGTGGTGGTGGCCCGTACTCCTTCGTCTCGATCGGCAGCTGGGTGGCGATTCTGGTCGCCATCGCCATCGGAATCCACCTGGCCAACAAGTACACGGTGGTCGAGCGACTCTCGACATCGCTGGTTCTGCTCGTCGCTGTCTTCGCTGTGGTCATGGTGTTCGCGATCCAAGGCACCGAGTTCTCCTGGACTCCGGACCAGCTGGGCGACGGCATGCGGTTCCAGATCGCGCTCGGCTCGATGGGCGTCGCACTGTCGATGTTCGGCCTGACCGGCGTCGGCGCCGGTGAGATCAGCGCCTACACCTACTGGTGCGTCGAAAAGGGCTACGCCGCCTGGACCGGTCAGAACGACGGTTCCGAGGCATGGGTCAAACGTGCCCGGGGCTGGATCTCCGTCATGAAGCTCGACGCGTGGGTGTCCTGGTTCGTCTACACGATCTCGACCGCTGCGTTCTACATGCTGGGTGCCGCCGTCCTGCACCCACAGGGCATCGTGCCGAAGGGCGACCAGGTCATGACCACGATCTCCAGCATCTTCTCGACGCAGGTCGGCCAGTGGGGCGCCGTCGTGTTCCTCGTTGGCGCCGGCATCGCCCTCTTCAAGACGATCATCGCCAACGTCCCGAGCCTCGGCCGTCAGGTTGGGAACACGCTGGCCGTGTTCGGCGCGTTCGATTGGAACAACCAAAAGCAGCGCGACCGCTGGATGCGTGTCATCATGATCGTTCTGCCCATCGTGTGGGGCCTGTTCGGCACCATTGTCTCGTCGCCGCTCGCCCTGGTGGTCCTCGCCGGTATTCTCAATGCCGTGTTCCTGATGGGCGTCGCGGCGGCGACCATCTACCTGTCGCACCGGCAGACTGATCCGCGGGTCAAGGACGGCAAGGCCTTCACTGTGATGCTGGTGCTCTCCGCAGCGGCCATCTTCTTCGTTGGTGTCATGGGATTGATCAATACATTCTGAGCCACCGGCAGGTGGGTAGAGAGGAGATCCGGGCGTGAAGGCAGTAGTCGTGCACGGCAAGAACGACTTGAGGGTCGAGGAGATCGCGGACCCGGTCTGCGGCAGCGGGGAGGTCCTCGTGGAGATGGAGTGGGGAGGGATCTGCGGCTCTGATGTTTCCTACTGGAAGAGCGGCGCCTCCGGCACCGCCGTCCTCAAGGATCCGCTGGTCCTGGGCCACGAGGTCGCGGGCCGGGTGGTCCAGATCGGCCCAGCCGCGGCCGCGGAACTCGCGGAAGGCGGGATCCGCGTCGGCTCGCCGGTGACGATCCACCCCGCGACCCTGGCCGGCGAGTACGACGTCGCTCCGGAGATCACCGGACGCACCAACCTCTGGCCGGAGGTTCGCTACTTCGGTTCTGCGGCGTTCCAGCCGCACGAACAAGGCGGCTTCAGCAGGTTCCGCAGCGTGCGCCCGGATCAGCTCCGCGCTGTGCCCTCGAACGTGACGACGAAGGAGGCCGCACTCGCTGAACCGTTCGGCGTCGCGCTGCATGCGGTCTCACGGGCCGGAGACGTGTCGGGCCGGACCGTACTTGTCAACGGCTGCGGTCCGATCGGTGCCTTGGCCGTCGCCGCGGCCAAGGCTGCCGGCGCGGATCGCGTGGTCGCCGTCGACCTCGCCGATGCGGCCCTGGACATTGCCCGCCGGATGGGAGCGGACGAGACGGTCAATCCCGGCCGGGGAGGCAGCCTGCCGGAGGACGTCGATGTCGCCATCGAGGCATCCGGTGCGCCGCGGGCACTCGGCGGTGTCATCGCCGCGGTCCGCCGCGGCGGGATCATCGTCCAGGTCGGCAACTTGCCGGCGGGCGAGGTGTCCGCCGCGCTTGGGAACATAGTGACCCGCGAGATCGACTACCGCGGTTCGTACCGGTTCGTCGACGAGATCTCCCGGGCGCTCGAGCTCATGGCTGATGGTGTGGACGTCGGGCCGCTCATGACACATGAGGTATCGATCGAGGACGCCGTTCGCGGTTTCGAACTCGCCGCCGACCGGACAACGGGCTCGTCGAAGGTCATGATCCACCTCGGCTGAGCGCGCGCCGCGGCCGGGTCCATTGTCTTCTGCGCCGACCTCGCTGAGAATGAACCATGACGGTCTACCTGAGGTCCCTGGAAACTGCTGTCCCGCCGACTGTGTTGATTCAAACCGAAGCCCGGGAGGTTTTTGCGGCGCAGCCGGGGCTCACCAGGCTGGGAACACGGTTGGTGGGCACGTGCTTTGACTCTGCCGCCATCGATACCCGATACACGGCCGTTGCGGAACTGACCAAGGATCACCGGGCCGAGAATCCGCAGTTTTTCGACGCCGCAACCGGCCTGCTGCTGCGGCCCAGCACGAAGGTGCGCAACGATATCTTCGCCACCGAGGCGACCAAACTCTTCATTGAGGCGGCCCAGAACGCCCTGGACGCCTGCCCCGGAATCACATCACCGGACATAACGCACCTCGTGACGGTGTCCTGCACCGGGTTCTTCAACCCCGGCCCGGACTACAAAATCGTCCGGGCCCTCGGCCTGAATCCCGCGGTGCAGCGCTACCACCTTGGATTTATGGGCTGTTACGCGGCGTTCCCTGCGCTGCGGGCCGCCAAGTCGTTCTGCGAGGCGGACCCCAGCGCCGTCGTCCTCGTGGTCTGCGCCGAGCTTTGCTCGCTGCACGTGCGGACCTCGAACGATCCGGACACCATCATGGGGTCGGCATTGTTTGCCGACGGCGCGGCGGCGGCCATCGTGACCGCGCGTGAGTTCCCGGACGAACGCGCCCTGCTGCGGCTGGACCACTTCGAAACTGTCCTGACCCCGGTCGGCGAGGAATCCATGGCGTGGAACATCGGAGACGAGGGTTTCGAGATGGTCCTGGGCAACTACGTCCCGCACATCATCGATGACCACATCATCGGCGCCCTGGAGCCGCTCCTTTCCCGGGAGGCGTCCCTGCGGGGTCTCCCCTACCGCGAGATCCGGCACTGGGCCATCCACCCGGGCGGCCGCAGCATCCTGGACAAGGTCCAGTCCAGGCTGGACCTCAGCGACGAGCAGCTGGTGCCGGCACGGGAGACCCTGCGCAACTACGGGAACATGAGCAGCGCCACTGTCCTGTTCGTGCTCCGCCACATCCTTGACCTGCCGCCGGCGGACGGGGACGACGGCGGCGACGAACGGATCTGTTCCATGGCCTTCGGGCCCGGGCTGACCGTGGAGACGGCGCTTTTCACCCGGATCAGCAGCACACGCGATGGCGGGCCAACGCCAGTGTCCGGGGACGAAGCCACGCGGCCGGCCCAGCCGGAATCGGCGCTGGCCTGAGACCACAGGTGGAATTACTGCGCGGACGCGCGGCGCACGCCGTCGAGGAAATGGACCGGCCCGGCTGCGATCCGGTCCGGCTGGAGCGCACCTACGCCCAGTTTGCCCTGGTCAACCGGGCCGTCTCCGGCTGGCGGGGCATCTATCGAAGCCAGCTCAGGCCGCGACTCAGCCACGACACCCCGGCCACGCTGCTGGACATCGGCTGCGGGGGCGGCGATGTGCCCGTACTGCTGTCCCGCTGGGCCGCCCGGGACGGGCTCCGCCTGGAGATCACGGCCATCGACCCGGATCCGCGCGCCAGCCGCTTTGCCGTGGAACGGCACCCGGCCACCGGCGTGACGTTCCGTCAGGCCACTTCGGCAGAGCTGGCCGGCGAAGGCCTCAGTTTCGACCTGGTGGTGTCCAACCATGTGCTGCACCATCTGGCGGAGGACGGGCTTCCGGCGTTCCTGGCCGAGTCCGGCAGGCTCTGCCATGGCCGGGTCATCCACAACGACCTGCGGCGCAGCCCGGTTGCCTACGGTCTCTTCTTCGCCTCGTCCTGGGCCTTCACCGGTTCCTACATCCGGCAGGACGGCCTCACCTCGATCCGCCGCAGCTACACCGCAGCCGAACTCCGGGCCGCCGCTCCCCCGGGCTGGACGGTGCGCCACCACGCCCCGTACCGCAACCTGCTGATCCTGGACAAGGACGGAGCCGGTGGCTGACGTCCTGGTGATCGGGGGCGGTCCGGTGGGACTGTTTATGGCCGCGCTGCTCCTCCAGCACGGCGTGAGCGTCCGGATCCTGGAGCAACGCACCGGGGCCGAGCCGCACTCCCGGGCGATCGGCATCCATCCCCCGTCGCTGGACGCGCTCCAGGGAATCGGCGTGGCACCGGACCTCGTGGCCGAGGGGGTCCCGATCCGGCGCGGCATCGCCCTCGGCGGCGGCTCCCGGCTTGCCGAGATGTCCTTTGCCGGCGTCTCAGACCGCTTTCCCTTCGTCCTCGCCCTGCCGCAGTCCCGGACGGAGGCGATACTGGAGGAGCGAGTCCGCCAACTCGACCCCGGCGCCATGCGCCGCGGCGTCCGCGTCACCAGACTGCACCACGACGGCGGCCAGGTCACCGCGGAAACGGGCACGGGCGGCCCGGCAGCCCGGTACACAGCCGCCATCGCGATTGCCGCCGACGGCGTCCGGTCCACCGTTCGTGCCCGGCTGGGCACGCCCGTCCGTGCGAAGGACTACCCGGACAGCTACCTGATGGGCGACTTCGCCGACACGACCGGATTCGGTCCGGACGCGGCCCTGTTCCTGGAATCCGCGGGAATCGTCGAGTCCTTTCCCCTGCCCGGAAAACTGCGCCGCTGGGTCGTGCGCCTTGCGGACGCGGCGGGCGTCGGCGACCCCGGGAGCGGCACGGACGCCCGCTGGCTCGTACAACGGATCGGGGAACGTACCGGGATCGACGTCGATCCCGGAAGCAACAGCATGCTGAGCCGCTTTGGCGTGCGCTCCCGGCTGGCGCGCAGGATGGTGACCGGCAGGACGGTGCTGATCGGCGACGCGGCCCACGAGATCAGCCCGATCGGCGGCCAGGGAATGAATCTGGGCTGGCTCGACGCCGTCGCCCTGGCGCCGGTAATTCTCGCGTCGCTGCGCGGCGAGGACATGGGGATGAAAATCCGGAACTTCGAGATCGGCCGCCAAGCAGCGGCCGCCCGGGCGGCCCGCCAGTCCGAAATCAACATGGCTCTGGGCCGTCCGCTGCCGGCAGCGGCGTGGTCGATGCGGAACCGCGCCATAGCCGCGGCCGCCGCCGTGCCGGCGGTCAACGGATTCGTGGCCCGCCGGTTCACCATGCAGTGAGTGGCAGGACCGGCCCAGAGCCGCAGGGTCACTAAGTACTAGCCGACGGCGTCGGCCAGCCGGGATCCCACCGCGCCTGCACCAGGAATACACTGGCCGCATGGGCTGCTTCCCCCCGCCGTTCCGGCGCCCGGCCGGCGGTACTCGAATCTCAACCATGTGCAGACTTGCGGCCGCCATGGCTGTCATCGCCACGGCGGTCTCCTGCAGCACGGGAGGACCGTCCGATGTCGCCAGTCCGGCCACACCCACGGCACCGGCATCGGCCGCCCCGGTGACCGCCGAGATCAACCAGCTCCGCGACAACTACGGCCGGCAAATCATCGCCATCCAGTTGACCAACACCACCTCCGGCCCGGTGACGGTCCTCGGTGCGGGTCTGGCCAGCCCGCTCTTCGCCGGCACCATCGAATGGCAGGGGACGCCCGGCGGGATCGAACTGCCGCCGGGCCAGCCCAAGATTCTGCCGGCACAACTGCGCGGCCCGGCCTGCGGACTCTCGACCCAGCAGGTGAACAAGGAACCAGTGAACGAAGAACCAGTGAACGAAGAACCGGCCGTGGAATTACGCCTTGCTGAAGCTTGGGGACCCGGGTCCGCCGCGACGGTGCCCGCGGCTGACCCCTACGGCGTGCTCAGCCGGAACAACGCGGAAATGTGCCTCGCCCAGGCGGCCGCTGCGGTCGCCGCGATCCGGCTGGAACCCGAGCTCGTGGTATCCGCCGACGGGCAGGGCGCACTGATGGGACTCACCATCACGCCGCGGAGCACTCCCGGCGCTGTGAACCCCGGTTCAAAGGGAACCCTGACCATCAACTGGATCGACCCGACCACCCTGCTCGCCGAAGACCCGTCCGCCCCGTGGCCGCGCTCCGTCTCGGCCGCCGCCGGCGGTGCCGGCCAGCAGTACTGGCTGGGGATCCGGCCCGCGCGCTGCGATCCGCACGCCGTGGCGGAGGACAAAGTGGGGACCCTGCTGCCGCTCAGGGTGTCCGTCGGCGGTCGGGACGGCGTCCTCAGGGTCGATGCCGGAGCGCTTCTGCGTGGACGAATCTACGAGTTTATTACGGCGGCGTGCGGACGCCAGTAGTCTGTTGCCATGTCTCCTGACGCTACGCCGACTGACTACAGCGCCGCCCGCATCCACGAAACCGTCCAGGAAGTGCTGACTGCGGGGGTGCTTCCCGCCATTGTGCAGGCGGGACATCCCGTGCTGCGGCAGACCGCCGCGCCGTTCAGCGGCCAGCTGAGCGACGCCGAACTCGGCCAGCTGATCGACCTGATGCGCAGCGTGATGCACAAGGCACCCGGAGTCGGCCTGGCGGCACCCCAGCTCGGCATTCCGCTGCAGCTCGCCGTGCTCGAGGACCAGTTCGAGGTCGATCCAGCCGTCGCCGCCGTCCGCGGACGGGAGCCGTTGCCGTTCTTCATCATGCTCAACCCGAGCTTCCAGCCGAGCGGCGGCACCACCGTGGCGTTCTACGAAGGCTGCCTCTCCGTGAACGGACTCCAGGCTGCCGTCTGCCGCCCCGAGTCGGTGCGGCTCGATTTCACTGCCCTGGACGGGACCCGGCAGCAGCGGGAGTTCAGCGGCTGGCAGGCACGGATCGTCCAGCACGAAACCGACCACCTGCATGGCATCCTCTACCTGGACCGCGCCGAGCTGCGCTCCCTCAGCAGCAACGCCGAATACTCCGCGCGCTGGGCGCAGCCGGACATCAGCCTTGCCCGCAAGGAGCTCGGGTTCCTTCCCGACGCCTGAGACGTCCGCCGCACCGTTGGCACCCCGTCCGCTGTCCTGCCAGGTGGCTCCTCAGTGGCGTGCCTGCCCGGTGCCGGCCGAAACCGCCGGAACGGCCGGGTTCGCCGCGGTTGGAAGGTAGCGGGCCCACCACTGCAGGATCTGGTCGAAACGCTGCCTGCGGTGGTGCGGTGTGCCGGAGCGGGAGAGTTCATGGTTCTCCCCCGGGAAAACCAGGAACGCGGCCTCGACGCCGAGCTGTTTGAGCGCTGTGAAATACCGCTGGCCCTGCTCCACCGGGCAGCGGAGATCCTCCTCACTGTGGATGACCAGCGCGGGTGTGCGCACCTGGTCCACCCGGGCCATCGGGCTCTGTGCCGCCACCTGTTCGGCAGACCGGCCGGTGTATTCCCCGCCGAAGAACCAGCCGATGTCGGAGGAACCAGTGAAACTCACGGGATCGAGGAATCCGCGTTCCACGATGGCGGCTGTGAAGCGGTGGTCGTGGCTGATGGTCCAGGCGGTCAGGTAGCCGCCGTAGGAACCTCCCATGATGCCGAGCTGACCGGCGTCGAGCTCCTCGAACTTGGCCAGCGCGCCGTCCAGAAAGGCAAGCACGTCCTGCATGTCCAGGCTGCCCATCTTCTCCTTGATGGCCCGTCCGTGCGCTTGGCCGTAACCGGCGGACCCGCGGGGGTTGCACATCAGGACCGCGTACCCTGCCGCGGCGTAGACCTGGGCCTCATCGAAAAGCGCTCCGGTGAACTGGGCAAACGGGCCGCCGTGGATGGTCAGCAGCACCGGGTGCGGTCCCTGGCCCGCCGGCTGCACGAGCCAGCCGTGGACGGGGTAGCCGTCGGCGGAAGGGACCGTGAGTTCCAGGGGTTCGATAATGCCGGCGTCGGCGCGCAGTGGCGCGGAGAAATCAGTCAGGACCCGGGGCCGGCCGCCGTCCAGGACCGCAACGTCCCCGGCGGTCGCCGCGTCGGTGAAACTGACCACGAGCGATCCGCCGCCGGCGGCGGCACCGGTGACCAAACACCCGCCGTGGAGCAGCCGGTTGCTGCCGGTCGCCTGGAACTCGAGCAGCTCGACGATGCCCCGGGTGTTGTTCAGCAGCAGGGCCGAGTCGGGGCCGCCCAGGTCGATCCGGCCGCTGCAGCCGAGGTCCATCGCCTCCGGGTCGCTCAGCCTGGTGGCGTCGCCGCCGGCCGCGGGCATCACGTACAGGGCGGTGTTGCGTGCCACGAAGTCCAGTCCCGAGCTGCCGAGATCCTGGGCGAGGAAAAACAGCCACTGTCCGTCCCGTGACTGACGGACGGCGTGGACGGTCTGCGGGCCGGTGTTGGCAGGCGCCACGGGTTCCGGCTCCGCTCCCCCGGCGCCGTCCCCAACCGTGATGCGGTAGATGCCGGTGGCAAGGTCCGCGTCGCGGCCCTCGTGCAGGGCGGCGGTGAAGTATATGGAGCTCCCGTCGGCGCCGAAGCCGGCGCCGTTGTGGTCGGCGGCGGCGGTGGTCAGTTGCTGCGCGGCCGGGAGCAGGCCCGCCGCCGAATCGGCATCGCCGGGGGTGGACGATCCCCCGGGCGAAGCCGTGGTGCGGGCTTTCAGTACCCGGCCCGTGGGGACCACCTTCGGCTCCGCGCCAAGTTCCGGAAGCTCGATGAGGAACAGCTGTACCGGTTTGTCCGCGGTATACCCGACGCCGTTCATCCGGTACTGGTAGTCGGTGATCAGCCGCGCGTCCTCGGATCCGGCGGGGACCCCCTCGGTGCTGCCGTAGCGGCCGTCCGCGGGAGTGCGGGCACCGTAGACAATGCGCCGCGAGTCGGGCGACCATGCGAACGCCGACACTCCCAACGGGGCGTCGGTGACCGGCTGCGGCTCCCCGCCACCGGCCTCCACGATGTGCAGCTGGGGTTTTCCGCCGGCGGCGGCGCGGAGGAACGCCAGCACTTGTCCGTCCGGGGAGAAATCCGGTGCCGTGTCGCGGAAACCGCGGGTCAGGCGGCGCGGGGCGTGTTCCGGCTCCAGGGGCACCGACCAGAGCTGGCCGACGTAGGCATCCGCGTCGAAGTCGGGCCGGAGCACGGACACCACGGCACGCCTGCCGTCCGGATGCACGGCGGGGGCGGACACGGAATTGATCAGCGGCAGATGTTCTGGTTTCACCTGTGCGAGCCTAGCCGCAGTTTTCCGGGCTGTGAAATAGCTCACGCAGGTGAGCCCCGGCGGGGGGCGGCCCGGCCACGCCAGGCCGGGCCGGGCACCCTAGGATGGACACTATGCCCCCCGCCTCCGCCGCTTCCCTGCTGTGTCCGGTCTGCCGGAGCCGCCTCGGATTCAGCGACGGCACCGCCCGCACCCTGGTTTGTCCGTCCGGCCACAGCTTCGACGCGGCGAAACAGGGCTATTTCAACTTCCTGGTGGGCAAAGGCACCGCATTTGAAGCGGATTCCGCCGAGATGGTCGCGGCACGCTTCGACTTCCTCTCCGCCGGGCACTACCATAAACTCGCCGATGCCGTGGCGGAACTGGCCGCCCCCTCGCTCGCCGGCGGTACCGCACGAAACCCGGGGACGGTGCTGGACGCCGGAACCGGGACCGGTCACTACCTCCGTGCCCTGCTGGACCGGACGGCGCTGGACCGGATTCCCGCAGCGGCCGTCGGCCTGGACATTTCGAAGTACGCGCTCCGCCGCGCCGCCAGGTTGAACCCCGAGGCCGTGAACCTCGTCTGCGACGTGTGGCAGCCGCTGCCGCTCACTGATGACGCGGTCGACGTCGTCACGGTGGTCTTCGCGCCGCGCAACGCGACCGAGTTCGCCCGGGTGCTCCGGCCCGGCGGCCGGCTCGTCGTGGTGACCCCCCGGCAGGGCCATCTCGAGGAAGTTGCGGGCCGGGCCGGGATGCTCGGGATCCACCCGGCGAAGGAGGAACGGCTCGCGGCCTCGCTCGCGGGATACTTTTCGGCGCTCTCCGCGGACAACCTGGACGTACCGCTCCTGCTGGCCCCGGACGACGTCGCGAGGCTGGCCTTCATGGGCCCGGCCGGACACCATCTGGACCGCGGAGCACTGGCCTCCCGCGCCGCCGCGCTCGCGCCGCTTACCTCCGTGTCGGCAAGGTTCCGGATCAGTGTTTTCGAGCCGCGCCGGTAGCCCCGTGCCGGCGTCCAGGTAACGAGTTGGCCACGTTCACCGGCGGCCTTCCGGGGCCCTCCGCAGGCCCTTGCCCTTCGGCTTAGGATGGAATCACAGTTACTGAGGGTCTGCGCCTGCAGCCCCCGGGGCGAAGGGGGAAACGATGATTGAATGGCTACCTGAAAACTTGTGGGCCCTGTGGCTCACCCTCTTCCTCATGTTTGCCGTCGTGGAGATGCTCACCCTGGACCTGTTCTTCATCATGCTCGGCGGCGGAGCCCTTGCCGGCCTGGTGGCGGCCTTCGCCGGTGCCGATTTTGGACTTCAGATTGTGGCCTTCTGCGTGGTTTCCCTCCTGATGATCGGCTTCGTACGCCCGGTCGCGCTCAAGCACCTCCACAAAGGCCCGGCGGACCGCCGGAGCAACGTCGAACGGCTGATCGGCGAATCCGCCCTGGTGATGGAGTCCGTCAGCGAAAACGGCGGCCTGGTCAAAATCGGCGGCGACGTCTGGAGCGCCCGTTCCGAGACCGGAGTCCTGGCACCCGGCCAGCACGCGATCGTCAGCGCGATCGACGGCGCCACCGCCGTCGTTGCCCCGGAGCCGGAAACCGCCATCCAGTAGCGCGCGAATTTTCCGGCGGCCGCCACCGGCACCGGCAGGCGGCGGGACACCGCCGCACACGACAGCAAGACCAAATCTGGGGAATAGGTGATGTATGGATATCGCAGTCGCAATCGTGCTGCTGGTTCTCGTTGTGTTCGTAATAATCGTGCTGGTCCGGGCGGTGCGGATTGTCCCGCAGGCCCGCGCCGGCGTCGTTGAACGCCTGGGCAAGTACCAGCGAACGCTGAATCCCGGTCTCACGATTCTGATCCCGTTTGTGGACCGGCTGCTGCCGCTGCTCGACCTGCGTGAACAGGTGGTCTCCTTCCCGCCGCAGCCGGTGATCACCGAGGACAACCTCGTGGTCTCGATCGACACTGTCGTCTACTTCCAGGTGACTGATGCCCGGGCGGCGACCTACGAGATCGCCAACTACATCCAGGCGGTCGAACAGCTCACCACCACGACGCTCCGAAACGTCGTTGGCGGCCTGAACCTCGAGGAGGCACTCACCTCCCGTGACCAGATCAACGGGCAGCTCCGGGGTGTCCTGGACGAGGCGACGGGCCGCTGGGGCATCCGGGTCTCCCGGGTCGAGCTCAAGGCGATCGATCCGCCCCACTCCATCCAAGACTCGATGGAGAAGCAGATGCGCGCCGAGCGTGACCGCCGCGCCGCCATCCTGACCGCCGAAGGCACCAAACAATCCGCCATCCTCACCGCGGAAGGCCAGCGGCAGTCGTCGATCCTGAAAGCCGAGGGTGACGCGAAGGCGGCGATCCTCCGGGCCGACGGTGAGGCGCAGGCCATCCAGAAGGTCTTCGACGCCATCCACAAGGGCAACCCGGACCAGAAGCTCCTCGCCTACCAGTACCTGCAGACGCTGCCCAAGATCGCCGAAGGCTCGGCGAACAAGCTGTGGATCATCCCCAGCGAAGTCGGCGAGGCCCTCAAAGGCATTGGCAACGCGCTGGGCGGCAGCAGGGACGGCCAGTTCAATGACGGGCTCTTCGGCCCCGGATCCGACGCCGCGGCGGAACCCGCCGCCACCCGCCCGGCTGTCCCTGGCACCGCTCCAGCCGCAGGGCCTGACGCCGCAGGCTTCCCGGGCCAGCCGGAGGCCTGATCGCTTGAAGGAACGGGGAGGCAGCCGCGCGGCTGCTTCCCCGTCCTGCTGCCCGGAACCGGGTTCACCGTGCCCGAGCCTGGACCGGACCACGGGCCGCACCCGCCGAGGCTTTGCCGGGGAAGGCCTACTCCCGTATACTTGAGTATTTGTCCGGCTGGTTCAGTCCGGCGGAACAATTAAGCCTCGCGAAGCGTTAAATCCAGTGACGATTTTTCCGGTACAGGTCCAGTGAAACAGCGCACAGCAAACAACAGTCCGGCGCGGCCTCACGGCCCCCGGATCACGCAGGTCATGACCCTGCGAACCGAATAGAGGGAGAAAAGATGAGCGATCGCAGCCTGCGGGGTATGCGCCTCGGCGCACAGAGCATGGAGACCGAATCCGGCGTCGAACCGGCTCCGCGCCAGCGGGTTGAGTACCGTTGCGCGGACGGCGAGCAGGTATTCGTGACCTTCTCCTCCGAAGCGGAAATCCCCCCGGTATGGGTGTCGAAGACCGGCAAGGAAGCCTTGCTCGTCGATGGCGAACGCCCCGTGAACCTCAACGAGAAGGCAGTCCGCACGCACTGGGACATGCTCCTGGAACGTCGCTCACTGCCTGAGCTCGAGCAGATCCTCGCAGACCGCCTGACGATTCTGCGCGAACGCCGCGGCGAACGCCGGTCAGCCTAGACCGTCCGCGCACCCGCCGCCGAAAGGGCCGGTCCCGCATCATCCGTACAGGTGATGCGGGACCGGCCCTTTTGCTTATCCCGGCTGCGGCCAGGCCGCGCACGGTGGCCCTATTTGCCGGCTGCCCTACCCGTTGCCCTACCGGCGGGCTTGCCGCTGAGCTTCCCGGCGAGCGTGTTCCAGCGCGCGGTCAGGCCCCACTTGGTGACATTGATCATGGCTTCGACCACGATGTTGCCGCTCATTTTCGAGTCGCCCAGCTCGCGCTCGACAAAAGTGATGGGGCGTTCCACGATCGTCAGCCCGAGCTTGGCCACGCGCCAGGCCAGGTCCACCTGGAAGCCGTAGCCGACAGAGTCGACTGTGTCCAGGTTCAGCTTCTCCAGGGTGCTCCGGCGGAACGCCCGGAAGCCTCCGGTCACATCCTTGATCTTCACGCCCAGCATGATCCGCGCGTAGGTGCTGCCCACCCGGGAGATCGCCTGCCGGTACAACGGCCAGTTGACGACACTCCCGCCGGGCACCCAGCGGGAGCCCATGGCGAGGTCGGCACCTTGCTCCACGGCTTCGAGGAGCTGGGGAAGCTGCTCGGGCTGGTGCGAGCCGTCGGCGTCCATCTCAACGAGGACGTCGTAGCCGGCGTCGAGCCCCCATTTGAAGCCGGCGATGTACGCTGCTCCGAGCCCGGCCTTGCCTGCGCGGTGCATCACGTGGATCTGGCTGTCCTCCGCGGCGAACCGGTCCGCCAGCTGCCCGGTGCCGTCGGGGCTGTTGTCGTCGACAACCAGGACGTCGGTGCCTGGCACGGCCGTGCGCAGCCGCGCGAGCGTCTTGGGCAACGATTCCAGCTCGTTGTAGGTCGGGATGATCGTGAGGACACGCACAGCGAGGCCTTTCCTTGAAGGGGGCGGTCAAGCGCCGGGCGGTCTGTGGTGAGCTGACACCAGGCGCAACTTTCCATTATAGGGAGTCGCCGGTCTGTCCAGGGCGCTATTCCGGTTCCCGGGCAGGTCCACCCGCCTCGGGCCAGTTGCGGCAGCCCGCGGAGTACGCCGCCGGAACCGTTTTCTGCTGCGAAGTGGACCCGCCCCCTGGGAGTACCCATGGCCACGACCAGATAAAGCTGCCGCGGATGGCGGCAACCTCGAGCTGACCGGGGGACGTCCGGAGGCTGCCGTCTGCACATCCCTCCGTTGACCCTCAATGCTACGGGCCGGTCATGATCTGTCAACCGCTCGGTGACCTGCTGTTTCATTCATCATCGCAGGTCAACACCATCTTCCGGCGCAGGAAGATTACGCGCCGGGGCGGCGGTGCCAGGGCCGGCGGTCAGCCCCGGAGCGAGCCGCTGGAGTACAGTTCCCGGCCGTCCCGGACGGTCTGCAGACAGCCGGGCTCGGAGCCGGTGTCCAGCGCCGGCAGCAGCGGCGTCCGGGCACGGGGGTCGGTGCTCCAGGACTGGACCCGGCCGTCGGCCACCTGGACCATCAGTTCCTCGACGTCCCACACCGCGAAGCTCGCCGGTGCACCGGGGACCAGCTGGCCCGCCATGGGGTTCCGGTACCGGGCGGCCCGCCAGCCCGCGCGGGTGTGTCCGAGGAAGGCCGCCCGGGCGGAGATTTGTTCCGCCGGATTGTTGTGCTGCAGGCAGGCCCGGACGCTGGCCCAGGGACGCAGCGGCGTAACCGGGCTGTCACTGCCGAAGCAGATCGGAACACCGGCGGCGTAGAAGGAAGCAAAGGGGTTCATGCCGCCGCGCCGGGAGCCAAGCCGCTGCTGGTAGAGGCTGCCCTCCCCGCCCCAGGCAGCGTCAAAGCCGGGCTGGGCACTGACCGACACGGAGTATTTGGCCAGCCGGCGGATGGCATCGGCGTCGGCGAGCTCCACGTGTTCGAAGCGGTGTCCGGCGGCACGGATTTTCTGCTCGCCGACTTCCGCCGCCGCCAGGTCGAGGGCGTCCAGCGCTGCATCCAGGCCGGCGTCGCCGATCACATGGAAGCCGGCCTGGATGCCGAGCTGCGAGCACGCCGCCAGGTGGGCCGCCGCCTCCTCAACCGTGAGGTACAGGCTGCCGCGTTCGCCAGGGGCGTCGCTGTAGTCCGCCCGCAGGGCCGCGGTGCGTGAACCGATCGAGCCGTCAACGTTCAGGTCCCCCGCCAGGCCGAGAACGGACACGCCCAGCCCGTCCAGGATGGACTGGGCCTGGTCCGCCGAGCGGGCCAGCTGTCCCCAGTAGGGCAGGACCTCCGGAACCGCGTCCGGCCCGGCGTTCCAGCCCGCGGCGAGCTGCAGGTCCGCGGTGCCGCCGATTTGCGGCGCCGCCATCTCCGCGACGGCCACGTAGCCGTTGGCTGCCGCCTCCCGCAGGGCCTGCTGCTGGTAGCCGCGGATCGCCGCGGCGGGCAGCCGGCGCGCCGCGTGCCGGGCGGCCGTGTGCGCGGCGCGCTTGACCTGGCTGCCCGCACCGGAGCCGTCGATTCCGTCGAGGCCGGCGGAGAGCGCCAGCGAGGAGGACACAAGGGCAGAGTGCACGTCGACGCGGGAGAGGTAGACCTTCCGCCCGCCGGCGGCCCGTTCCAGTTCTTCCCGGGACGGCAGGGTGCGGTCCGCCCACCGGGTCTCGTCCCAGCCGTGGCCCAGCACGGTGCCGCCCGCGCCGGAAGCAGAGACGCAGAAGCCGGCGACGGCGTCGAGCAGTTCGCGGGCGGAGCGGACGGCGCCCAGCTGCAGGGAGTCCAGGGCGATTCCGGTTTCGGTGAGGTGGATGTGCGAATCGACGAAGCCGGGAGCCACGAGCGCTCCCTGCACATCGATGACTTCCATCGAGGAGTCCGCAATCGAGGTGGCCGCCTGCTCGGAACCGACCCACGCGACCGTGTCACCGGCGACCAGCATCGCCGTCGCGAAGGGGTCGGCGGCGGTGTAGACGGAACCGTTCCGGTACAGCGTCACCTTGTTCGGCGCGGGCGTGGCTGGTGACTCGGTCATGGGTCGGGGACTCCTTGTAGCTGGTGTCCGGCGCGGGCCGGGCAGTTCGACGGCGGTGGCAGGTTCCGGCGGGACGCCGGCCGCGGCGGTCAGGCCACGGAGGAATACGCGACGACGCCGCGCTTGATGAGTTTGATTGCTTCGCTGCACAGCCGCGCGGTGCGCGGGTCCAGGGACGGGATTTTTGCCAGCTGGTCCAGCAGGTCGATAACCTGTTTCACCCAGCGGACGAAGTCGCCGGCGGCCAGGTCCGTGCCGCTGAGGACGTCCTGCAGGTGCCGGCCCTTGGCCCACTTGAAAATCGGCCAGACCAGGCCGAGCTCGGGTTCACCGGTCAGCGGGAGCTTGTTCGCTTCCTCGGTGTCCTCCAGGGCGGACCATTCATGCACCACGGTGTCCACGGCGGATTCGAGTGACACACTCGGCATCTTGGGCCGGAGTCCGCGGTCCTCACGTTTGGCCTGGTAGACCAGGACGCTGGCGAGGGCGGCGATCTCGGCGGCGTCAAGGTCGCTGAAGGCGCCGAGGCGCAGGGACTGGGAAATCAGCAGGTCCTTTTCGCCGTAGATCCGGCGCAGCCGCTGCCCGTCGGGGCTGATGGTGAGCACCCCGGCGTCGGAGGTTTCCAGGTAGCCGTAGCTGGACAGGACGCCGCACACCCGGTCGAAGGTCTTGGCGATGGTGTTGGTGCGGCCCTGGATCTGCCGCACCAGGCCGTCTGTCTCCTGGCGGAGCTTCCAGTAGCGCTCGGACCAGCGGGCGTGGTCCTCGCGTTCGCTGCAGCCGTGGCACGGGTGGGCACGGAGTTCCCGGCGCAGCTCCGCGATCTTCTTCTCCTGGTTCGGCAGGGCGGCGGCCCGGCCGAAGTCGTCGTTCCGGCTCGGCGGCGCGGGGGGACGGTTCTCCCGGAGCGCGTTGCGGACCGAGGACGCCAGGTCCCGCCGCGATTTGGGCACCTTCGCGTTGAAGGATTTCGGGATCCGGACCCTGGTGATCGGGGCGAGCGGTCCTTCCACGTCCTGGGTGCCGATCCGGCGCAGCTGGTTGTCCAGGGTCATTACCGCGGGCCGCGGTTCGCGGGACTGGTGGTCGGAGCTGAGGACGACGGCGAGACCGGGTGACCGGCCGGTGGGCACATCCACCACGTCCCCGGGGAGCAAGCGGCTCAGTGAATCCTCGGTCACGGATTTCCTGGCCCGGGAGCTGGTCTGGGAGGCGTTCCTTTCCGCGTCGGAGAGCGCCCGGCGGATCCGGGAGTATTCGGTGAAGTCGCCGAGGTGGCAGCTCATCGCCTTGCTGAACCCTGCGAGGGATTCCTCGCGGCCGCGCACCTGCTTGGCGAGCCCGACGACCGAACGGTCGGCCTGGAACTGGGCGAAGGAGGACTCGAGGATCTCCCGGGCCCGGGCCCGGCCGAACTGGGCGAGCAGGTTGATGGACATGTTGTACGTGGGTCGGAAGCTGGAATTCAGCGGGTACGTGCGGCGCGAAGCGAGGCCGGCGACGGACGCCGGATCCGTGCCGGGCTGCCACAGGACCACGGCGTGGCCCTCGACGTCGATACCGCGGCGGCCGGCGCGGCCGGTCAGCTGGGTGTACTCCCCCGCGGTGATGTTGACGTGCGCCTCACCGTTGAATTTGTCGAGTTTCTCCAGCACGACGGAACGTGCCGGCATGTTGACGCCGAGCGCGAGCGTTTCGGTCGCGAACACGGCCTTGACCAGACCGTCGACGAAGAGCTTCTCCACGACCTCCTTGAACGTGGGCAACATGCCGGCGTGGTGGGCGGCCAGTCCGCGGAGCAGCCCGTCGCGCCAGCTCCAGAAGCCCAGGACGTCCAGGTCGTCGGCCGGGATGTCCTGCGCCGCCTCATCGACGCGCCGCGCGATGATGAGCTGTTCCTGCTCGGTGGTCAGCCACAGCCCGGCGGCGACGCACTGCGCGACGGCGGCGTCGCAGCCTGCCCGGGAGAAAATGAAGGTGATGGCCGGCAGCAGGTCCTGCCGGTCCAGGCTGGCGATGACCTGCGGACGGCTGGCCTTCCGGACCGGGCTGCGCGGGCCGCCCTCCGGGGCGTCGTCGCGCTGGCGCTGGTTGCGCTGGTTGCGCTGGTTCCGGCCCGCGTGGCCGAAGCGGCCGCGGAAGTTCATCTGGCTCTCGGCGCGCGCCATCGAGAGCAGTTCGGGGTTCACTTCGAAGCCCGGGCGGGCACTCAGGTCCGCGGTTTCGGCGGTCACGGCGACCGCAGCCACGGCGGTCTCGCCGGCCGGGGCGATCTCATCGAAACTGGTGTCGCCGGCAAAGAGGTCCACGATCTTCCGGCCCACCATCACGTGCTGCCAGAGCGGGACCGGCCGGTGCTCGGAAACGATCACGTCGGTCTGGCCGCGCACAGTATCCAGCCAGGCGCCGAATTCCTCGGCGTTGGACACGGTCGCGCTGAGCGAGGCCACCTGGACTTCGCTCGGCAGGTGGATAATGACTTCCTCCCAGACGGCGCCGCGGAACCGGTCCGCCAGGTAATGGACCTCGTCCATCACGACGTAGCCGAGATCGGCCAGGGTGCTGGAGTCCGCGTAAAGCATGTTGCGGAGCACCTCGGTGGTCATCACGACGACGGGCGCGTCGCCGTTGATGCTGGTGTCGCCGGTGAGCAGCCCGACCCGGTCGGCACCGTACTTGTCCGCCAGTTCCGAGTACTTCTGGTTGCTCAGGGCTTTGATCGGGGTGGTGTAGAAGGCCTTGAGCCCGCGCTGGAGCGCCAGGTAGATGGCGAACTCGCCCACGATCGTCTTGCCGGCGCCGGTCGGCGCGGCCACCAGGACACCCCGGCCCGCCTGCAGGGACAGGCACGCCTCACGCTGGAAATCATCAAGTTCGAAGGCGAGCGAACGGATGAAACCACCCAGATAGGTCTTGGCTTCTGCGGCCCGCTCGGCACTGGCTCGGTAGCGTTCGGACGGCGATACCGGCCCGGGTAGTGAGGACATGCTTCCAGCCTAGTGCGCCACAGGCTAGAGATTCTCCAGCTCGGAGCTGGGAGTCGCCTGGCCTGCGGTTGCCTCGGTCTCGGCGGCCCGCTTGACCGCGCGCCGTTCGCGCCGGCGGTCGTTGAGCAAACAGATTCCGATGGCGGCAAAGAAGAGGAGCAGCATGGGGCCGGCGAGGTAGAACATGCTCATCGCGTCCGCGCCGGGCGCGGCCATGGCGGCGAAGAGGCAGACCAGGAAGACGGTGATGCGCCAGCTCTTCACGAGCTGTTTGCCCTTGATGACTCCCGCCAGGTTCAGCCCGACCAGGACCACGGGCAGCAGGAAGGCGATCCCGAAGGCCAGCAGCAGCCGCAGCACGAACGAGAGGTAGACCTGGGCGCTGATGAAGTTGGAGCCGCCGCTGGGGGTGAAATCGGTCAGCACGCGGACCGCGTTCGGAAGCACCAGCCACGCCAGCAGGACGCCGCCCACAAACAGCGGAACGGCGGCCGCGACGAAGGACAGTGCGAGCCGGCGTTCCTTCTTGTGCAGGCCGGGGACGATGAAGGCCCACAGCTGGTACAGCCACACCGGGCTGGCGACGATCAGGCCCAGGAAAACCGAGACCTGAATCATCAGGTCAAAGGAGCTTGCCACGCCATCAAAGTTCAGCGTCGCCTGCCGGCCCTCATGTTCATTGAGGTCGCTGATGGGTTTGATCAGCGCCGCGAGCATGGGCTGGTAGACGAGGAATCCGACGACGGTGCCCAGGACGACGGCGATCGCGGACTTGAAGAGGCGGTTCCGCAGTTCTTTCAGGTGGTCGAGGAGCGCCATCCTCCCCTCGGGGTTTGACCGGCGGCCCATCGTTACTGCCACGCGGTGTTAGGCGCGGTTCGGCGGCGGAACGTCGGTTCCGTCTCCGGCGCGGGCTTCCGTGCCGTTGGACTTCGGGTGGTTCACGACCCGGCCCTCGACCGGCTCGGAGCCGTCCGCTGCGTCCGTGGAGCCGTCCTTCTTCATCTCACGGACTTCGGACTTGAAGATGCGCATCGACTGGCCGAGGCTCCGGGCCATGCCGGGCAGCTTCGGTGCAGCGAAAAGCACCAGCGCCAGAACGATGATGATGATGAGATGCCAGCCTTCAAGCCTCATGACAGGGAGGTCCTTTCGTTTGAATACATCTTATGTCTAACTGAATTCGATGTCGTGCAGCCGCTGGGGCTGGCCGCGGTCCAGCCTGCGCTGGACGCGCCGCTGGCGGCGGACTTCCTTGCGGGCCGCCTTGGCGGCGCGGTAGTCATGCCCCATCGCCACGGGTGAGGCAAATACGGCGGATCCGGGTTCCGGCGACGCTCCGCTGCCGTACCCTGTCCCGTCGGTGTCTGCGGACGCGGGGGCCACGGACGGGAAGGCGGAGAACCGCTCCCCCGCTTCCCCGAGGTCCTTGAACGTGGCCGTGAACTTCCGGAACAACCGGATGCCGAGCACAACAAAGAACAACAGCGACAGCGCGACGAGCGCTATCCAGATCACGATCCAGGACCACCAAGGCATGCTGAGTAGTCTAGCCGCCGCACTGGCTAGTCCCCATATTGGGCCAGGGCGGCGGCTAGCCATTCGCGGGAAGCGTCGGCGAGCTCGGGTGGCTGCAGGATCCGGGCCGTCCCGCCGTGCTGTGCCACGAACATCGGCAGCCAGTCGGTGCTGCCGAATCGGATTTCGGCCAACAGGCCGCCTCCGGGCAGTTCCGCCGTCCGCTCCGCGTAGTACTCATCGGCAAGTCCGGTGCCGCGGCGGGTCAGTTCAACGAGGACCACGGTGTCGTCGTCGTTGGGGGTGAAAAGTTTGACCGGGAAACTGCCGCCCGGGGCAGCTGTCTCCGAGACCGGCCGGCCGGTGGTTTCCAGGGTTTCGATCCGGTCCAGCCGGAAGTTGCGCAGGCCCTGCGCAGAATGGCAGTAGGCCTCGAGGTACCACGTGTTGTCCAGCGAATAGAGCCGCAGCGGATCAATGTCACGTTCGGAGACGGTGTCCCGGAGGGGCGAGAAATAGCGCAGCCGCAGCTGGGTGCCGGTCCGGATGGCTTCGCGCGCGGTCTCGAGGGCGGCGGAGTTGCCGGGCGCCACTTCGGGGCCGGACAGCGCGGCCGCCTTAAGCCCCTCCGCCCCTGCCGCCGCCATGAGCTTGAGCGTCACGGATTCCAGCGCGCTGCCTTCGGCCAGTTCGGGCAGGCCGTTGAGTGTTTCCAGACCGGTCAGCAGGGCGCAGGCCTCTTCAACGGTGAAGCGGACGGGGCGTTTCAGGTCGAGGTCCTCGCTGATGGTGACGTGGTCGTCGTCCCACTGGATGTCCAGCAGCTCGTCCGGATAGCCCTCGGGCAGGCCGGAGCAGATCAGGATCCGCAGGTCCGCTTCCAGTTCCTGGCGGGTGATCCCGAAATTCGCCGCCACATCGCTGATGTGGAGGCCCTGGTTGTGAACCAGGAACGGCACAAGCTGAAGCATTCGGGTCAGCTGGTCCTCGGAGGTGCGTTTGCGGCCGCGCCGGGGTGCCGGGGCGGAGAGTGCCGGGAAGGAGATCGGCGGGAGGGGCGACACGGCGAACTCAGCCGCGGCGGCCAGGCGGCGCCGCACGGACGCTGCAAGCTCCGCCGGGGACACCACGAGGACCCGGGGCCCATACGAGGCGAGTTCCTCGGCGAGGGTCTCGGCGTCCCGGTACGGCACGCTGAGCCGGTCCCGGCCGGGGGCAGGTGCGGCAGCATCCGACCCGGCTGCGGCCGGCACGACGGCGTCCGGGAACGCCCGCTGGCGGAGGCCGTGCAGCCTGCCGGCCTGGACGTCGAGGACGGCGGTCCGGACCGGGAGTTCCGCCAGCCCGGCCAGTTCGGCGCGGACGTTGAAGTCGGCCGGCGGGGTGAAGCGTTCCTGTTCCAGCACGGTCACGGCGGACGTGAGGCGGGAGAGGCGGAAGAAGCGCTTTTCCCCGCGGGTCCTGTCCCGGGCTACGAGGTACCACTGGCCAAAGCGGCTGCCGAGGCCCCAGGGTTCCACGAACCGCTCTTCCTCCTTGCCCGTGCTGCCGGCGAGATACCGGAAGCTGACGGGATGCTGGGCGTGCATGGCGGCGACGAGGTCCTCGAACGCCTGCCCGGCGGGGCGGATCCGTGGCTGGACCCCGGCGGGGAGTTCGGCGTCGACCAGGCCGCCGGAGGCCTGCAGCTTGCGGACCGCGTTGACGGCCGCGGAGCCGAGGGCGGCCTGTTCCCAGAGTTGGGCGGCGAGGATGAGCACGGTGCACTCCGCCGCGGTGAGGCTAACGTCCGGCAGCCGGTTGGAATCCTTGCCGATCCGGTAGCGGGTGGTCGCCGGATCGTCCGAACCCCAGCCTTTGTCGGTGACGGTTTCGACGTCGAAGCCGAAGTGCCGCAGCTCGCCCTTGTCGCGTTCGAATTTCCGGCCGAAGGCGACGTCGCTGCTGGTGGTGTCGTGGTAGACCTTCTCGCGCAGTTCACTGCGGCGCAGCCCGTAGGTGGTGTTGAGCAGGGCGATAAGCAGGTTCAGGAGGCGTTCTGTACGTGAGGCGGACACCCCGCAAGGGTACTAAAGTCCTTGCCCGAAACTGCCAAAAGCGCGGCAACAGCCGGAAGAACTTTTCCGATTGTTACCGCGCTTTTGCAGTCAGGACGCCGCCCGGTGGGGCGGCCGCCGGTGTCCGCCGGGTGCTTAGCGGACGCCGACGAGGTCGACGACGAAAATCAGGGCCTCGTTGGGGCCGATCGCCCCGCCGGCGCCGCGGGAGCCGTAGGCCAGTTCGGCGGGGATCTCCAGCCGGCGGCGGCCGCCGACCTTCATGCCCAGCAGGCCCTGGTCCCAGCCCTGGATGACCTGGCCGACGCCGACGCGGAAGTCGAGCGGTGCGCCGCGGCCCCAGGAGGCGTCAAATTCTTCGCCGGTGGACCAGGCCACACCCACGTAGTGGGTGGAGACGGTGTCGCCGGCCTTGGCCTCGGCGCCGTCGCCCTCGATCAGGTCGGTGATGACGAGTTCGGTGGGAACGTCGCCCTGGGGGAAGTCAATTTCCGGCTTCTGACGGTCAATGTTGCGCTGTCCAAATGACATGGTTGCTCCTTCTGGTGTGGCTTGGGGTTGGTGCGGTGGTTACTTGGTGCCGAGGATGTCGACGACGAAGACGAGGTCGCCCTTGGCGTCGCCCTGGCCTTCGTCACCGTAGGCAAGGTCCTTGGGGATGACGAGGAGGACACGCGAGCCGACCGTCTTGCCGGCCAGGCCCTGGGTCCAGCCCTTGATCACACCGGTAAGCGGGAAGGTCGCCTTCTCGCCGCGGTCGAAGCTGGAGTCGAAGACCTTGCCTTCGGCCAGGGTCACGCCGACGTAGTTCACGGTGAGCGTGTCGGTTTCCTTGACCTCGGGGCCGGTGCCCTTGATGAGGTCCTGGGACACCAGGGCGGTCGGGGCGGCCACGCCTGCGACGGTGATCTCCGGGATGCCCTTGTCATTTTCCTTGACGGTCGGCAGGCCCGCAGACGGCGTGACGGACTCGCCCTCGGGCTTGTCCAGGACCTTGGGTGCGTCCTTGGCGGAGAGCACCTTGACGACGAGAAGCTGGGTGGGCTGCGCTTCCGTGCCTTCAGCGGCTGCGGCGCCGGGAACGGCCAGCGCCACGTGGGAGCCGACCTTCGCGCCCACGAATGCGTTGTAGATGACCGGGCTGCCGGTCTTGAGCTCCTCGTTCAGTTCGAGCTCCTCCGGGTCCTTCGGGAAAGTGTCCTCGAGGGTGGAGCCGTCCTGGCCGCTGAGGGCAATGATCGAGATCGACGCGATCTGGTTCGCCTTGACCCGGTCGCCGCTGCCTTCCGTGAGCAGCTTGACGGTGGGTTCCTTGACCTCGAGGGGCTTGGTGAATTCAACACCGGGTGCTTTCTTGTCGCCATTCTCCGTCAGCTTGAGGGAGTCCAGCTTGGCGGTGTCGCCGGCGGACTGGCTGGTGGGCTCCGGTGCTGCTGGTTCGCCGCCGCCGCAGGCAGTCAGCAGCAGCAGTCCGGGAAGAAGAATTGCTAGTAGTCGGCGCACTTAAGAACTTTCGTCGGGGCAGGATGGACGCCTCGCCGGGCAGGTGCCAGCGGCAAAGCAAGCGGTGGCCGCGAACGGCACCCCACCAGAATAACGCGGAAAGCTGGGTATCAGCCCATAGAGTTCAGCAGGGCATCCACCCGCTCATCCACGCTGCGGAACGGGTCCTTGCACAACAGGGTCTGGTGGGCGCGGTCGTTGAGCTTCAGATGCACCCAGTCCACGGTGTAGTCGCGGCCCAGTTCCTGTGCCCGCCGGACGAAGTCGCCGCGGAGCTTGGCCCGGGTAGTCTGCGGCGGGGCGTCCACCGCGTCCTTGATGGCGGTGTCATCGACCACGCGGCGCACCGCGCCGCGGGACTGGAGCAGGTAGTAGAGCCCGCGGGTGCGCGATATGTCGTGGTACGTCAGGTCCAGCTGGGCGATCCGGGGCGCGTCGAGGCCGAGGTTGTGCCGTGCGCGGTAGTTGTCCATCAGCTTCTTCTTGATCGCCCAGTCCACTTCGGTGTCGATCTTGCTGGTGTCGCCGCTTTCGATCGCATCGAGGGTGCGTTCCCACAGGTCCAGGATCAGCGGGACGTGGGCATTGTGGGCGCCCTGCTCCGCGACGAACGCCGTGACCTTGCCCAGGTATTCGCGCTGGATTTCCAGGGCCGTGAGCTGGCGGCCGTTGGCGAGCCGGACGAGCGCGCGGCCGCTGAGGTCATGGGAGATTTCCCGGATGCTGCGGATCGGGTTCTCCATCCGCATGTCCCGCATGATCACCCCGGCTTCGATCATCCGCAGGATCAGGTCAACGGTGCCGACCTTGAGCAGCGCCGTGGTCTCGGACATGTTGGAGTCGCCCACGATAACGTGCAGCCGGCGGTAGAACTCGGCGTCGGCGTGCGGCTCATCACGGGTGTTGATGATCGGTCGGGACCGGGTGGTCGCGGAGGAGACGCCCTCCCAGATGTGGTCTGCGCGCTGCGAGAAGGCAAACGTCGCGCCGTGCGGGGTCTTCAGGATCTTGCCGGCGCCTGCGATGAGCTGCCGGGTCACGAGGAACGGAATCAGGATCTCGGCCAGCCGGGAGAATTCCCCGCGCCGCGGGATGAGGTAGTTTTCGTGGCTGCCGTAGGAGTTCCCGGCGGAGTCCGTGTTGTTCTTGAACAGGTAGACCGTGCCGTTGAAGCCCTCCGCCGCGAGCCGTTCCTGCGCCTCGTCGACGAGGTCGTCCAGAATCAGTTCCCCGGCCCGGTCATGCGCGATCAGCTGGACGAGGTCGTCGCATTCGGCGGTGGCATACTCCGGGTGTGATCCGACGTCGAGATACAGCCTGGACCCGTTGGTCAGGAACACGTTGGAGGATCTCCCCCAGCTGACCACCTTGCGGAACAGGTAGCGGGCCACCTCTTCCGGGGCCAGCGGGCGGGACTCCGGGCTTGAGTAGGAAATCCCGAACTCGGTCTCAATGCCGAAAATGCGCTTGTCCATCTCAGTTCTCCTCAGCCAGCAGTGCGGTGATGTCTGCGTCGTCGAGCCGGCGGAAGGCGCGGCGGGTGCCGCGGCTGCTCTCCGAGCCGCGGTCCAGCACTGCCACTTCGATGGCCGACGCCGGCAGCGTGGTGGTTTCCTTATCGGCCACGAGGCCGGCCAGGGCGAGCCTGATGGCGCCGGCGAAGTCGAGTTCGCCCTGCCAGCCCGCCGCGACGGCCTCAGATACCTTGTCGGCCTGGCCGCCCATCACGATGAAGCCGTTCTCGTCCGCGATCGACCCGTCGAAGGTCAGCCGGTAAAGGTGGTCCTCATCCGGGGAGGAACCCACCTCGGCCACGGCCAGTTCGACCTCGAAGGGTTTCTGCTCCGCGGTAAAAACCGCCCCCAGGCTTTGCGCGTAAACACTCGCGAGGCCCCTGGCGGTGACGTCCTCCCGGTCATAGGAGTAGCCGCGCACGTCGGCGTAGCGCACCCCGGCCTGCCGGAGGCTTTCGAATTCGTTGTATTTCCCTACGGCCGCAAACGCGATCTTGTCGTAGATCTCGCCGATTTTGTGCAGCGACGGAGAGGGGTTCTCGGCGACCAGGGCGATCCCGTCCCGGCAGCTGACAACCACCACGGAGCGCCCGCGCGCAATGCCCTTCCGCGCGAAATCCGCGCGGTCCTTCATCAGTTGTTCAGGCGATACGTAGAACTGCTGGGTCATCTCAGGCCTCCCGCTGGGCCACGGCCCTGGATTCAATGATGGTGCCCGCGATGGCCGCGAGCTCGCGCTCCGGAACCCGGACGGCCCCGCTTCGGTTGACGATGTAAACCACCGGCCACAGCTGCCGGACCGGGTCCGGGCCGCCGGTCGCCGAGTCGTCGTCAGCGGCGTCATATAGCGCCTCGACGGCGACTGCGACGGCGTCCTGTTCCGGGAGGTTGGGCCGCCAGAGTTTCTTGAGCGCGCCGCGGGCGAACATCGATCCCGAACCGACGCTGTGGTGCTCCTGCTCCTCGTACCGGCCGCCGGTGACGTCGTAGGAGAAGAGCCGGCCCACGCCCGCGGGACGGTCGAAGCCGGCGAACAGCGGCACGACGGCGAGGCCCTGCATCGCCATCGGCAGGTTGCTGCGGATCATCGCGCCGAGCCGGTTGGCCTTGCCGTCGAGACTCAGCAGTGTTCCCTCGATCTTCTCGTAGTGTTCGAGTTCGACCTGGAAGAGCCGGGTGATGTCGAGGGCTATTCCCGCCGTTCCGGCGATGCCGAGCACGGAATACTGGTCCGCCGGGAACACTTTCTCGATGTGCCGGCTGGCGATGATGTTACCCATGGTGGCGCGCCGGTCGCCCGCCATCAGCACGCCGCCGGCATAGGTCAGCGCGACGATCGTTGTCCCGTGCGGCGCCTGCAGGGGGGTGGCCGCGCTGCCCGCCGGCAGTTGCTGGCCCTGGCCGGAAGGCAATTGGCCGAAGGGCAGTAAGTCGGGGCGCTGGCGCTGCAGATGTTCCGTGAAGGAGGACGTGGCGTTGGCGGTTACCTGGTTGGCGGTGGTTTCCTGCACTGGTGCACTCCCTCAACGTAGTGAATCAACGACTTGCGGACCTCATCCCTGTCCCGGCGCAGCCCTTCGGCGGCCGTAGTCCGGCGGTGCTACTGTCCGCCCTTTTGGACGAATGCCCGGACGAACTCCTCGGCGTTGGACTCCAGCACACCGTCGATCTCATCGAGCAGGTCGTCGACGCCCTGGGTGGCGGCTGACGCCTGTCCCTCAGCGGGAGCCGGCGGGGCGGCGGGGACGTCCTCTTCGACTTCCGTGTCCCGCGACTTGGGCTGCTGCTGCTCCTGGCCTGCCATTGTTTTCTCCTTCTGTCCGTCCCTTTTCGCAAGGGACATCCTGTAAGCCATATTGCCACGCCAGGGGCTCCGGCGGGGCTCTTTTCCTCAGGAACCGGGTGGGAGTCCCAGCAGCTCAGCGAGGAACGGCCCGGCTTCCCGGTGCCGCGCGAACAGGCCGCCGGTCAGGGCCTCGGTGCCACGCAGCGGCTCCCGCGTGGGGACGCGCTGCAGCCTGCCGCGGCCGGGAACATCGAAGATCACGGAGTCCCAGCTGGCACCGACAACGTCGGCCCCGAAACGGCTGACGCACCGGCCCCGGAAGAAGGCCCGGGTGTCCGACGGCGGTTCGGTGACGGCGCGCTGGATTGCGCCGTCGTCGACGATCCGCTGCATGCGGTCCCGTGCCAGCAGCCGGTAGTAGAGCCCCTTTTCGGGGCGGATATCGGCCCACTGCAGGTCCACGAGGCCCAGCCGTGCGTGTCCCCAGTCCAGCCCGTCGCGGTCCCGGTAGCCGTTCAGCAGGGAGAGTTTCGCGAGCCATTCCACCGAGGTCGCCGCCGCCGCCCGGTTGCTGCCCAGTTCGGTCAGCGTCGCCGACCAGCGTTCCAGCACCTCGTGGGTGTGGCCGTCCCCGTCCACGGCGTCAGCCACGCCGGTGTCCTGGGCGTGCTTCGCAGCCGCTTCGTAGTAGATCCACTGCAGGTCCAGGGCGGTGATCCGCCGCCCGTCGAGCAGCCGCACGGTGGCCGAGAGTGAGGTGTCATGGCTGACAGCCTGCAGCGCGGCGACCGGCTCATGGATTTCCAGCTTGGGGGCCAGGCCGGCCTCGATCAGGCTCAACACCATCGCAGTGGTGCCGAACTTGAGGAAGTTGGACGCCTGACTGAGGTTGGCGTCGCCGATGATGACGTGCAGCCGCCGGTACTTGTCCGCCGTCGCATGCGGTTCATCGCGGGTGTTGATGATAGGCCGGCGGATGGTGGTCTCCAGCCCGACTTCGGTCTCGAAGAAGTCCGCCCGCTGGCTGATCTGGTAGCCGGGGCGGGAGCCGTCCTGCTTCATGCCGACCCGGCCGGCCCCGCAGATGATCTGGCGGGTGACGAAAAACGGCGTCAGGCCGCGGACGATGTCCCCGAACGGCACCGAGCGGGGCATCAGGTAATTCTCGTGGGACCCGTAGGAGACGGACTTGTTGTCGGTGTTGTTCTTGTACAGATTGACCGGCGGCAGCTCAGGGTCGGCCGCCAGCCGCCGCACCGCCGCCAGCGCCACCAGGTCCCCGGCTGCATCCCAGGCGACGGCGGCGCGCGGGTTGGTCACTTCCGGGCTGGAATACTCGGGGTGGGCATGGTCGACGTACAACCGTGCACCGTTGCCGAGGACCATGTTCATCAGCAGGGTGCCGGATTCGTCCTCGCCGTCGGCCTCCAGCTCCTGCCGCCCGTAGGCCAGGGCGACAGCCTCGGCGTCGAGAATGGGCGGCTGGTCGGTCAGCTGGTCCGGTTCAGCCTGGCCGCGCTCCAGGGTCCAGCCGCGGGCGTCGTGCAGCGGTTCCTCGTCGGTGTAGTCCCAGCGGGTCTCGGCGCCGCCGGCGGCGCGCTGCCGGGTGACCTGCGCGTACGCCTGGATCACGCGGGCGGACATCATCGTGGCGTTGGCCCCGGGCGCGGAGGGCGCGTGGATGCCGTATTCGGTCTCCGAGCCCATCACCCGCATGGCTCCGCCCGCCGGCAGGCCGCCGGAGACACCGGCCGGCCTGCCGGGCACGGCCGACGTCACAGGTACTGGCCCGTGCTCGGCATCGTCTCGATGGACTTCCCGGGTTCCTGCCCCGCTTTGCCCTGAACGATGGTGCGGATGTAGGTGATGCGTTCGCCCTTCTTGCCTGAGATCCGTGCCCAGTCGTCCGGATTGGTGGTGTTGGGCATGTCCTCGTGCTCGCGGAACTCGTCAACGACGGCCCGCAGCAGATGGTCGATCCGGATCCCCTTCTGGCCCACAGTGAGCAGGTCCTTGATGGCGTACTTCTTGGCCCGGTCCACGACGTTCTGGACGACGGCGCCGGAGTTGAAGTCCTTGAAGTAGAGCATTTCGGTGTCACCGTTGGCGTAGGTGACCTCGAGGTATTCGTTGGACTTGTCGGTGGAGTACATGGCCTCCACGGTGCGCTGGATCATCGCGTCCACGGTGGCCTGGACGTCGCCCTGGTGCTCGGCGAGGTCGGATTCGTGGAAGGGAAGGTCTGCGGTGATGTACTTGTTGAAGATGTCCGCCGCGGCCTCCGCATCGGGGCGGTGGATCTTGACCTTGACGTCCAGCCGGCCCGGCCGCAGGATCGCGGGGTCGATCATGTCCTCGCGGTTGGACGCGCCGATCACGATCACATTGTCGAGCCGCTCCACGCCGTCAATCTCGCTGAGCAGCTGGGGGACGATCGTCGTTTCCACGTCGGAGGAGATGCCGGTGCCGCGGGTCCGGAACAGCGAATCCATTTCGTCGAAGAACACCACCACGGGGCTGCCCTCGGAAGCCTTCTCCCGGGCGCGGGCGAAGATCAGCCGGATGTGCCGTTCGGTCTCGCCGACGTACTTGTCCAGCAGCTCGGGGCCCTTGATGTTCAGGAAGTAGCTCTTCATGTCCGTTTTGCCGGTGCGCTCGGCTGCCCGGGCGGCGAGGGAATTGGCGACGGCCTTGGCAATCAGTGTCTTGCCGCAGCCCGGCGGGCCGTAGAGCAGGATGCCCTTGGGCGCCTTGAGGCCGTGTTCGCGGTACAGGTCCGGGTGCAGGAACGGCAGTTCCACGGCGTCGCGGATCTGTTCGATCTGCGGTCCCAGGCCGCCGATGTCCTGGTAGGTGATGTCCGGGACTTCCTCGAGGACGAGGTTCTCGACCTCGGAGCGGGGGATCTTTTCGAGCGCGTACCCGGTGCGGGAATCGATCGACAGGGCGTCGCCGACCCGGAGCTTCTGCGCGAGCAGGGCGCCGGAGAGCCGGATGACGCGTTCCTCGTCCGCCCGGCCGACCACCAGGGCACGGTCCGCGCCCAGCAATTCCTTCAGCGTGACAAGTTCCCCGGCCCGTTCGTAGCCCAGCCCGGCGACCACCATCAGCGCCTCGTTCAGGAGGACCTCCTGGCCGACGGCGAGCTGGTTCATGTTGACCAGCGGGCTGATCCCCACGCGCATCTTGCGTCCGGCGTTGAAGATGTCCACCGATTCCTCGGTGGCGGCCTGCCCGCCGTTGCCGGCCGCGGGATGGCGTCGCGGGTTCAGTTGCAGCACGGTGCCGAAGCTGTACGGCGGCTGGCCCTCCTGGTCGAGGGCGTTCTTGAGCCGGAGGATTTCCGCTTTCGCGGTCTCCAGCATGCCCACGAGTTTGGAGTTGTTCTGCGTCGCGGCAGCGAGCTGGCGGTCAATATGCCGGAGCTTGTCCCGGAGGATATTGACCTGCCGCTCGGCCACGGACAGGTCACCGGCGGCGTAGCGGTCGCCGTCGGCGGCCTGCGCCCGTCCCGCGGCGGCACCCGCGTCCTCTGCCGGTGTCAGGTCCGGATCAGTGTTCGGAGTCACCATCGTGCATCAGCCCCTTCCTGCGCTTCTATTAAGACATTAGCCCCAAGAAGCCGGACGCCGCTGAAGACTTCCGAAATGCGGACTACTTCGTAATATCCGGATCGTCCTTGACGTTGGTCCCGGCAATGGCGTCCCGGGCGGCCCGGCGGAGCTTCTTGTCCGACACGGCCCGCTCCCCCACGGCGCCCGGCGTCCAGGCGTTGACGTCCTCTTCATTGAAGTCGGTCTTGGACGGGCGGCGCTTCACGGAGATGCCGGTCACGCCGTCGGCCAGCCGGCGGGTGACGAGCAGGAAGCCGGTGTGCGCGACCATTCGGTGGTCCGGACGCACGGCCAGGCCCTCCAGGTGCCAGCCGCGGACCATGGATTCCCAGGCGTCGGGTTCGGTGAAGCGGCCATCGGCGCGGATGGCCTCCGCCGTCCGGGACAGCTGCGTCACGGTGGCGACATAGTTGATCCACACGCCGCCCGGGGCCAGGACGGTGGCGACGGCGTCGAGGCATTCCCACGGTGCCAGCATGTCCAGGACCACGCGGTCCACGGACCCGGCTTCCTCGGTGCGGACCACTTCCTCCTGGAAATCCCCGAGGGAGATCTGCCAGGCCGGGTGTGGTCCGCCGAAGATCGTCTCGACGTTGCCGCGGGCGATGTCCGCGAATTCCTCCCGGCGTTCAAAGGAGTGCAGGTAGCCGTTGTCCCCCACCGCGCGGAGCAGCGAGATGGACAGCGCGCCGGAGCCCACGCCGGCCTCGACGACGCGGGCGCCGGGGAAGATGTCGGCCATGGTGACGATCTGGCCGGCGTCCTTGGGGTAGACGACGGCTGCGCCACGGGGCATCGAGAGGACGAAGTCCGAGAGCAGGGGGCGCAGTGTCTGGTACTGCTGGCCGACGTTGTTGACCACGACGGAGCCGTCCGGCTTGCCGATGATCTCATCGTGGTTGAGGAAACCGCGGTGCGTGTGGAACGCGCCGCCTGCTTCGAGGCTGATCGTGTTCATCCGGCCGCGTTCGTCGGTGAGCTGCACGCGCTCGCCTTCCCGGAACGGACCGCGGCGGCGTGCCGCCCCCACCGGGGCAGCGGCCGGTGTTGTGCCGGTCGGCGCGGCAGTATGGATTGCCGCGCTGCCGGCTGTCGCGGCGTCGTCGGGGCTGGTGCTGGCGGCGGTGTCGCTGCTCATGAAGATGTTCCTCGCTCCTGTAAAGCTGGGTGGCCGCGGATGTGCCGGCGGTCCGGCTGCTGAGGCCCGGGGACTTGAGCCCGGGCCGGAAATACACGACCGGCAGGTAACTCTACCGGCTTTGGCCGTCCATCCGCTTGCCTGCCCCGGCAGCCTTGCCCGTGAGCGCGCCCAGCACGGCGGATTGCCGGAGGAGCCCGGTGACTGTCCCGTCGCGGTCCACGACCGCATACTCCAGGCCGTCGAGTTGGGACAGGTACTGGATCAGTTCCTGTCCCCTGGACCACTCAGGCACGTAGGCGCCTGCGCCGAGGGCGTAGGCCACGGCCGTGACGGGTGTGGAGGCCGCGGCGGCCGGGGGAACCGCCGCGACGGCGCCGGCGTCGACCACGGCGGCCGGGCGCCCGTCCGGGCGGTACAGCACGACGGCGGGAACTGCCCCGGTGGCGCGGTCCCGGGGCAGCGACAGCAGGTCCGCCACGGTGGCCGACTCGGGGAGGCCGACCGCAAGAGCGGCCAGGGCTCCGGCTTCGACCAGCGGAAGCCGGCCCCGCAGCCGTGCCTGCCTGATCGAGGCGGTGGCACCCATCCAGAGGAAGCCGCTGACCAGGAGCGTGATGAGCATCAGTGACGTGTCCGGCCGGCTACCGCTCAGCAGGGGCAGGGCCACGAACCAGGCCACCAGGGCGACCACGATGATCCGGCCTCCCCAGCCGGCAGCCACGGTACCCTTTTCCTGGCTGCCGGTCAGCTTCCAGACGGCGGATTCGACGATCCGGCCGCCGTCCAGCGGCAGACCGGGCAGGACGTTGAAGATGCCGATCAGCAGGTTGGCCCAGACAAAGATGTTGGCCAGGATGCCGGCAACGCCGGTGAGCCCGCCGGCGGTCAGCAGGAGCCAGCCCCCGGCAGCGAGGACGAGGTTGGCCGCGGGACCGGCCATCGCGACGAGGACCGAACGGCCCGGAGACGCGGTGAAACTCTCAAACTGGGTGTGGCCGCCCCAGAGGTTCAGGACGATTTTTTCGCTGGGCCAGCGGTAGATCTTCGCGGTCAGCGCGTGCGCGAGCTCATGTACAAGGACCGAGATCAGCAGCAGGACGGCGTAGGCGAACGCCACGACGTAGGCGCCGATGCCCAGGTCCGGGTCGTTGGCCTGCAGCACCGGGCCGTAGACGATCACCGTGAACGCCGCAATGATGAACCACGAGTAGGCGAGGATTACCGGGATGCCGGCGATGCGTCCCAGCGGGATGCCCTCTTTGCGGCCCTGTTTCTGCGGATCCTGCCCGCTGCGGGTGTCGGTGTCAGTCATGGACCGGCACCTTTGCCGTGCCGCGTCCCCGCTCACCGTCGGGGGCGGTGTCGGTCCCGGCGGCAGCGCCGAAGGTCGCGTCCGGGAACTCGTGGCGCAGCGCGACAAGGTCTTCGAGGTCGGCGACGGTGCGCCCGGCCAGGGTGTCCCACACGGCGTGGCGCGAATCATGCGGCAGGGGCATGATGTGCGGGATGGCGACGGTCAGCACCCCTGAGGCGACGGCGGACGCGACGCCCGGCACGGAATCCTCCAGCGCTATGCAGTGATGCAGGCCGAGTTCGGGGTCCTGTTCCCGCAGCAGTTCCACGGCCCGGAGGTAGGCCTCGGGGTGCGGCTTGCCCCGTGTGACGGTGTCGCCGGTGACCAGGAAATCGAAGTAGGGCTTGGGCAGGCTGGCCACAATTTCCCGGGCCAGCGGGGCTTCGGACATGGTCACGAGGGCGCAGCGGATGCCCGCGGAGTGGAGTTCGTCGAGAAGTTCACGGGCGCCCGGCCGCCAGGGCACGGAGGTGCGGACCTGGCTGATGACCTGGGCCGTCAGGATGTCGATGATCTCCCGGCGCTCCAGTGTTACGCCGGCGTCCTGCAGGATGCCGGCGGAGAAGACCAGGGACTGGCCCACCAGCTGCATGGCCTTCTCATGGGACCAGTGTCCGCCGTGCGCCGCCACGAGGGCGTGCTCGGCCTCGATCCAGTACGGTTCGGTGTCGACGATGGTGCCATCCATGTCCCAGAGCGCGGCTTTGAGCAGTGGCTGGGGAGCTGGGGATCGCATGCTTTCCAGTCTACGGTGCGGCCCTGTGAGCGGACTGATACTACGCCTTGGGCGAATATCGCGCGGGCGCCGCTAATTCCCGGCGCTTCATTCCATGCGGGGGCCGGGTCCTTGGACGTAGGGTGAAGAGATGAATAGCTTCGAGGTAGACCCCGCGGAAACGGGCGGCGTGCCCGAGCCGGAACGGCTGCTGCAGCCTGTCCCCGAGGGCCGGCGCGTCACGGTGATGCTCGCCGCCTTCGAAGGCTGGAACGATGCCGGGGAGGCTGCCAGCGACGCCTTGCGGTACCTCAACAGGCTCTGGGGTGGCAAGAAGGTCGGTTCGGTCGACGCCGACGAGTACTACGACTTCCAGTTCACCCGGCCCACGATCCGCCGCACCGCAGCCGGGGAGCGGAAGATCAAGTGGCCGTCGACCCGGATTTTCAAGGCAAGTGTTCCCGGCTCCAACGTGGACGTGATCTTCGTCCAGGGCACGGAACCGTCCTACAAGTGGCGGGCGTACACCGCCGAGCTGCTGGTCCATGCCGAGGCGCTGCATGTCGACTATGTGATCCTGGTCGGCGCACTCCTCGCCGACGTGCCGCACAGCCGGCCGATTCCGGTGAGCACGTCCACGGATGACCCGGCGCTGCGTGAGCGGATGGACCTCGAGGCCTCCCAATATGAGGGTCCGGTGGGCATTGTCGGGGTCCTCGCCGAAGTGGCGCTGCTGGCGGGCCTGCCCACCGTCTCGCTCTGGGCTGCTGTTCCGCACTATGTTGCGCAGGCCCCCTCCCCCAAGGCCCAGCTCGCGCTGCTGCACCGCATCGAGGAGCTGTTGCAGGTTCCGCTCGACACCCAGGACCTGGTCGAGGAGTCTGATGCCTGGGAGCGCGGCGTTGATGAGCTGGCCACGGAAGATCCCGAAATTGCGGCGTATGTGCGCCAGCTGGAGGAAGCGAAGGACACCGCTGACCTCCCCGAGGCCAGCGGTGAGTCGATCGCCCGGGAATTCGAGCGCTACCTCAAGCGCCGCGGCAAGGACAAGCCTTAGGGCCCGGCGCCGCCCGCCCGGAGTCCGGCTGTCAGAGTTCCGATCAGAGTTCCACGCCGAGCAGCGCGTTAACGGCGTCGCTCACGAGCGCGGCGTCCGAGGGTGAGCCGGAACCGCCCTCCTGAAGTGCCGTCCGGGCCCAGTCATCCACGGCGGCGACGGCGCCGGGGGCGTTCAGGTCGTTGGAGAGTTCGTCCCGCAGCCGGGACACCAGCGCGGCGGCGGAGCCTGCGGGGGCGGCTTCGAGGGCGTCCCGCCACGTCCGGAGGCGGTCCTTGGCCGCGGCGAAGCCGGCCTCAGTCCAGGACCAGTCGCTGCGGTAATGGTGGGCCAGGATGGCGAGCCGGATCGCGGCCGGCTCCTCGCCCTCGGCGCGGAGTTTGGACACCAGGACCAGGTTTCCCTTGGACTTGCTCATCTTCTCGCCGTCTAGTCCCACCATGCCGGAGTGCGCGAAGTGGTGGGCCAGCGGCGCTCCGGACAGTGAGTAGGCGTGCCCGGCACCCATTTCGTGGTGCGGGAAGATCAGGTCCGAGCCGCCGCCCTGCACGGTGAACGGTGCGGGCAGGTACTTTTGGGCGATGACGGTGCATTCGATGTGCCAGCCCGGCCGGCCCTCGCCGAGCCCGCCGCCGGGCCAGCTCGGTTCGCCCGCACGCGCAACCCGCCAGAGCAGCGGGTCCAGCGCCTGCCGTTTGCCGGACCGGCCGGGGTCGCCGCCGCGCTCGGCGAAGAGCTCCAGCATCTCGGCGTCGGACAGTCCGGAGATGGCGCCGAGGGTCCAGGCATCCGTGGCCTCGGCGGAGTGCTTGCCGGCCGCTTCGACGTCGTAGTAGACATCCCCGTCAGGCTCGCCGGCACTGCCGGCCACCCGGTACGCCAAACCCCGCTGCACCAGCAGCTCGATGGCGGGCACAATCAGGGGAATGGCTTCCACCGCGCCGACATAGTGGTCCGGGGCCAGCACGTTGAGCGCTTCCATGTCGGTCTGGAAGAGCTCGATCTGGCTGGCGGCGAGATCGCGCCAGTCCACACCGGTCGCCGTGGCGCGCTCCAGCAGGGGGTCGTCGACGTCGGTGACGTTCTGCACGTAGGCGACCTGCTGGCGGCCGTCCCGCCAGGCGCGGTTGAGCAGGTCGAACGCGACGTAGCTCGCCGCGTGCCCCATGTGGGTGGCGTCATACGGGGTGATTCCGCAGACATACAATGACTGTTCGCCGGTTGCCCCGAGGGTGACGACGCTGCCTTTGGCGGTGTCGAAGAGGCGGAGGGCAGCCATGCTGCCCGGGAGCTGGGGAACGGGGCGGGAGATCCAAGACTTCACAGCCCAAGCCTAGTGCTAGGCGCTGATGACGTTGAAACCGAGCAGCAGATACAGGGCCAGGCCCAGCAGAATCCGGTACCAGACGAAGAGCCGGTAGCTGTGCGTCGAGACGTACTTCAGGAACCAGCCGATGATGATGTACCCCACCACAAAGGCGACCGCCGTCGCGAGGGCCGTTTCCGCGAGGCTGTAGGGACCGGTGACGCCGTCCTTCGCCACCACTTTGTAGAGCTGGTAGAGGCCGCTGCCGAACACGGCCGGGATCGCCAGCAGGAAGGAATAGCGGGCAGCCGCTTCGCGGGTGTAGCCCATCAGCAGTCCGGCGGTGATCGTGCCGCCCGAGCGGGACACGCCGGGGATCAAGGCCATGGACTGGGCCAGTCCGAAGTAGATGCCGTGCTTGTAGCTCAGCTGGGTCAGGTCGCGATCCTGGCGCCCGATGGCGTCGGCGACGGCGAGGATCATGCCGAAGACAATCAGCATGGTGGCGACCAACCAGAGGCTGCGCAGCACGGACTCGATCTGGTCCTGGAACAGCAGACCCAGGACGATGATCGGCAGGCTGCCAAGGATCACCAGCCAGCCCATCCTGGCATCCGGGTCCTGCCGGGAGACTTTGCCCGTCAGGGAACCGGCCCAGGCTTTGACGATCCGCACGATGTCCCGCCAGAAGTACACAATCACCGCGGTTTCCGTGCCGAGCTGGGTGATCGCCGTAAATGCCGCCCCGGGGTCGGCCGCGTTGGGCAGGAAGGAGCCAACGATCCGCAGATGGGCGCTTGAGGAGATCGGGAGGAATTCTGTCAGTCCCTGCACAAGGCCCAGAAAGGCCGCTTCAAACCAGTTCACGTTTATAGACCCTACGTCATCAAACAAGGCGGATCCCCGTAAGCTTGCTGACATGCAGCAGCGTTATGTCGGCAACAGTGGGTTGCGCGTGTCGTCCCTATCCCTCGGCACCATGTCCTGGGCGCGGGAAACCGATGAGCAGGATGCCTCGGCGCTGCTCCGCACCTTCGTGGACGGCGGCGGGACCCTGATCGACACGGCCGCGTCCTACGGCGACGGCCAGGCCGAGGCGATGCTCGGCGGAATGCTGGGCGACGTTGTGGCGCGCTCCGAAGTGGTCATCTCCACGAAAGCCGGCCTCTCGACCTCCGACGGCCGGCGCAGCGTCGACACCTCCCGGAACGGGATGCTCTCCGGGCTGGACGCGAGCCTGGCAAGGCTGGGCACCGACTACGTCGATCTCTGGTTCGCCCATGCCTGGGACCCCAACGTCCCCCTGGAGGAGACCCTGTCGGCGCTCGAATTCGCCGTCCGCTCGGGCCGCGCCCGCTACGCCGGCGTCTCCAACTTCAACGGCTGGCAGACGGCGAAGGCGGCCGCTGTCGCGGGATTCCCGCTGGTCGCGAACCAGTCGGAATACTCCCTGCTGCACCGCTCCCCCGAGGCTGAGCTCATTCCCGCAATTGAGGATGCAGGCCTGGGCCTGATGGCGTGGGGTCCGTTGGGGCGCGGGGTGCTGAGCGGAAAATACCGGGGGCACATTCCCGCGGATTCGCGGGCCGCCCATTCGCGTCTGGCCGGCTACGTGGAGCCGTACCTGGAGGGGGCCGCATCCAGCGTGGTGGAGGCCGTCGCGATGGCGGCGAAGGGATTAGGGCGGACGGCACTGGATGTCTCGCTGAGCTGGCTGTTGTCCCAGCCTGGCGTCGCCACGGCGATTGTCGGCGCACGCACGCCGGTGCAGCTCAAGGAAATGCTGGATTCAACACTGGCGCCGCTGCCGCCCCAGATCGCCCAGGCGCTCGAGGATGTTTCCAGCCCCGCCTGACGTTCCGGCCCGCCTCGGCGGGTTCCTTAGCGGTATGTCGACCAGGACTCAGTCCTGGAGAATTTCGAGGTCTTCCTCGTCGTCGACGTCTTCTTCCTCGTCCTCATCGCTGTCGTCCTCGATCACCTCAAGCGGAGTCACTTCACCATACGCTTCGTAGAGCGAGTCGTCGTAGACTTCAAAGGCATCAGCAACGGCAAAAAACGCTGCCTCAACCGCCGGATCCCCGGCTCCGCGGCGTGCCGACGCCGCGGCGAGATGTTCTTCCAAGGCAGCCGTCAGGGACTGAAGCGCGACACGCGGATCGATGCTCATGACTTCACGTTAGCCGGAAAAGGTAGAAAATGGAGAGCAATGAAGGAACATTTTCTCAGCAGTTCAGTCCGGCGGGAACGGGACTATGTGAGGCAGTACGAGTACCTCGTACTGACCGTCAGTCCTGAGGATTCCCTGCCGGAAGCACGCCGCCGACTGGTGGAGCACTCCGAGTACGGGAAGTGGGAACTGGAGCGCAGCGTGCTGTATTTGGGTGGCGGCCGGCGCTTCTGGCTTCGCCGCCGGGTCACCCAGGTCCAGCGGACCGTCTAGGGTGTAGACGGTTCAGCCTGGCTCGAGCGGTCCCAGCCAGGCGTTGGCCACCGTGTTGTGCGCTGATTCGTCATCGGAGGGGTGGAACATTCCCGCCAGCACGTCCCGGTACAGCCGTTCCAGCTCGGAACCCCGGAAGTAGCTGGATCCCCCGGACACCCGGATGGCCAGGTCCACGACTGTGCGGGCTGTCTCCGTCGCACTGACTTTCAGGCCGACCAGCTTAGGGAACCACTGCCCCCCATGATCGGCCAGCGCGTCGACGTCCGAGGTGACGGTGGACAGCTGGGGGTAGAGCGCGTCCATCGCCATCGCCGCGTCCGCCACCTTCCACCGGATATCAGGATCCTGGGCATAGCTGCGTCCGCCGTTCTTGAACGATGTCCGCCGCGTCACGGCCTCGACTGCCAGCGTGAGGGCCCGCTCACCGAGGCCCGTGTACACCGCCGCCAGCAGCGTCTCGAAGCAGGCGAAGATAGCGAAGATCAGCGGGTCCGCAATTGGGCCCACCGGCAGCTTCCGGAAGATCCGTTCCGCGGGCACCACAGCACCGTCCAGGACCGTGGTGTTCGACTGGCTGGCCCGCATGCCCAGGGTGTCCCAGTCGGCGAGGACCTCGTACCCCGGAGTGTCCCTGCTCAGAAAGCCGTGGATGAGTTGCCCGTCGCCGTTCCCGGCCGAGGCGTCCTTCCCGAAAATCCCCAGCCGGGTCCAGGCCGGCGACAGGCTCGTGAAAATCTTGCGCCCGGTGAACGAGTAACCGCCTCCGGCCTGCGGCACGGCGGCAGTGCGGGAGTCGAAGAGCACCGAGTCGTTCCCCGCCTCCGAGTTCCCGAACGCGAAGATTTCGCCCTGGCCGGCCTCCCGGAGGACGAAGTCGAGCGAGGAGTCGCCCCGGGCAGCCAGGACCTGCGCGACGCCGGTCCACACCAGGTGCATGTTGATGGCCAGCGCGGTGGCCGGTGCCGCCGTCGCCAGTCGACGCTGCAGCTGCGCGGCCGCCGCGAGACCGAGTCCCAGTCCGCCGTCGGACGCCGGAACGAAGATCTTCAGGTAGCCGGCTGCGGCCAGCTCCTCCAGATCCTCGTGGAAAAAGGCGTTGTCGCGGTCGTAGCCGGCGGCGCGGCCGCGGATCCGTTCCAGCAGGGCATCGGGCAGGACGTCGGACAGGGCAGCTTCGGGGCTCATCGGCGGGGCTTCCAGGCGTCAGTAATTGGTGAGCAGGGTATCGAGCACCCGGGCGCCGAACTTCAGCGAGTCGGTGGGGACGCGTTCGTCCACGCCGTGGAACATCCCGGTGAAGTCCAGTTCGTCCGGGAGCTGGAGCGGCGCGAAGCCGTACCCGGTGATGCCGAGCCGGCTCAGGGACTTGTTGTCCGTGCCGCCGGACAGTGTGTAGGGCAGGACTTTGGCGCCCGGGTCCTCGGCGCGCAGCGCGTCGATCATGGAGTCCACGAGGTTCCCGGCGAAGGGCACCTCCAGCGAGACGTCGTTGTGGACGTAGCTCACGTCCACGCCCTTGCCGGCGAGTTCGCGGACGATTTCGAGGACGTGCTCCTCCTGGCCGGGCAGGGTCCGGCAGTCGATGAGGGCCTCGGCCGATTCGGGGATGACATTGTGCTTGTAGCCGCCCTTGAGCAGGGTGGGGTTGGTGGTGTTCTGCAGGGTCGCCCCGACGAAGCGTGCCACCGTCCCGAGCTCCTTGAGGATCTTCTCCGGATCGTCGGGATCGAATTCCACACCCGTGAGTTCCGTCACGCCGTCCAGGAACTGACGGGTGGTGGGCGTCAGTTCCACCGGCCAGCGATATTCCCCGATCCGGGACACGGCGCTGGCCAGCCGCGTAACGGCGTTGTCCGTGTTGATCTGGGAGCCGTGGCCCGCGCGGCCGTGGGCGACGAGGCGCAGCCAGGACAGGCCCTTTTCGGCGGTCTGGAGCAGGTAGGTGCGCTGGCCGCCGATGGTGGCGGAGAAGCCGCCGACCTCGGAGATGGCCTCGGTGGCGCCGTCGAAGAGTTCGGGCCGCTTCTCGATCGCGTAGCGGGCGCCGTAGGTGCCGCCGGCTTCCTCATCGGCGAAGAACGCGAAGATCAGGTCCCGCTTGGGTTTGCGTCCGGTGCGGGCGAAATTCCGCAGCACGGTGAGGATCATGGCGTCCATGTCCTTCATGTCCACGGCGCCGCGGCCCCAGATCATGCCGTCCTTGAGTTCCGCGCCGAAGGGATCCACCGACCACTGCTCGCGGAGTGCCGGGACCACGTCGAGGTGCCCGTGGACCACCAGGGCGCTGGCGGAGGGGTCCTCGCCGGCGAGCCGGGTCACCACGCTGGCACGGCCCGGGGCGGATTCGAAGATTTCGGCGTCGAGCCCCACCTCGGTCATCAGCCCCGCGGTGTATTCGGCGGCCGCCCGCTCCCCCGGGCCGGAGCCGTCCCCGTAGTTGGACGTGTCGATCCGGATCAGTTCCTGGCAGATTCTGACGACTTCGTCCTCGGGCCTGATGTCAGTCATGCTTCACTCCTCGTGGGTCGTCTCTCGTGCTGGCTTCAGCCTACCCACCTGCCCGATCGGGCCCCGATTATTTGTTTCGGGAAACTTCATGCTAGAGTCTTTCTCGCTGCTTCGGAGAAAACCGAAACGCTGAAAGGCGAAAAGGTTCACCGAATACCACCTGCGCGGGTGGCGGAATGGCAGACGCGCTAGCTTGAGGTGCTAGTCCTCGAAAGGGGGTGGGGGTTCAAGTCCCCCTCCGCGCACAACGGGAAGACCCCTGGAATCCAAGGATTCCAGGGGTCTTTTTCTGTCCCATCCATGCGGGCTCCGGTGTTGTGGCTTACCTCGACGACAGAAAACGCTCGCTGCTTATCGTCGGCGGAAATCCGATCCTTCAGGCGCCTCCGTCAGGCCGCCAGCTCGGAGCGGCGGAACCGCAGTTCCCGCAACGCACCGTTCAGGGGTGACCCGGCGAACGGCAGGGCGCTCAGGTCGACGGTCTGGGCTGCGGAAAGGGCTGTCTTGTTGGCGGCGGTGGCGGCTCGTTCTGGGAGGCCGATGCTGGCGGCGAACTCCTGCCAATGCCTGGCCTTGAGGCCTTTGACCTTCCCGTCGATGGTGAGGGCCATGCTGTCGTCGCCGTACAGCAGGGTGCACGGGATGTCGTAGACAGGGGACACGACCCAGCCGCCGCGCTGGTCCTCCAGTATCGAGGCGTTCTTGGCGTGCAGGTCCCCGTTTCCGGTCAGCCAGGCAAACACGAACTGCAGATAGAGGTTCCTGACGGCGACGGCTTTCGCTTTGCAGAGCCCGGCCAATGCCAGGACGGCTTCCTCGGAGCTCACGGCATACTTTGATGCCGGTGGAAGGTTCAAAACCTGCGCGGCGTCTTCCAGGGCCAGCCGCTGCAGGCCGTCGTCCTGGGTGCGGTCGAACCTCTCCACCAGCAGTCCTGGTAGCCCGTTTCGGTCCGTGACGACGCTGTGCCTTGCTACGGGAATTTTCAGGGCCTTTGCCGCGGTGAGGTGGGCTGCTTCGTTGATGACCAGGTGTGGGTGCCGGGGCGGATCCAGTTTGAGCAGGTAGCGGCGGTTCGCCATTGCCAGCGGCGTCGTCAGCATGGAGGCGCTGGCCTTGGCCTGAACCCCTGGCAGCCCGTGCGGATCCACTGTTTCAGCAAGGATGGCGAAGTCGAGGTCCTCCGGGCGGGACGTGTCCGCCAACGGCGGGGGCTCGGCGGGCCGCTCCCCTGCCGGAACGATCTGGACGTCTCCGGGAACATCAGCCCCAACGGCCAGGAGAAGGCTCAGTTCATCGCCCAGGCTTGTCTTCACGGCATTCTTCAGGATGGTGAGACGGTGGCCTTCGGGCAGGAGGCCAGAGAAGAAGGACGGCAATGCACCGCTTGGCGCTTCCACTGCGTCCTCGGTGAGCGGCAGTGTCGTGGCGACGGCGCGGGCGCCTGGTCCGAGGTAATCAGGTGTGTAGGAAAAGATGACGCTGCCACGGTCTGTCCGGTCCAGGTGGCCGGCCAATGCCCCGGCCTTGTACACGTCAGCGCTGCGGACGAATTTCAGGCGGCCCAGGTCCTCAGTCATCGGCAGCCTTCAGGTGCAGCCCCACCGCGTTGGCGGCCGCAACAACGGTAACGAGGGAAGGATTTCCCGTCCCCGTTTCGATGGCGTGAATGGTGCGCGAAGACGTGCCGACCAGATCGGCCAGCGTTTCCTGCGTGATGCCGGCCTCTTTGCGGGCTCGACGGATAGTGACACCGATGGCCGGAATGTCCTCCAAGCAAAATGCCTTTCTGAAATATGTTGCTGATTACAGCACTCGTGCCGCTAACCATTCCCTACAAGCCCTGAATCTGCAAGATATTTCTGCAATACCTTGACTGGTTGGTCGGTCCTGCGGGAAGAGCACCCAATCAGAACAATATTTCCTATGGGGTCCGGAAAAGAGTCAGCCGAGACGATCAGGCGGGCATGGGCCGCCTGCTTACTCCTGCCGGAACCGACGCATCCAGGTGGAGATCCACCCGGTCCTGAGGCGCGGTGCGAGCCACGTCTCGAGCTCGCCGGCGCTCCACGACGGCGCCCGCACCAGGATGACATCACGGTCCTCGCGGAGGACCTCGAGGACGCCGCCCTCACGGGATAGCTTGCGGACCAGCAGATCGACCTTGAATGAATAGACGTGGGCGATCTCGTCGCTCAGGCCGATCTCGAAGTCGTACCCGCCCGATTCGTCATTGACTTCATCCACCTCGAACGGAGGCTCCGGCTCCATCAGCCAGTCGGTGTTTTCTCCGGGCCCGTTCAGCTGGTCGATGAGCCGCCGCGCGTGGTCCGCCATCGTGTCGTCCCTCGACTCCCGCGCCCCGTGAAGGACACCGCGCGCGTCGATCAGGGGCAACGAGGGCAGGAAGTTGTGGGTCTCACCCGTTCCGCTGACCAGGACCGGGTGCTTGTTGAGCAGGTAGCCCTTGATGCGATGGCGTGCGAACTCCCAGCGGGCCAGCGGCGAACGCGCCTGCACGACTTCGGCGAGGTAGGACACCAGCCCGTCGATGAGCGTCAGCGACTCCAGGGACAGGATCGACTCCTTCCCGGGTAGGTACCGGTCCCATGACGGCACCTCCTCCGGAGGCACGGAGTTGGGGTCGGTAGCGCCGGGGGCGTCCTGGCGCGTGAAGCGGGACAGCATCCAGCGCCACAAGGGAACGAGGCTCTCAGGAGTGCCGTCGAGGACGACAGCCGGATCCTGGCCGTCGGCCACCAACCGCTCCCGGAGCCGCTCCAGGGCCGGGCCGCGCTCGTCGAGATACTCCTGGAGGGCCGCAGCGGCCCTGGCTTCGCTAAAGTCGCGATAGTTAGTCATGAAATCCCCCAATGTCGTTCTCGAAGACTACACAGCACGCCGTGAGAGGCTGCTTCTGCCCGGCAGCGCTGATGCTCTCTCTTATGCCTACATATGCAGCGGTGCGCGTCACCATCAGCATCCGGCGGCTGGCGCCGGTTCCGGAAGTCAGTCCAGGGTTTCGGAGCAGATCATGCCGAGGCCCAGGACCATGCCGCGGCAGGGCGGCCTTTCCCGACAGGCGCTGCCGGAGCGCCGGCCTTGGCAAGGCAGGGTTTTCTGGCCAGCTCCCTGCCAAGGTTGGAAGTGTCGGGTTCACCCTCCAAGGCGGCGACGGAGAGTTCGCGCATGAGGCGTGCTACGTCTGCCGTGCTGAACTTCTCCCCCAGCAGGGCCCGGGTGAGCGGCTCGTTGATCCAGAGGGCATCCAGGACCGCCTTGGCGGCAGACATAACGATGGCGGAGTGGTCGAAGGGCAGCTCCACGTTGCCTGTCAGGAGGTGGTGGACGACGCCCTCCGGCTCGCCTTCGGGGTCGATCACGGCGACGTGGGCGATTGACAGGGTCGGTCCGCGGGGATCGCGGTCCGGGTTGTCGAAGGCTCCGGTGTTCATCAGGAACAGGACGCTCTCCTCAGCGACGTTGACCTTGGTCGACAGCGCCCGAAGCGCTGCCTCTTCGAGTCGCTCCATAGGGCGCAGGAGCACGCCGGGAAGGGCGGCCTGGCCTGCGTAGGGTTCGAACTCACGGATGCCCAGGATCACGCTCCAGTGCCCGTCCCGGAGGACCAGGGCCACCGTGTCGATGGACACGAGGGGCTGCTGCGGGAGGTTCGTGTTCATGCGTCCAATTCTTCTCTAAGTTCGGCGATGATTTCGCGCCGGGAGTTGCGGCCGGCGATGTAGGCCCGGGCACCGAGAGGGGGCTGGCGCTCGAACAGCTCCAGCTCCCTCTCTGCGTTGGCCAGCCGCTGGGCGGTGCTCAGCGGGTCCGGCATGGCGGTTTCCATGGTCAGGCGATATTGCCCAGGACTGCGCGGACGTCGGCGAAGGACTGGCGGCGGATGAATTCGCCGTTGGCCCAGACCGGCTGGAGCAGGGATTCGGCTTCCTGCTCCGGAGTGGCCTTTTCGATCAGTGCGAGCTCGCCGTCGGCGTTGCGGGTCACGGCCAGGCGTCCGGTGGCGGACTTCTTGGTGCCGCTGTCGGTCTTGGGGTCCTTGAGCAGGTTGTGCTCGACCTCGTTGATTTTCGCCCAGGTGGCCTTGATGGCGGAGGCGAAGGTGTCGCGGGTGACGTACTGGTAGGAGTAGGAGCCGACGCCGAAGACGATGTTCTCGGAGGCGAAGCCCAGGGATTCCAGGCGGGTCCAGATGTCCTTGGCGCGGTCGATGGTGATCGAGTCGCCATAGATGAGGCCGATGTGGGAGTCGAGGACCTTGTAGCCCTTGGCGTTGGTGGTGCCGCCGAAGGCGTTCCAGAGCAGCTGGATGGCCCCGTAGAATTCCGGGTCGTGTTCCATGGTGCGGACCTGGGTGGTGAAGATGGCGCCGGGGCGGGACATGGTGCCGCAGATGATGTCGGCCGGGTCGCCGGAGTCGGGGCGGATGACGAGCTTGCCGTCGCGCTCCATGATCCGGGTCTTGAGGGCCGGGAGGATGACGTTCAGGACCTGGAAGAAATCGTCGGTGTCGGAGACGACGGAGACGATGCCGGACTTGTGCTTGTCCAGGATGCGCTCGAAGGTTTCGAGTTCGCTGGATTCGCTGATGCCGGCGCACATCACGGAATGCTCGGTAGCGGGGACGGAGCCGAGGACCAGTCCGTTGTCCGTACCGGCCTCGGACGGGTAGTAGCGGTTGACCCAGTCGATGGTGGCCAGAGAGTCGCTGCCGGTGAAGGAGAGCAGGTGGCCGGCGCCGCTGGCGGCCGCCGAGCCGGTGCCGGACATGCCCCGGTAGGAGAAGTCGTGCAGTTGCCAGTTCACGGCGGCGCGGTCGACGCCGGTGAGGTCGGCGGCGTCGTCCAGGACGGTGCGGTAGCTGTCGGCGATGGTGGCCGTGGTGGACGGGTGCCAGACGGCGGCGGAGAGGACCGTCTCGATGTAGTTGACCAGCCAGAAGAACTCCGGCTGGGTGTTTTCGATCGTGAAGGTCGGGACGCGCAGCGGGACGCGGGTGCCTTCCGGGACGGCCCGGAAGATCAGCGGCAGGTAGCCGACGCGGTGCAGTGCCCGGATGTGGTCCGCCGCAATCCCGTTCGGGCCGAGGATCGATTCGAGGACCGCTTCGTACTCTGCGACAGCCTCGTCCTCACCTGCGGCAAAGAACGGTGCGAACGCCTCGGTGCAGTATGACTGCAGGAACGCCTGGAGGCCGAAGTGGACGACCTTGGTGACGCCGTCGATGCGGGAACCGCGGTTGGTGTAGTTGCTCAGGATCCCGGTGGTGCCCGCCGGGTAGAGATCGCGGTGGCCCAGCTTGTAGGCGTCGGTCTCGAACAGGGCGGCGGTGACGGACGGGGCGGTGATGCGGGTGGCGGTGGCGGTGCTCATGTTAGATGCGGCCTTCCAGAAGGTGGTGGATGAGGGGTGAGACGCGGGCCCCGACTGCGGGGTTGGTGGCGCCGGGGTGGGAGTCGGTGGTGAAGATGGTGCCGTAGTGCTCGTTCAGGGCGGCGGCGTTGCCGGAGAAGACGCCGTGGCTGACCCAAAGGTCGAGGCGTTCCTTTGGGAGGCCGGTCGCTGCAGCGAGGCCGCGGAAGGTGCCGCCGCCGTCGCAGATGTCGTCGACGACGAGGAACTTGCCGGTTACCGGGAGTGCCTCGCATTCGAAGCCGGAGAGCTTGCCGGTGGTGAAGTCGCGGTGCTTCTTGGCGTAGTAGACGGGCAGACCCAGTGCGGCGGCGACTTTTTCGGTGCGGGCGTGGGCTCCCTGGTCCGGGCAGATGACCCCGGCATACTCGCCGAGGCTCTTGCGGAGGACTTTCCGGATGACCGTGTCGGAGTAGACGACGCGCAGGTTGTTCACGAATGACGGCATGACCTCGGAGTGCGGGTCGAAACAGATGACTTCGTCGGCGTCCAGGGCGTTGATCAGGTTGGCGTAAACCTTGGCTCCGAACGGGGCGTTGCGGTCCTGGCGCGCTCCGGGCAGGTACGGGATCAGGGCCGTGACCTTGTGGCCGGCCTGGTGGGCGTAGTCGATCCACATGCCTGCGGTGACGAAGTCGTTGGCGTCGGCGCCGGTGAGGTAGAAGTACAGCGGGGTTTCGCCGTCCACGACCTTGTCGGTCGTGATGTGGCATTCCCCGGCGGAGAAGCGCATCCCGGCGGCCCGGGAGTAGGAGGTCCAGCCCTGCGGGAACTTGGCGAATGTCGTGATCATGCTTCAACCGTAGCCTATTAATCGTCATTTGACGATTATTTATTGGATCCTCGTCTTCATTGCTTTTTCTCTTGCTCGACCACATGTGTGCGGAGGTCCCCGGAAGCCACCCGGGCCTTTTGTGTCAGTGTGACCCCGCAGCCGTTTATCCTCGTTATCTGTTGTCGGGGACAACGAGTACCGGGCGCTGCTGACTTTGGATCAGCGATGCGGATACGGATCCTTCGAGGAGCCTGTCCACCCAGGCCAAGGATCCTTGCCGATCGGCGCCGACAACCAGCAGGGACGCATCGGTATTCTCTGCCAGGCGGCTGAGGGCTTTGGCGACATCGCCATTGAGCACGCGGAAGGACCACGTCGCTCCGGGCGGTCCGAGAACGGATTCCAGCTTCTGTTGCAGCTGCCCGGATGGGAAGTCGGACTCTTCATTGACGGTCGGGTCCAGTGAGAGAGCCGTTCGTTGGTCCTCCGGCTCCCATTCCGTCAGGTAACTGGCGGGATCCACGAATGCGCAGACAAGGTGTTGTCCCAGATCGGCGGCGATGCCGGCAGCGATGCGGATCAGGTGCTCTGGGCACATCCACCCGACGCCCAGCACGATCGGTCCGTCCGGCCATCCTTCATCCGGCATGGGGGCCTCTGGCGCAGCGCGCTGTGAACGGGGATATCGCCGGGCCGGGCATGGCCTAGTTCCCGGTCAGCTCCGCATGCAGTTTCCGGACCCGGAACTTGATGTCGTCCCGGACCAGTCGCATGCGTTCCATGCCTTCGATGCCGCGTTCGGAGGGCTCGTCCGTTTCCCAGACTTCAAAGCGGGTGCCTTCGTGTGGTTCGAGCTTGGCTTCGGTGCCAAGGACGATGACGACGTCGACAGCGTCCAGGACCTCGCCGGAGACGGGCTTGGGGTGTTCGCCGCTGATGTCGATGCCGAGTTCGGTCAGGGACTCCACGGCCTGGGGGTTGAGGGAATGACCGGGTTTCGTGCCGGCGGAGGAGACGGTGACGGCTCCGTTGGCGAGCTGGCGCATCAGTCCCGCGGCGAGCTGGGATTTTCCGCCGTTCTTGCTGCAGACGAACAGGATGCGGGGTGTTTTCGTGGTCGCGGTCATACGTTTGATTCTTCCTTGTCTGAGCTGGGGTTGTGGAGCAGTGATGCGGCCAGTTCCTTGACCCGGTCGTGGATCTCGTCGCGGATGATCCGCACGGCCGCAACGGGCAGCCCGGCCGGGTCTGCCAGCTCCCAGTCCTCGTAGCGTTTGCCGGGGTAGATCGGGCAGGAGTCGCCGCAGCCCATCGTAATCACCACGTCCGAGGCGCGCACGACGTCGTCCGTGAGTGGTTTGGGGTAGTCCCTGGTCAGGTCCAGTCCCATTTCGGACATCGCTGCGACGACGGCGGGGTCCAGCTCGGCCGCCGGCAGGGACCCCGCGGACCGGACGTGGATCAGGCCCTTGGCCTCGACGGTGAGCAGGGCTGCGGCCATCTGGGAGCGGCCTGCGTTCTGCGCGCAGACAAACAGGACTTCGGGGACCTCGGCGGCGACTGCGCCCTTGGATTTGGCCAGCGCGGTAAGCCGGTCGTTGGCGAAGTGTTCGGTGGTGGCCGGAAGGTGGGCGGTGATCTTCGCGGTACGGGCCAGGGCCGTGTACGTCTCGAACACATAGCGTTCTACGGTTTCGGCGGCGAAGATGCCCGCGAACTTGTCGGTGAGGCGGTTGCTGATGCGGTGCAGCAGTTCGGTGTTCTCCCGTAGCCCCCGGCTGGTTTCATACCGGTTTTCGTGGTGTTCGGTCATTTCAGCACTCCAGAGTTCATGGATGGGAAGTCCGCTTCAGTTGTTGTCGCTGGAGCGGCCGTGGGACAGTCCGGTGGGGAATCCGACGAGCACCGGTTCCGGAGCCGCGCAGCACGAGGACTCCGATGCCACGGCGGCGGCTGCCGGGACGTCGCAGCTGGTGCCGGCGTCGGAGGAGCAGACGCCGGTTTCGGGGAGTTCGAGCTGGACGGTGTCAGCAGCTTCGTGGTCCCCGGCCAGGGCGGCGGCGACGGAGCGGACCTGTTCGTAGCCGGTGGCGAGCAGGAACGTCGGCGCCCTCCCGTAGGACTTCATTCCGACGATGTAGAAGTCTTTGTCCGGGTGGGCCAGCAGAGCTGCACCGTGCGGCGGGACGGTGCCGCAGGAGTGGAATTCCGGGTCGATGAGTGGGCCCAGTTCGGTGGGTGCTTCGACGGCGGGGTCCAGGTCCAGCCGGAGTTCGCGCAGGATGTCCAGGTCCGGGCGGAAGCCGGTGCAGGGAACAACGACGTCGGCCTCGAGCGTCCGGCCGTCCACGGACCCGACGGTCACGCCGGAATCCAAGGACTTCAATGATGCAATGCCAAATCGGGTGTGTAGTCCGATGGTGCCGGCTTCGACGAGGCGGCGCAGGCGGGCGCCAAGCTGGCCGCGGGCGGGCAGCCCGTCGGCGTCGCCGCCGCCGTAGACCTTCGCGGCGGATGCGCCGCGGACCGCCCAGAGGATCCGGGTGGCCGGTTTGTCCTTGGCAAGGTCGGCGAGGTTGATCAGGGTGTTCGCGGCGGAGTGCCCGGCCCCGACCACCAGGACCCGACGGCCGGCGAACGCGGTACGGTCCTTGCCGGTGACGTCCGGGAGCGGGGAGGAGATCCGGTCCGCGGCGGAGTCTTCGCCGATGGCGGGGAGCCCCGAGGTGCCCAGCGGGTTGCGGGTGGACCAAGTGCCGGAGGCGTCAATGACCCCGGCTACGGTGTGGTCGCGGGTTTCTCCGTCGGCATGCTCGACGCGGACGACGAACGGTGTGCCCTCGCGGTTACGGGTGTGGGTCTTGTCCATCCCGGCGCGGCTCACGGCAAGGACCCGCGCGCCGGTCTGCAGCCGCGAGCCGATGGCCGGGAGCGCGGCAAGCGGGGCAAGGTACCGGTCGATGAGTTCTCCGCCGTAGGGAAGGGCGGTGGGCCGGGGCGGTTCCCAGCCGGCGGCTTCGAGCAGGCGGACGGCGGCGTCGTCGATGTTGAACCGCCACGGCGAGAACAGCCGGATGTGGCGCCACTGCTCGATGGCCGCACCCGCGGAGGGCCCGGCTTCGAAGATCAGCGGCTCGAGGCCGCGTTCGATCAGGTGGGCCGCGGCGGCCAGGCCCACCGGGCCGGCGCCGATCACGGCAACGGGAAGGTTCTTCGCTGAATCCATAGTGTCCTCTGTATTATCCGTAGGTGCGGCGGTTCTTTTGGGCGGCACCTGCCGGTCCCTGGTGGGGCCGGCAGGCGGGAGGGTGTCAGCAGCAGTCCGGCATGTCATCCGGGCAGTCGTCGCAGCAGCCCGGGTCACTGCAGCATCCTGTCTTCATTCAGCTCACCCCCTCTCCGTTCGGCGTCAGGCGTGGGTGGGTTCCTCGACCAGGGCGGTGGCGATGCTGTCGGCGTCGTCCAGTGCGGCGAGGTAGCGTTCGGCGTCCAGGGCGGCGGCGCAGTCCCCGCAGGCGAAGACGCCGGAGAGGTTGGTGACCGTGGTGGGCGCGTCGACCTTGATGTATCCCTCGGCGTCGAGCTCCACCTGCCCGATGACGAGTTCGGTGCGCGGGAGGTGGCCGATCGCGACGAAGATCCCGGTCGCCCCGTGTTCCCGGGTTTCGCCGGTGCGGGTGTCGGTCAGGGTGACGCCGGTGACCTTGGATTCGCCATGGATCCTGGTGACGGCGGAGTTCCAGGCGAAACGGATTTTGGGGTTGTCCTTGGCGCGCTGGGCCATGATGTCCTGCCCGCGGAAGAAGAACCCGTCGCAGGTGGCGCACCAGGAGAGCCCGTGGCCGCTGAACTTCTTCTCTTCCGGCAGGCCGAGTTCCTTGTAGGCCGAGCCCGTGGCGAGGATGACGGCGGGCGCCTCATGGGTCCCGCCGGCGCCGGTGACCACACGCTTGAGGTGACCGGTGAGCCGGACCTCGGTGGTGTTCATCAGGGCACCGCCCGCGGTGACCGCACCGGCCAGGACCAGGGGCTTCAGCCCGGCCCGGGCAGCGTAGATCGCCGCGGTGTAGCCGGCAGGGCCGGACCCGATGATGATCAGCTGATCAGTGTTCACGAAAAGACTCCTGGTGCCCGGTACGGGTTACTTGGCGACGGGCGTGAGAGACGCGATCAGCGCCTCGATGCGGGTCCTGATCTCGTCCCGGATCGGGCGGACCGAGTCCACACCCTGCCCTGCCGGGTCCTCCAGGACCCAATCCTCGTAGCGCTTGCCGGGGAAGTACGGGCATTCATCGCCGCAACCCATGGTGATGACGACGTCGGATTCCTTCACGGCCTCGGTGGTGAGGATCCTGGGGATTTCGGCGGACATGTCGATCCCGAGTTCGGCCATGGCCGCCACGGCGGCCGGGTTGACCGTGTCCGCGGGCTGGGAGCCGGCGGAGCGGACCTCGATCCGTCCTTCGCCGAGGGTGGTGAGGAAGGCCGCGGCCATCTGGGAGCGGCCGGCGTTGTGGACGCAGACGAAGAGGACGGAGGGCTTCTTGGCGGTTTCGGTGCTCACGGGGTTTCTCCTGGAATCAGTCGGGTGTGGATCGGTTTTGATGAGGTCGTCGTCCCCGCACCACTGACTAGACATTGATGTTTGTCGATGCATGAAGTATCGAACAACAGATCGATACTTGTCAATATTTGCGGGCTTCGGGTTCTAGGCGGCGTGCAGCCGGGGTGCGAGGTCGCTGATGCGGCGGGCGATGTCAGTGAAGGCGCCCTCGAAGGCGTCCTCGGTGTTCAGTCGGAGCGGATCCGGAACGGACCAGTGAACCCCTCCCAGGTTGGGGATTTCCTCGTGGGCGTTGTCGCACACGGTCACGACGAAGTCTTCATCGTGCGCCACCTCATCCAGCCGGCGCGGGGGAAGGTCCGCGAGAGCGACGCCGTGGCGGCGTGCGACATCAATGGCGCCGGGTGCGATGCGGTCCGCAGGGTGCGTACCCGCGGAGGTCGAGGGGATTTCGCTGACCTGGTTCCAGAGTGCGACGGCCAGCTGGGACCGGGCGCTGTTCCGGGTGCAGACGAAGAGAACGCGGCGGGCTCCGTGTTCGCAGCCGGGAGTCAGTCCTTCCAGTGCCCCTGCGGCGAGCCGGATGTAGCTGCGGCGCTTATCCGCCTCCGAACGGTGGCGGGTCGCCAGGCCCGCGCCTTCCAGCGCGCGCAGATGGTGGGACAGCAGGTTTGACGGCATCCCCAGCTCTGCCTGCAGCTCCGTCGGGGAAAGATCTCCCACGGTCAGCAGGTCCACGATTCGAAGCCGCGCAGGATCCGCGAGGGCCGCATGCTTGGCGACCCGCGCCCGAAAGACTTCAACTGGGTCAGTATTCATTGGTTCAATTTTGACTGAGTAAATATCTTGAGTCAAGCTGTTCGCATGACTTCTCAACAACCTCCGCTCTGGCGCCGTGCCGTCGCCGAACTGCTTGGCACCAGCCTGCTCGTGACCATCGTCGTCGGCTCCGGGATCGCCGCACAGCAACTCTCCCCCAATGACGTTGGCCTGCAGCTCCTCCAGAACAGCACCGCCACGGTACTGGGCCTGACGGTCCTGATCCTGGTGCTCGGACCCGTGAGCGGCGCGCACTTCAACCCCGTGGTCTCCCTCGCCGACTGGATCCTGGGCCGGCGCAGCGGCACCGGCTTGGCCCTTCCGGAACTTGGCGCCTATGTGGTGGCGCAGACCGCGGGGGCGGTCGGCGGCAGCGTGGTCGCCAACGCCATGTTTGAGGTGGGCACTTCCATCTCCGCCACGGAGCGCGCCACCCCCGGGCATCTGCTGGGCGAGGTTATCGCCACTGCCGGGCTCATCCTGCTGGTCTTCGCCCTGGCGGCCACCAAGCGGGGCGTCCTCGCCGCTCCCGCGGTCGGCGCCTACATCGGAGCAGCGTACTGGTTCACGTCCTCGACGTCGTTCGCGAACCCGGCCGTGACGGTGGGCCGCATCTTCAGTGACACGTTCGCCGGCATTGCCCCGGCCTCCGTTCCCGGCTTCGTCGTGGCGCAGCTGATCGGCGCGGCAGTAGGCCTTGGCCTCCTCCTGATCCTGTTCCCCGCCGCGGCCCGCACCGCAGACGACGTCGTCCTGACCCGCGGTGCCGAACGGGCCATCTCCTAGCCTCCGCCGTACTTGGCGGGCAGACGGTAGGCGTCTCGGTGTAATCGACGCTGCGCCGCGTTGAACCCGGCCCCACCAACATATTGATGTGTATCAATATCAAGGCATAATGGCTATATGAACTCGCTGCCTGTACTCGATCCCGCCCCGGATGACACCTGCTGCGCCCCCGCAGGACCCCCTGCCCTGGGCGCCGAGGAGGCGAAGCAGAAAGCCCTGGTCTTCAAGGCGCTGGCCGATCCGAACCGGCTAAGGCTGCTCTCCATCGTCAAGGCCGATCCCTCCGGTGAATCCTGCGTGTGCGACCTGACCGAACCGCTGGACCTGGGCCAGCCCACAGTCTCCCACCACCTGAAGATCCTGGTCGACGCGGGTCTCCTGCACCGCGAGAAGCGCGGCACGTGGGCCTACTACTCCCTGGTCCCCGGCGCCTTGGAGCAGACAGCCGGGCTCCTGGCGGCCCTGTGACCCCGCGCCTGGGGCGACCGGGACACCAATTCAGCCGACGTTCCGCGGCGCGAACATAATGATGCCGACACCCGCAAGGCAGACCACGGAACCCAACACATCCCATCGGTCGGGGCGGAAACCGTCGAAGACCATGCCCCAGGCAAGAGATCCGGCCACGAACACCCCACCGTAGGCAGCCAGGATGCGGCCAAAGTGCGCGTCAGGCTGAAGTGTCGCAACAAATCCATAAATGCCCAGGGCGATGACGCCGAACCCCGCCCACCACCAGGACTTGTCCTCCCGCACGGCCTGCCAGACCAGCCAGGCCCCACCAATTTCGGCGGCAGCAGCGAGGATGAAAAGCAGCACGGATTTTGCGATCGTCATGGATCCATCATCGCCTGCCGGCCGCAACGCCACCTCAGGTGCCGGCGTCAGGGCGGAACGGAACGATGCGGGGCGTCAAGCGCCGTCGTGGGCCAGGCTGTTGGAGAGTTCGAGGTGGGCGTCGGCCTGGTCCTGGAGTTCCTTTGCCCGCGCCGCGAAGACTCCGACAGCATCGGCTCCAGCGGCGAAGCGCAGCGGCGGCTCGTCCAGTTGGGCCAGTTCGACCAGCGCGTTGGCGAGCTTGGCCGGGTCCCCGCCCTGCCGTCCGTCCATGCTTTGCCAGGCGGCGACGGTTTGCCGGGTGCGCTCGGCGTAGTCCTCGATGGTGGATTTGGCGTACCGGGTGGACTCCGGGGTGAGCAGTTCGGTGCGGAAGAACCCCGGTTCCACGATCATGGTGCGGATGCCGAACGGGGCGACTTCGGGGGCCAGGGACTCCGCCCAGCCCTCGACGCCGAACTTCGAGGCGGCGTACGCGGTGAGGAATTCCCCGCCGACGATGCCGGCGGTGGACGAGATCGTGACGACCAGACCGGAGCGCTGGGCGCGCAGCACCGGCAGGGCAGCGCGGGTGACGTTGATGGGCCCGAACATGGTGGTTTCGATCTGCGCCCGGAAGTCCTCCGGGGTGATTTCCTCGAAGAATCCGGCATTGAAATTGCCGGCGTTGTTGACCAGCACGTCAATCCGTCCGAACCGGTCCACGGCCGCCCGGACGGCCGCCGTCGCATCGGCAGGGTCGGTGACGTCGAGCTTCACGGCCAGCAGGTTCCCGTTCCCGCCGAGCGCCCGGCTGACCTTCCCCGGGTTCCGGCCGGTGGCGACCACCGCGTGGCCGGCTGCCAGAGCCGCCCGCGCAATGTCCGTCCCCAGCCCGCGGCCTGCGCCGGTGATGAACCAGACCTCCTTCCGGGGCTTGGTTTCCTTCTGTTCACTCGTGTGGTGTTGTTCTGTCATGTGATGGACCTGTCTTTCCTGGATTACGTTTGCCTGGCTGCGCGGAGAAGCGCAGGTCAGGGACGGTCGTTCCACCGGCAGCACCGCCCGCGGTGGTTTCGGGCGGCGAGGCCGCCCAGCTTGCGAGGAACGCCAGCGCGTTTTCGGACGCGGAGCCTGGCTCCGCGGTGAAGGCGAAAAGTGTCTGCCCCTCATCGCCGGGAAGGGCGAGCGTCTCGAACTGCAGCAACAAATCCCCGGCCACCGGGTGGTGGAATCGTTTGGTCCCCGTGGTGTGGATCCGCACGTCGTGCCCTGCCCATAACGCGGCGAACTGCCCGCTTCGCGTGGTCAACTCCCCGACCAGTTCATTCAGCGCCCGGTCGTGGGGGTTCCGCCCCGCTTCCGAGCGCAGCATCGCCACCGTCGTGGCTGCGATCGACCGCCAATCGGGGTAGAAGTCACTGGCGTGCGGATCAAGGAACAGGTACCGCGCCTGGTTAGGCGGCCGGCCCGGAGACTCCGGATCCGACGCCGCAGCGAAACCGAACACCTCGGCGTACAGCGCCCGGCCCAGCAGGTTGGCGGCCAGCACGTCCGAACGGCCATTTTGGACCAGGGCTACGACGCCGGTCATACCGTCCAGGAGCCGCAGCACACCGGAACGGACCCGCTGCTGCGGTGGCCGGCGCGGCGCCCGGCGCGACGGTGCGTTGGCCGTCGTCGCCAGGTGCAGCAGGTGTGCCCGCTCGGCCTCATCCAGCTGAAGGGCGGAGATGACAGCCTCGAGCACCGAATCCGAGACGCCCCGCAGGTTGCCGCGTTCCAGCCGCGTGTAGTAGTCCGTGCTCACCCCGGCGAGCTGTGCCACTTCCTCCCGGCGCAGGCCCGGCACACGGCGCAGCTCACCATAGCTCGGGATGCCCGCCTGCTCGGGGCTGATCTTCGCGCGCCGCGAGATCAGGAAGTCACGGATTTCCTGTTTACTGTCCACGTCCACCACGCTACGCAGCCCCAGCACGCGGTGGCAGTGTCTGTCAGACACCCCCATCCCTCACCGCCCGCGCAACGGCCAGGGGCTCCATCCGCCGGCCACATCCCGCAGCCGGCTCCCGGCGCCGTGGAGGCGCGAGGCGGCGACGGGGCCGGGGCCGGGTTCGCCGCTACCGCTTTCAGAGCCGGAGCCGTCGAAGGCGTTCAGTGTATATTCGCTCCACCGCCGGCTGCCCACCGGGTAGCGCTCGCTGTACCCGCCGGCGGCGACCGTGAGCACCAGCATTTCCATCCGGTCCGCCACTGTCTCAGCCGTTTCGTCGCACGCGTCGCAGCCGCAGACCGGAAACGGGAAGTCGTGCAGGACCCCGGCGTGCACGATGACTCCCGGATAGCCGGTCAGCACAAACGTCAGGGATGCAGCTCGGGGATCCCGCGGGGTGAGCTTGACCGACTGCAGCACGTTCTTGGCCTCCAGCTGCAGTTCCGCGGCCTGGACCGGATCCTCGTGGACGTCGACGTCGTAAACGGCCGTGAGATGGTCGATTAGAGCGCGGGCGACCACGTGAAGCCCGGCGAAACGCTCGGGATGGCTGTCCACACTGTAGGAATCAGGGTCGGGCCCGTCTGAGCCCCATTGCCGGCTGTATGGAATGGGCTCCCCGTCGCGGGAGTAGTAGGTCGTCGTCGGCAGGCTCGGCCGGACATAGCGGGGCTGCCCTGCCGTCAGTAGTGCCGGGACGGACTGCACAGCCAGACGCTCAGCCGGCTCTTCCCGGGCCCAGTCCGACAGCACAGAAACGAGCCCTTGCACCGCTTCATCGTCCGCGCTGCGCAGACCGTCGAGCAGGCGGTCGACCTCGAACTGCTTCGCCCGGTTCCCCACCGTGGGAGAACTGCCTTCGTAGGCAGTCCACTGCGCATCCGGCCGCAGCGCGGCGATAGTGTTTCCAGCAAAGATTGCCGCCGCAGCTTTCAGTGTGCTGTCGTTTTCAATCTGGGCGCCGAACCTGCGCAGGAACCACATGAGCCGTCCAGGGTCCGACGCCAGTTCGTCGGCCCGCGCGCCATGCGCCGCACAGAATTCAATAAACGGGGCATAGCCTCCGACATGCCTGACGGCCGCCGCAGGGCCCGCCTCTGGCCGGTACATCGCACTGCCGCGTGATATCGGCGCCGGCAGCCCGGCGGGCGGCCCTTCGAACAACTCCCCTGTCGACCCCATACCGCGATCGTAGTCCGCGCGTGGGCGCGAGACGTCCTACTTGTCGTGTTGTCGGCGCACCATCTCGGCGATCCAGCTGGGGGCGAACGGAGACGTGCAGCCGGGGGAAGTCGGGTAGTCCCTGAGCACCTCCAGGCGCTCGCCGATGTCGATTGCACGTGCGCGGTGCCCGGCGTGCTCGATCCCGATCTGCGCCAGGCAGTGGTTCATCGCCCACTGCAGCCGGTCCGGGGCGTCTCTCATCTCCGCCTCAATGACGTCCAGGAGTCCTGTGAGGTCGAGGTCCCCGGGCTGCTTCGCCACGCGTTCGGTGGTCAGCGCCCAGCCGGCGCTCGCGACCACGGGATCCGGATCGGCGGACCAGCCAAGGCGCAGCTCCTCGGAATGCGGGTTCTTCTTCACCACGTAGTTCACCAGCCAGTCGTGCACCTTGGGTATCCGCGCCTCGCGCAACATGCCGTCCAGCTCGTCACGCTCGAACGCTTTCGGGCGGCAGATCAGGATCGCCAGCAGTCTCGCCGCGGTGTCACCCGTCGCCCAGAGCCGGCGCGCAAGGTCCTGCTGCGTCTTCAGCCGCTTCGCCAGCGCGCGCAGTTTGCTGAGGTTCACACCGTGATCGTCACCGTGTTTCTCGTTCACCTCGCGTGCCCGCGGGTCCTGAAGCGCAGCCAGCTCGGCCATCACCTCGCCGACTGTCATCGCGCCCACTGTCGTCCCGCCCACCATCGTCCCGGTCACCGCAGCCTCCTGTCCATCGCGTACGAGCATCAGCCTACGTCTTTTCCGAAGCGTGGTCCCACGCTGTGTCCGCCCACCCTTGCGGCTGACGGGACGTGCCGGTGCTGGTCCAGGGCCCGGGTCCGGGCGTAGCATGAGGTCCCGGAACGGAAGGCAGGCGGGGCCCCTTGGCATGACCAACGATCTTGAACCCAACGATCTCGAACACAATGAAGCGGCGACGGGGCTCGTCGCGCTCGTGACCGGTGCGAGCCGGGGCGTCGGCCGGGGCATCGCCCTTGGCCTTCTGGCAGCAGGGTTCCGGGTTTACGGCTCGGGCCGCTCAATCGACCAGGCGGACCTGCCGCCAGGGATACGGCGCCTGCGCTGCGACCATCTCAACGACGAAGAGACGGCGCGCGTCTTTGAAACGATCCGGTCCGAGTGCAGCGGCCTCGATCTCCTCGTCAATTGCGCCTGGGGCGGCTACGAGAAGATGGTCGAAGGCGGCGTGTTCACGTGGGCTGCGCCGTTTTGGGAACAACCGCCGCATCGCTGGACCGGGATGATGGACGCCGGAGTTCGCGCGGCCTTCGTGTGTTCGGCCCACGCGGCGCGCATGATGACACCGCGGCGCCGCGGCCTCATCATCAACATCAGCTTCTGGTCGGCGCAGCGCCACCTCGGCAATACGATCTACGGCATCGCAAAAGCGGCGACGGATAAAATGACGTCCGACATGGCCGTGGAGCTGAAACCATTCGCTGTTCCGGTCATCTCGCTGTACCCCGGCCTGGTCCGAACCGAGGCAGTCCTGGCGGCGGCGAAATATGGCGCATTCGATCTCTCGACCAGCGAAAGCCCTGAGTTCATCGGCCGCGTGATCAATGCGCTGTTCCACGATCCGGACCTGATGACACGGACCGGCCAGGTGCTGGTCGCGGCCGCGGTCGCTAAGGAGTTCGGCGTACTGGACGTCGACGGAAATTCGCCCCCGGCGCTGACCCTCGCGGACATCTAGGACACTCCCCTTGACCGCGGCCTGTCCCCGGCCTGTCCCCGGCCGGCCACGCGTGGGCCCGGTGAGAGGGCCACGGCTAAGCTGTTGCCGTGACACCGTCTGCAGATCCCGTCGAAGTCTTCGTCCAGACCGGCCCCGCCGAGTGGTGGCAGGTTCTCGCCGCCCTGGGCCCTTTGGCTGTGCTGATCGCAGCCCTCATCGGTGCCGTCATCAGCCTGCGCACCCTGAACCAGCGCGCCGCCGCTGACACGGCAGCCCTGGCCCAGCAGCGGGAGGCTGACAACCGCAGTGAATGGTGGCACCGCACGCAGTGGGCCCTGGACAGCTCGCTCTCCGCCGACCCGAACCGGGCCGAACTGGGCCTGGGCATCATGGCGGTCCAGGCCGAGAGTGAACTGGCCAGTCCCGAGGAACTCGAGATCATCACGGTCGCGTGGGTCGACCCGCTGGACCGGGCACCGGCCCGGCCGACCATCGTTCCGGCACCGGAAGCGGCAGCCCCCGGGAACCGGGCGGCATCCCGGGACCGCGGTGTTCAAATCGCCGCCGCAAAGCTCCGCCTCGTCACAGACCGGCGGCTCGGCCGCGCCACCCCCGACTGGGTCAAAGAACTTGCCGCCGCGAAGCATCATGGACTCCCCTAGAAAGTCCGCCGTCCGGTCGGTTATTTCGTCCCACAGGCAGTCCCACCCCTGGCGGCCGCAGCTACACCGACATGCCCAGCTACTGTGGGCACGTCGGTGCGGTGACGGCGCCAATGTTTGGCGAAACATACGGCGAGGGGAACCGTCCGGCGTCGTTCCTCTTTGTGGCTGCTAATTGAGCAGTTCGGCCATGCCCGCGGCGCCGCGGTCATTGTCGGTCAACGGATCCAGGCCCCAGGCGTCTTCGATCGTGCGCAGCAAGGAATAGTGCGTGTATCGGGTTTCCGAGACGTAGCCTTTCCGCGCCGCGGGTCCGGCGAAGACCGTGGCAACGTGGTTGCTGGAACCGCTCCCCTCGTCATAGGTGACCACCAGCAGGGAGTTCGTGGAGCTGAACGCGGGTGCGGCGAGGATTTTGGGAACCTGCCGCGACAGCCAGTCGTCGCCGGTCCGTACCGGGCAGTCGTGAGTGTCGCTGCACATGTCCGGAGTGATGAAAACGTAGTCCGGCAGGCTCCGGCCGGTCTTCAGGTCCTCGTCCAGCCGGCTGAAGGGCACCACGCGGTCCGTGCACAACTCCCGGTCGCCGGTCACCGAGGGGTAGTACATGAACGGGTTGTGCTTCACCGCGTAGCGGCCGGAATTGCCGGCCATGCAGGGTTCGGGCATGCCTTCGGCGTACATCCGCCATACTCTTCCGGTCTCAGTGATTTCATCGGCGATGGTGCGGACCCTGGCCTGGCAGTCGCTGGCCGCGGGGTCGCAGTTGCTCGTGATACCGGCAGTAGTACCGCTGGTCAGGGCGAGGTAGTTCGGCAGGCTGGGACGGGTGACCGCGTGGTAGTTGGCGGCCAGGGCGTAGTCCTTCGCCAGGCTGTTGAGGTAGGGCGCGTCATCGGCTCCGAGAATCCGGCTGGCGACTTTGTTCTCCATCACGATGATGACGACATGATCGACGGTGCCTTGGCGGGCCGGGCCGGACGGCACCGGCGTCCCCGTGGCCGGCTGCGACGGCGGCGCTAAGCTGGCCGACGGCGACGGGTCGGGTGCCGGCTCAGGACCGATGCACCCGGCCAGGCCCAGCGCCAGGACTACGGCCAGGGAGGGTCTGGCAACGCGCCTCATCGCTACATGCTAGCCGGGCCCGGTATCCCGGGCCACAGTGCCACCTTCCCGGGGTGGCGCCAATACTGACACGTATCAGGGCAGGGGACCCGCACCGCTGCTACACCTGCTGGTGCAGCGCCGTTTTCATGGTGCCGACGAGTGAGCGGAAGCCTGGATCGTCCTGCAGCGCGTCGAGCAGGACGGGTCCGCGCGGACCGGCCAGCGGGATGCGCCAGTTGGGGTACTGCGTGCTGGTTCCGGGCTGGTTTTGGGTCCGGGTTTCGCCCACCGCATCAACCAGCGCGACTCCCAGCAACGACGAGGGCGTCAGGGTGGTGAAGGCGTACAGCGCTTCGACCGTGTCCTGCACATTCTGGCGCCCGGGCCCGGGCAGAAGGCCGCGTTCCTGCAGGAGGTCCAGCACGGCTTGCTGCTCCGCGGCCGCCTCGGCGCGTTCCACCTCGATCGGGCGCCGCAGCAATCCCAGGGATTCGCGGAGGGTCACATGGTCGCCGGCCAGATATCCGGCCGTCGGCGGCAGGTCATGGGTGTTGACGCTGGTCAGGCATTGCTGCCGGTACCGTTCCGGCGGGATCGGGCCGTCGGCGTCGTGCTCAAACCAGAGGATGGAGGTACCGAAGATGCCGCGCCCGGCCAGGTAGTCCCGCACCCACGGCTCAAACACTCCCAGGTCCTCGCCAATCACGATTGCGCCGGCCCGCTGCGCCTCCAACGCCAGAATTCCAAGCAGCGCCTCGTGGTCGTAATAGACGTAGGTTCCCTCCCCCGGCCCAGCCCCTTCGGGGATCCACCACAACCGGAACAAGCCCAGAATGTGGTCCACCCGGATCCCGCCGGCGTGCCGCAGCACGGTCCGGAGCATGTCCCGGTAGGCGGCGTAACCGGACTCGGCCAGCCGTGCCGGATGCCAGGGCGGTTGGGTCCAGTTCTGTCCCTGCTGGTTGAACATGTCCGGTGGCGCGCCGACCGTGACGCCCCGGGCCAGCACCCCGGCGAGGGACCAGTCGTCCGCCCCGCCGGGTTTCACGCCCACCGCAAGATCGTGGATGATCCCGATTTCCATGCCGGACGCCCGGGCCGAGCGCTGGGCAGCTTCAAGTTGCTGGTCGCAGAGCCATTGCAGCCAGCGGTGGAATTCGATCCGGCCGGCGAGCAGGGCACGCTGCTCCCGGCAGTAGGCGGTTTCCGGCGTGGACGCCTCCGCGGCCCACTGCGGTGCCCCCGGGGCGAGCTTCTCGGCCAGGGCGCACCAGAGGGCGAAGTCGTCGAGTCCCTGCCCCTGTTCAGTGCAGAAGTCCGCAAACGCGCCTGCCCGGGCGGGGTCGCGCGGGACTCCAAAGACCAGCTCCAGGGCAGCCAGTTTGGCCCCGTAACTGGTGTTCCGGTCAAGCAGGCCCGCGGAATGGTTGACGGCATGCTGCCCAGAGGCCAGCCGCTCTACCTCGGCCCGTCCCGCCGGGTCAAGGTAGCCGTATTCGGGGATCTCCTCCACGCGAAGGTAGAGGGGGCTGAAAAAGCGCCTTGTCATGGGCAGATAGGGCGAGTCTTCGACCGGCGGCCGGGGCTCGGCGGCATGTAACGGGTTGACCAGCAGGAAACCGGCGCCGTCCTGCCCGGTGATCGTCGCGAGGTCGGCGAGGTCTGCGAAGTCGCCGATGCCCCAGGACCGGGAGGATCGCACGGAATAGAGCTGGGCCGTTAGCCCCCAGTTCCGCCGCCCGGCGAGCGCCTCGGTCGTGCCCAGCCGCCGCGGTGTGACGACGAGCGGGCAGCGGGCTGACGCGCCTTCGTTGTCTGCCAGCAGGGTGTGCCAGCCGAGGGGCACCCGGTCCGGGACCGCGAAGGTTGCCCGGCCGGTGAGGACGCCGTCGACGTCGACCGGCGCGTCCCAGTTCTCCAGCTGTGTCGCCTCGTACCGGCTACCGTCTTCGGCGACGACCCACACGCTGACCGTGCTTCCGTGGGGCACATGGACATTGAGGTGGAACTCCTGCCCCTCACGGGCAACGGCGACCGGCGGCAGCAGCCGCCGCCACGGTGCCAGCCTGGCCTCCGCGAGGGAGCGTTCCATCCCGTCCGCGTCCCCGGCCGGGACGCCCAGCGCCGCCAGGACACTGCGCAGGGTGCCGTCCGAAACGGAGCGTTCGACGCCGTCCCAGCCCCAGTAGGAAGTGCCCACGCCGTGGGCTGCCGCGAGTTCGCGCAGGAGTGCCGCTGCCACGCTCTCGTTGTCGTGGATCATCCCGTCCGCCATGGGGCAACTCTAGACGCTGTCCCCGCCCACCGTCCCGTGATGATGGACGTCGGTCACCCCGACCAGTTCGTGCAGGCCCTCCACGGCCCGCGCCAGCGACAGTTCGGGGGAAGCCGCGATGAACGGCATCAGGAGCCGGTTCTCCTTATCGAGGTGCAGGGCGAAGATGTTCCGGATGGAGCCGGCAGCCACTGCGGCTTCCACCCCGGTGGATCCGCGCAGTTCCTCGAGCAGGCCCACGATCACCTGGTGCTCGGCCAGCATCCCCTCAACGAGGAGCCTGCCCTGCGGCATGTTCCGCGGCCCGCTGTAGAGCGGCCCCTCCTCGGCGAGCGCATGCGGGACGAGATCGTTCTCGCACCACTCCACCAGCACCTCATGGGCGTCGTGCTCCGCCACTGTATCTCCGGACTGTACGGCGTGGCTGAGCGTCGCAGCCAGGGCGTTGAGCCGCTTGAGCATGCCCGCGTGGTGCTGCTCCACCGCGGCCAGGGCCCCGGCTTCCTCGTCCGGATCTTTGTTCAGGGTGTTGGCTGGCTGCTCCATGACGTCTCCTGGCTCGGCTGAAGGGCTGCTCTCTTCCTCACTCTACGGCGGCGCCCGCCCGGAGCCACGGGCCTTTGGGCCCCTCGGTGCCGGCCCTCCCCGGCTCAGCCCGCCGGCCGCTCTTCCGGCGGTGGTTTTAGGCGCGGCACCAACGTCCGCGCTAGCCTTGCAGCCTATGGTCGACGTCGAACGGTTCCGGATTCTCCTCGACGAGGAGCGCCGCCGGAAGCTTGCGCTCCTTCCCGCACTTCGCCGGGACATCAGTTCTGTGAACGCCGCCCGGCAGGATTCGAATGTCGACGACGAACACGACCCCGAGGGCGCGACGATTGCCTTTGAGCTCTCCCAGGCTTCGGCCCTGCTGGAGCAGAGCGGACGGGTACTGGTGCAGATCGAGGCAGCCCTGGCGCGGATCGATGCCGGCACCTACGGCAGCTGCGAGGTTTGCGGCGAGGAGATTTCGGCGGGCCGGCTGGAGGCACGGCCCTGGACACCGTTTTGCATCCGGCACAGCGCAGGCCCGGCAGGCGCCGCGGGGCCACGGGGACGAACATCAATATGACCGACGCTGCCGAAACCTGGTGGGCGCGGATCGTCGCCGGATTCACGCAGTCCCCCGTCCCGCACGTCACCGGCACCGAACTCGCCCTGGTGATCCTGATCGCCGTCGCGCTCTCGCTGCCGCGGGCGACGTGGCGGTACTTCGGGCTGCTGGCCACGGTAACCCACGAACTCGGCCATGCTTTCGCTGCCCTCATGACCGGGCAGCGCCTCGGCGGCATCCGCCTCGGCCTGGACCACTCGGGCACCACCACCACCTACAGCCGGCGACCCCTGGCCGCTGTCTGGTCCACCTTCTGGGGCTACCCCGTGCCGGCCGTCGTCGGCGCCGGAATGGTCTGGAGCGGCTTCAGCGGCTGGGGCCCGGCGGCGATGTCAATCGGAACCCTCATCCTGCTGGCCTCCTTCCTGTTCATCCGCAACGGCATCGGGCTGCTCATCACCGCCGGCGCGGTGCTCGGCGCCGTCCTGCTGGTGCTGTTCGTCCCGCCGGAATTCAACGGCCATGTCATGATCGTGCTCGGCCTGGCCCTGCTGGTCGCCGCCGTCCGGGACCTCGGCAAGCTGGGCAATGTTCATCTGCGGCGCCGCGACCGGCTGGCGACGTCCGACGCGTACCTGCTCTCCCGGGCCACGCGCATCCCCGCTGCCGTCTGGATCGTACTGTTCGCCGCGGTCGTTGGTGCCGCCTGGTGGTTTGCCTGGCAGCCGATGTCGCAGGTGTTCGCATCCGTGCCTGGCGCAATGTTGCCGGGACCCGGTGGACTCCGGGCATAGGCTGGAACCATGAGTCAAACACACACGGACGACCCTGGGTTCAGCACGAGGGGTTCCTACGTCACCGGCGGCGAGGAGTTCAACCGGGACACCAACTACATCGAGGACCGGATCACCCGGGACGGCGCTCCCGGCCGGAATGGCGAGCCCGGCTGGCCGGTCGAGCCGGGGCGCTACCGGCTGGTCGCGGCCCGCGCCTGCCCGTGGGCCAACCGGACCGTGATCGTCCGGCGGCTCCTTGGCCTGGAGGACGTCATTTCCCTCGGCCAGCCCGGACCCACACACGATGCGCGTTCCTGGACCTTCGACCTGGATCCCGGCGGCAAGGACCCGGTGCTCGGGATGGAACGGATCCAGGAGGCCTACTTCCGCCGGTTCCCGGACTACCCCCGCGGCATCACCGTCCCCGCCGTCGTCGACGTCGCGAGCGGCCAGGTCGTGACCAACAACTTCCCGCAGATCACCCTGGACTTCTCCACCGAGTGGACCGAATACCATCGGCCAGGCGCCCCGGAACTCTACCCGGAGGCACTGCGCGAGGAGATTGACACGGTCAACAAGAGGGTTTTCACCGAGGTGAACAACGGTGTGTACCGCTGCGGCTTCGCCGGCTCGCAGGAAGCCTATGACGCCGCCTATCTCCGGCTCTGGACCGCCCTGGACTGGCTGGAGGAGCGCCTCACGGCCCAGCGGTACCTCGTGGGAGACACGATCACCGAGGCCGACGTCCGCCTTTTCACGACGCTGGCCCGGTTCGACGCCGTCTACCACGGACACTTCAAGTGCAACCGGCAGAAGCTCAGCGAGATGCCCGCGCTGTGGGCCTACGCCCGGGATCTGTTCCAGACCCCAGGCTTCGGCGACACCATCGACTTCGTGCAGATCAAGCAGCACTATTACATCGTCCACGAGGACATCAACCCCACCGGGATCGTTCCGGCCGGGCCGGAACTGGGCAACTGGCTGGCCCCGCACGGCCGCGAATCCCTCGGCGGACGCCCCTTTGGCCACGGCACACCGCCGGGGCCGGTCCGGGCCGGGGAAGAAGTGGCTGCCGGGCACGGGGCAGGCTGATTCCGGCAGTCCCCCGGCGGGGTCCCTCCATTTGTCGCAGCAACATCGCCCGCCTAGGGTGAGCCGGGATGACTACAACAGACGAGGCCACGCACGCCGCCGGCCCCTCCCGGCTCCGGCGCCTGTGGCAGACCGCCGCCCGCAATGTGACCTCGGCGCTGCTGTGGCCCCGGTTGCAGCTGGCCCTGAAGGCCGGACTTGCTGCGGGCATTGCCTTCGCGCTCGCGCCGTTGATGCCCGGCTCCGCGGCCGACTACCCCTATTACGCTCCGCTGGGCGCCCTGGTGGCGATGTACGAGAATGTCGCGGGCTCCGTCCGGCAGGGTGTGCAGACGCTCGTGGGGCTGGCGATCGGGGTGGGACTGGCCTTTGTGCTGTTCATCCTCGGCAGTCCGACGCCGCTGACGGTCGGCATCGTGATGGGATTCGGCGTTATCCTCGCCGGACTCCCGAAGATCGGCGCGGGCCGGGACTGGATCCCGACGGCGGCGCTCCTGGTCCTGCTGGTCGGTGGGCACAATCCGGATCAGTTCTCCTTTGGCTACCTCCTGCAGATGGGGGTCGGGGTCACGGTGGGCATCCTCGTGAACCTGCTGGTCTTCCCGCCGCTGCACTTCCGTGCCGCCGAACTCAGCATCGCGGAACTGCGCCTGGCCCTCGCCCAGCAGCTCCGGGACATGGCCAAGGCGCTGAAGGAGAGTTGGCCGCCACAGCATGAAGACTGGTCAAAGCGGTCGGACGCGCTCGAAGCCTCCGCACGCTCGGTCCGGCTGGCCGTGGAGAAGGCGGACGCCAGCCGGCGGGCGAACCCGCGGCGCCGGCTCCACCCGCGGGACATCGAGCTGGACTACCGGAACCTGCGGGACCTGGAACGGGTGACCTTCCATGTCCAGGACGTGACGCAGGTGCTTTCGGATGTCATCTGGGCCAAGGACACACCGTTTGTCGTGCCGGATGAATACGCGGAGCCACTCGCCGACGCCATGACCGCCGTTGGCGATGTCCTGCGCTCGGTCGAGGAGGAGGCCCCGGACGAGCAGCTGGAGCGGATCGAAGCGGCCGACTCCGCCGTTAAGGCGCTGACGGCACGGGTCGGCTCCCGGGAAACGGCGGCCGGCGCCCCCAGCGCCGTCGAGTCAATCCTGATGAGCCTGCACCGGATGCTTCGCGTGGCGAAATCCTCCACGGCCGGCAGCTAGAGCGGGGCAACCGCCCCGCTGAAGTGCTTGCGCCCGGAACGTGAGTTCCAGGCGACATAGTCAGAGCGTTGCCACGTCCCGTCGGCCTGCACGGTGCTGATGTCCAGCGCGACGCGGGCCGGCAGGAACACGGGCGCATCGAAGGACACATCCCAGCAGAACGCATCGCCCTTCGCCGCGCCCACGTCCGCCAGGGCCCTCGACGCCAGGTACATGCCGTGCGCGATCGACCGGCGCAACCCCAGGGCCTTGGCCGAGAGGACACTCAAGTGGATCGGGTTGAAGTCGCCGGACACGGCCGCGTAGGCGCGCCCCGTGTCCACCCCCAGCAGCCAGAGCGCGGTCGGATCCGGCGCCGAGAAGCCCGGCGGAACCGAAGCGGCCGTGGGCTTGTCGATTGCCGGCAGGAACACGCCCTTCGCCAGGTAGCTGGAGACACCGCGCCAGCGGACCTCCTCCTCACCCGCACCGCGCACCTCCGTGACCAGGTCCAGCTGGCTGCCGGACCGGTGACCGCGCAGGTTCTCCGCCCAGGCCCGGATGTCCAGGGCCTGGGTGAAGAGGATCGGCGCCGACTGCACCACCTTGTTTTCCAGGTGGATCATCCCCAGCAGCGGCAGCGGGAAATCATCCCGGTTCATCACGCTGATGGCCAGCGGGAACGCCAGCGCGTGGACAAAACCGGCCGGCAGGACATCGCTCGCGGTCTCGCCGATCAGGTGCTGGTACGCCGTGAGGTTCTCCACCGCGGCCTTCACGTCGCGGACCTCGTGCCGCGTTTCCGGGAGCCTGGCGCCCGAATGGGTGCCCAGTACCCGTCGGCGGGCGGCAGTGGCGGCCGCGTTCAGGTACAGCTTGGACAGCGACGGCATCTCGCCCAGAATGACGGGCTGCGCAGCGGTCATGCTCCGACCAGGTTTTGCCCGCAGACCCGCAGCACCTCGCCGGAGATGCCACCGGCTGCATCGCTGGCCAGGAACGCGACCGCTTCGGCGACGTCGCCGGGATGTCCGCCCTGCTGCAGGGAGTTCAGCCTGCGGGCGACCTCGCGGGTGGCGAACGGGATCTTCGCGGTCATCTCCGTCTCGATGAACCCCGGGGCGACGGCGTTGACCGAGCCGCCGTGCGTGCCGATCAGCGGTGCGGTGGCCCGGACCATGCCCATTACGCCGGCCTTCGAGGCGGCGTAGTTGGTCTGGCCGCGGTTGCCGGCGATGCCGCTGGTGGAGGCGACGGACACGATTCGCGGCGAGCTGCGGAAACGCTCTGATGCCAGCAGCGCCTCGTTGATCCGCAGCTGCGCGGCGATGTTGACCGCGATCACCGAGTTCCAGCGGTCTTCGTCCATGTTGGCCAGCAGCTTGTCCCGGGTGATTCCGGCGTTGTGGATCACGATGTCCAGGCGCCCGTGTCGTTCCACGGCGTGGTCGATGATCCGCTGGCCCGCGTCCGGACTGCTGATGTCCAGCTGCAGCGCCGTGCCGTGCACCTCGTTGGCCACCGCGGCGAGGTGGTCGCCGGCCGCGGGGATATCGACGACGACGAGGGTGGCGCCGTCGCGGTACAGCGTGCGGGCAATCGCGGCGCCGATGCCGCGCGCGGCACCGGTCACGACGGCGACCTTGCCCGCGAGCGGCTTCTCGGCGTCGGCCGGGAGTTGCCCCCCGGCGGAGCCGACGGTGAGGAACTGCCCGTCGACGAACGCCGAGCGGCCGGAGAGGAAGAACCCGAGCGCGCCCAGCGTGCTGGGGCTGGTGGTGCGGGCGCCGCCGGCGAGCAGGATGCCGTTTCCGGTGGCCCCGGCGCGGAGCTCCTTGGCCAGTGAGCGGAGCAGTCCGTCCACCCCCTGTCGCGCGGCCGCGGCGGCGGGGTCCACTGTGTCACCGGCGCTGCGGGAGACGGTGATGACGCGGGCATTGGGGGCCAGGTCGCGGAGTGAGGCGGCCGCGGTGAGCACCGGTTTCGCCAGGTCCTCCGGGCGCGCCAGCTGGTCCAGTACGAGGATGATGGCGCCGAGCTTTTCCCGGGGCACCGCATGGCGGCGCACATCGAGCTGCCAGGACAGGAGCGCTGCGGCGAGCTCATCCGCGCCGCTGCCCGCGCCCTGGACCAGGACGGGACCGGTCATCAGCGGCTGGCCCCGCTGGTGGCGCCGGAGCACCACCGGCTGGGGAAGCCCAAGTTTCCTGGCAATGTCCTTGCCGAGGCCCTTGCTCACCAGTTGTGTGTACGTGTCGGTCATCGGGTCCCCCCAGTGGCTTCAAGGATGGCGACGACGCCCTGGCCGCCGGCGGCGCAGATGGAGATCAGGCCGCGGGCCGGGCGGCCGTCCACCTGGCCCGTGGCGTGCAGCATTTTCGCGAGCGAGGCGACGATCCGTCCGCCGGTGGCGGCGAAGGGGTGTCCGGCCGCGAGGGAGGACCCGTTGACGTTGAGCCTGGACCGGTCGATGCTGCCGAAGGCCCCGTCCAGACCCAGCCGGGTGCGGCCGAAGTCTTCGTCCTCCCACGCGGCCAGGGTGCTCAGCACGGTACCGGCGAAGGCCTCATGGATTTCGAAGAAGTCGATGTCGTCGAGGCTGAGCCCGTTGCGGGCCAGCAGCCGCGGCACGGCGAAAGCCGGTGCCATGAGGAGACCGTCCTTGCCGTGGACGAAGTCGACGGCCGCTGCCTCGCCGTCGACGACGGTGGCCAGCATGGGAAGGTCATGGGCATCGGCCCACTCCTCGGAAGCGAGCAGCACGGTGGAGGCGCCGTCGGTCAGCGGCGTGGAGTTGCCGGCCGTCATGGTCGCCGCGGCGCCCAGGTTCTTGCCGAAGACGGGTTTCAGCGCCGCCAGCTTCTCAAGGCTGGTATCGGCCCGCAGGTTGGAGTCCCGGGTGAGTCCGCGGTAGGGGGTGAGCAGGTCATCGAAGAAGCCGGCTTCGTAGGCGGCGGCCAGGTTGCGGTGGCTGTTGAAGGCCAGTTCATCCTGCGCTTCGCGGGTGATTTTCCACTGTGACGTGGTGAGCGCCTGGTGCTCTCCCATGGACAGGCCGGTGCGCGGTTCGCCGGTGTCGGGGGCGTCCGGGGTGAGGTCTTTGGGTCGGAGACGGCTGAGGACCTGCAACCGCTGCGGGACTGTCTTGGCGCGGTTCAGGTCGAGCAGCACCTGGCGCAGGCCCTCGCTCACCGCGATGGGGGCGTCCGAGGCTGAGTCGACGCCGCCGGCGATGGCCGATTCGATCTGTCCGAGCTTGATCTTGTTGGCCAGGCCGAGGACTGCTTCCAGCCCGGTGGCGCATGCCTGCTGTAGGTCGTAGGCCGGGGTCTCCGCGGACAGGGCGGAGCCGAGCACGGCTTCGCGGGCCAGGTTGAAGTCACGGGAGTGTTTAAGCACGGCGCCGGCGGCCACTTCCCCGATGCGTTCGTCCTGCAGGCCGAAGCGGGCGATCAGCCCGTCCAGGGCCGCGGTCAGCATGTCCTGGTTGGAGGACTTGATATAGGCGCCCCCGGTCCGGGCGAAGGGGATGCGGTTGCCGCCGACGATGACTGCCTTGCGGAGCCGCGGCGTTCCCGCTGCCGCGGCCGGAGCAGCCGCGCTTCCTGCCGCCGGGGCCCCGGACGCGTTGGAGGCCGGCGTCGTGGCGGCGGGGGTCGAATCCTTTGGTCCGGGTGTGGACTGTCCGTTGACGGACATGGGCTGTCTCCTTCGATCAAAGCGGGTTACCGATACCCAGCGTACCTGATACGCTGGGTATCGTGAACATCCCCCAGACTGGACTTCCCGGCGGCACCACGTCCGGCTCCGCTGCCGCCGGTGCCGGCGGTGTGGACGGCCGCGCCTCGCGCTGGCAGTCGCACCGGGAGGAACGCCGCCGGGAGCTGATCAAGTCGGCCCGCAAGGCCGTGCACGTACTCGGCAGCGACGCCCCGATGGAGGACATTGCGGCGGCGGCGGGAACTTCCAAATCCGTGTTCTACCGCTATTTCGGCGACAAGGCCGGGCTGCAGCAGGCGGTGGGCGAAGTCGTGCTGAGCCAGATGCAGCGCCGCATCCAGGAAGCCGCGCAGAGCGCCCAGACCCCCCGCGAGGGACTGTTCGCGATGGTCTCCGCCTACCTGCAAATGGCGGAAACCAGCCCCAATGTGTACACGTTCGTCACGCGCTACACCCCGGGGGAAGCGGAAGCCGCGAACGGGACCATCGCCACCGCGGGTGCCCTGGGCCATTTTTTTGCGGCCATCAGCGACATGATCGCCGGCCCCATGCGCGACCACCTCGGGGACTCCGCCGGTCGCGAGGCCGTGATCGGGTACTGGCCGAACGCGGCCATCGGCCTGGTCCGGAACGCCGGCGAACAATGGCTCGCCAGCCCGGCCTCCCCCGCCAAGCCGGACCAGGAGGCGATGGCCCGCCAGATTACCGACTGGCTCTGCCTCGGCATCGCCCCCGAGCTCCGCTCCGCGCCCGCCGCGGAACAAGCACCCTTGACTTCACCGCCGTCCTTGTCAGAATCAACGAAGGAATCGACATGATCGAACTGGCCGACCGCCGCGCTGGCGCCGCCAAGAACACTCCTGCCGCAGCCGCGGCAGCCGCACGCGTTGCGGTGCCACCCCGGGCGGGCACGTCCGGAGCGCAGGCGGCGGCCCCCGTCGTCGACGTCGCCGCGCTGGGTGAACTGCTCCTCGGAAAGTGGGCCGACACCCGCCGCACCGCCCGGGCGCTGGCGGGCCGGCCGGAGCTGCACAAACTTGAGGGCCTGACCCATACCGAACACCGCCGGCGCGCCTTTGGCCAGCTCAAGATCCTGGTGGAGAACGGCGCCGTACACCGCGCCTTCCCCGCATCCGTCGGCGGCGCCGACGAACACGGCGGCAACGTGGCCGGCTTCCAGGAACTGGTCATCGCCGACCCGTCGCTGCAGATCAAAGCCGGCGTCCAGTGGGGCCTGTTCGGCTCCGCCGTGAACCACCTCGGCACCGCGGAGCACCACCGGAAGTGGCTGCCCGGCATCATGAACCTGGACATTCCCGGCTGTTTTGCCATGACCGAGACCGGGCACGGCTCGGACGTCGCCAGCATCGCCACCACCGCCACCTACGATCCGGCCACCGAGGAATTCGTGGTGCACACGCCGTTCCGGGCGGCCTGGAAAGACTACATCGGGAACGCCGCGGTGGACGGCGTGGCCGCCGTCGTCTTCGCGCAGCTCGTGACGCGGGGCGTCAACCACGGCGTCCACGCCTTCTACATGGACCTCCGCAATCCCGACACGAAGGAATTCCTGCCGGGCATCGGCGGCGAGGACGACGGCGTCAAGGGCGGACTGAATGGCATCGACAACGGCCGGCTGCACTTCACGCACGTCCGGGTCCCGCGCACCAACCTGCTCAACCGCTACGGCACCGTCGACGCCGACGGCGGCTACAGCTCCCCCATCGCCAGCCCGGGCCGACGCTTCTTCACCATGCTCGGCACCCTCGTCCAGGGCCGAGTCTCGCTCGACGGCTCTGCGGTCACGGCGTCAAAGCTGGCGCTGAAGACGGCCATCCAGTACGCCACGGAACGCCGCCAGTTCAACGCCTCCTCGCAGACCGACGAGGAAGTTCTGCTGGACTACCAGCGGCACCAGCGCCGGCTGTTCACCCGGCTGGCCCGGACCTACGCCGCCGGTTTCGCGAGCGAACAGCTGCTGCAGAAGTTCGACGACGTCTTCTCCGGCCGCGCTGACACGGACGAGGACCGCCAGGACCTGGAAACCCTCGCGGCGGCCCTCAAGCCGCTCAGCACCTGGCACGCGCTCGATACCCTGCAGGAGTGCCGCGAGGCCTGCGGCGGAGCCGGCTTCCTGATCGAGAACCGCTTTGCCTCGCTGCGCGCCGACCTCGACGTCTACGCCACCTTCGAAGGTGACAACACCGTCCTGCTGCAGCTCGTCGCCAAGCGGCTGCTGGCCGACTACGCCAAGGAATTCCGGCACGTGAACTTCGGCGTGCTGGCCCGCTACGTGGCCGGCCAGGCCACCGGTGCCGCCATCCACCGGACCGGCCTGCGCGGCGTCGCGCAGTTCATGGCGGATACCGGTTCGGTGCAGAGGGCGGCCATCGCGATCAAGGACGAAGCGAGCCAGCGCGCGCTGCTGACCGACCGGGTACAGACCATGGTCGCCGAAGTCGGGTCGGCCCTCAGGGGTGCGAACAGGCTGCCGCAGCAGCAGGGGGCTGCCCTGTTCAACAGCCACCAGAATGAACTCATCGAAGCAGCCCAGGCGCATGCCGAGCTGTTGCAGTGGGAGGCGTTCACCGAGGCTCTCGGCCAGGTCAGTGACCCGGATACCAGGAAGGTCCTGACCTGGCTCCGCGACCTCTTCGGGCTGTCCCTGATCGAAGAGAACCTGTCCTGGTACCTGATGAACGGCCGGCTCTCCATGCAGCGCGCCCGGACCGTGGGTGACTATATCAACCGGCTGCTCGTGAAGGTCCGCCCGCACGCCCTGGACCTGGTTGACGCCTTCGGCTTCGGTCCGGAACATCTCCGCGCGGAGATCGCCACCGGCGCCGAGAAGGTCCGCCAGGACGAGGCACGCGGACACTTCCGCGCCCAGCGCGCCAGCGGCGATGCTCCGGTGGACGAGAAGATCCTGTTGGCCCGCCAGGCCCACGGGACCAGGGCGCACGGCGCCTGACCCGGCTGTCATTCAACGACGGCGTATACGACGGCGGCGCCGCCCCCTTGGCCGGGGCGGCGCCGCCGTCGTCTGCCCTTCCGGTGCAGGTGTCAGGAACGAGTGGGAAGAACCGAGCGGTACACCTCAAGGGTGGTTTCCGTGATGGATTCCCAGGAGAAGTGCTCCTCGGCCCGGCGGCGGCCTGCCTGGCCCATGGCGCGGGCCCGGGCCGGATCGGACACGACCGCGGTGAGCGCCTCGGCGAAGTCGGTGACGAATTTCTCCGGGTCCAGCGGGATGCCCGTCCCGTCGGTGACCTGCTCGATGTCCACCAGCAGGCCGGTCTCCCCGTGCCGGACGACTTCGGGGATCCCGCCGGTGGCGCTGGCCACGACGGCGGCCCCGCAGGCCATCGCTTCAAGGTTCACGATGCCAAGCGGTTCGTAGATGGACGGGCAGGCGAACGCGGTCGCGTGGCTGAGCACCTGGATCACTTCGTTGCGCGGCAGCATCCGCTCAATCAGGATGACGCCGCTGCGCTGGGTCTGCAGCTGCTGGATCAGGCGTGCCGTCTCGGCCGCCAGCTCGGGGGTATCCGCGGCACCGAGGCACAGCACCAGCTGGACGTCGGCCGGCAGCTTGGCGGCCGCCCGCAGCAGGTACGGGACGCCCTTCTGGCGCGTGTTGCGGCCCACGAAGACCACGCTGGGCCGTGCCGGATCAATCCCGAGGGCGCGGATGATGTCCTCGCCCTCGTCCCGGTTCCACTGGCTCACGTCGATGCCGTTGTGCACCACCTTGACCTTGGCCGGGTCCACGTCGGGGTAGCTGCGGAGGATATCCTGGCGCATCCCCTCGGACACGGCGATGATGGCGGCCGCGGCCTCGTACGCGGTTTTTTCCACCCACGAGGACAGGGCGTAGCCGCCGCCGAGCTGCTCGGCCTTCCACGGGCGCAGCGGTTCCAGGCTGTGGGCGCTGAGCACATGCGGAATGCCATGCAGCAACGACGCGATGTGCCCCGCCATGTTGGCATACCAGGTGTGCGAGTGCACCAGGTCCGCGCCGGCGATGTCCGGGACGATCCGCAAATCAACCCCCAGGGTCTGCACCGCGGCGTTCGCCCCGCCGAGATCCTCGGGCACGGCGTACGACGTCACCGTCGCACCGTGGTACTCCGGCTCACGGGGCGCGCCGAAGGCACGCACCTGTAGATCCACGTGTTGGGCGAGCACCCTGCTGAGCTCGGCCACGTGCACCCCGGCGCCGCCATAGATTTCGGGCGGGAATTCTTTGGTCACAATGTCTATACGCACAAACCCCAAGGTAGTCGTTACGGTGGAACTGATCTAGTGTGAAGACGTTCGGGCGTGCCGGACTGTTTTGGGGAAGTACAACGGCGTTCAGGAGCGTTCACTATGCCGAATAAAAAGGTTTTGGCCATTGTCCTCGCAGGTGGCGAGGGAAACCGGCTTATGCCGCTGACGGCGGACCGGGCCAAACCCGGCGTACCGTTCGCAGGCAGTTACCGGCTCATAGACTTTGCGTTATCCAACCTGGTCAATTCCCGCTATCTGCAGATCGTTGTCCTGACGCAGTACAAGTCGCACAGTCTGGACCGCCACATTTCCGAAACCTGGCGGATGTCCACCCAGCTGGGCAACTACATCGCCTCGGTCCCGGCGCAGCAGCGCGTCGGGAAGAGCTGGTTCCTTGGCAGCGCCAACGCCATCTACCAGTCCCTGAACCTCATCCATGACGCCAACCCGGACATCGTCGTCGTTGTCGGCGCGGACCACGTCTACCGGATGGACTTCGCCCAGATGGTGGACCAGCATGTCGCCAGCGGCGCCAAGGCGACGGTCGCGGCAGTCCGCCAGCCGCTGCACATGGCGGACCAGTTCGGTGTGATCGAAGTGGACCAAACCAACCCGGAGAAGATCGCCGCCTTTGTCGAAAAGCCGTCCTCCACGCCGGGGCTGGCCGCGGACCCCTCCCAGTTCCTCGCCTCCATGGGGAACTACGTCTTCGACGCCGACGCGCTCGTCGAGGCCCTGCACGTCGACGCCGAACGGCTGGACACCAAGCACGACATGGGCGGGGACATCATTCCCTACTTCGTCGACAAGGGCGAGGCCGGCGTCTACGACTTCACCATGAACCAGATCCCCGGATCCACCGAACGCGACCGCACCTACTGGCGCGACGTCGGCACCATCGACTCTTTCTACGATGCGCACATGGACCTCATCTCGCCGGTACCGGTGTTCAACCTCTACAACTCCGAATGGCCGATCTACACACGGCAGAGCATCTCCCCGCCTGCCAAGTTCGTGCGCGGCAAGAAAAACACCGTCGGAACGGCACTCGATTCGATTGTTGCCAGCGGCACCGTGATCTCCGGTGGCATTGTGGAAGGCTCCGTGCTTTCCAACGACGTGTATGTCGGGACCTCCAGCCGGGTGCTCGACTCCGTGCTGATGGACAAGGTCAACATTGGCGAAGGCGCCGTCGTCAAGCGCGCCATCATCGATAAAAACGTCAAAGTCCCGGCGGGCGCAGCGATCGGCCTCGACCACGAACTGGACCGGGCCCGCGGTTTCAAGGTCACCGACTCCGGCATCACCGTGCTGTCGAAGGGACAGGTCGTCCCGGAACCGGGCGAGGCAGAGCGTGACTTGTCGGCCGCCAACCTGATCCTGGTGCCGGATGCGGTAAAAGCCGCCACGGAGCACTGGCCCGCCCTGCGGGATTCCGTGGACAAGGTGGCGGAGGTCCAGGCCGCTGCGGTCGGCGTCACGGCTCCGCGGTCCACCGAAGCACCCTAAGGCAGGCCTGCTGCAGCGGGAGTCCGGTACCGGCGTCGGGCCGGGCTCCCCGCAGGCTGTAAAATTGGGGCAATGAGCTCCCCCGATCTGACGCCCGAAGAAATTCAGGCCTGCCTGAAGGTCCTGAACAGCATCCATGTCTACGACGAGGAGCACCCGGACTACGTGTTGGTGCGCCGCGCCACCGGCAAGATGTTCAAGGCCGTCAAGCGCCACCGGCGGGTCAGCAAGCGCGACCTGATCGCTGATGCGGACCGCGCTGTGATCGCGCAGACGGCGACGGCGGCCCCGGACCGGATCGACGACGAAACCCGCGGCAACAAACTCGCCCCCTCCACGACGGGCAGCATCGCCGGGCACCTGATCAAGTCCAGGCCCTGCTACATCTGCAAGCAGCACTACACCCAGGTGGATGCCTTCTACCACCAGTTGTGTCCGGACTGCGCCGCCTTCAGCCACAGCAAGCGGGACGCCCGGGCGGACCTGACCGGGCGCCGGGCCCTGCTGACCGGCGGCCGGGCCAAGATCGGCATGTACATCGCGCTGCGCCTGCTCCGCGATGGCGCCCACACCACCATCACCACCCGCTTCCCCAAGGACGCGGCGCGGCGTTTTGCCGCCATGGAGGACAGCGGCGATTGGCTGCACCGGCTCCGGATCGTCGGCATTGACCTGCGCGATCCGTCCCAGGTCATGGCGCTGACCGACTCCCTGGACGCGGCGGGCCCGCTGGACATCATCATCAACAACGCAGCCCAAACCGTGCGCCGCTCCGGCAACGCGTACAAGCCGCTCGTCGACGCCGAGGATGAGCCCCTCCCCGCCGCCCTCCAGGCCGCCAATGGCGGCCCGGAACTCGTGACCTTCGGGCACGCCCACGACAAGCACCCGCTGGCCCTGGCGAGCACCGTCCTGGAGCATCCGGTGCTGGCCGGGGACGCGATCACCTCGCTGGCGCTCTCCACCGGCTCCGCCTCGCTGGAGCGGATCGCTGCCGGCACGGCGATCGACGCCGGCGGCCTGGTTCCGGACGTGGCCAGCATCAACAGCTGGACCCAGGTGGTGGACGAAGTGGATCCCCTCGAAATGCTGGAAGTCCAGTTGTGCAACGTCACCGCGCCGTTCCTGCTGGTCAGCCGGCTCCGCGCGGCGATGAAGCGCTCCACCGCGCGGCGGAAGTACATTGTGAACGTCAGCGCCATGGAGGGCCAGTTCTCGCGTGCCTACAAGGGCCCCGGCCACCCGCACACCAACATGGCCAAAGCGGCGCTGAACATGATGACCAGAACCAGCGCCCAGGAGATGCTGGACGCCGACGGCATCCTGATGACCGCCGTCGACACCGGCTGGATCACGGATGAGCGCCCGCACTACACCAAGGTCCGTCTGATGGAGGAGGGCTTCCACGCTCCCCTGGACCTCGTCGACGGGGCGGCCCGCGTCTACGACCCGATCGTCATGGGCGAATCCGGTGAGGACCAGTTCGGCGTCTTCCTGAAGGACTACAAGCCGAGCCCTTGGTAGGCAGCTCCCAATACCAGAGGCGACCGGGGCGGGCTACGGGGCTTATGGCCCTAATGAGGGGCCGGGACAGTACGTAACGTGGGTCCACATGAATACAGAGACGACCCCTGCGCCCGATTTCGGACTTTCCATTGACCAGTGCTGGATGCTGCTGGATACAGAGGTCGTGGGGCGGATCGCCCTGATCGTGGATGCCCACCCGGAGATCTTCCCGGTAAATTTCGCGCTGGAGCGCCGCTCGATTGTGTTCCGCACCGCAGGGGGCACCAAACTGTGGGCGGCCATGACGGCCAAACCCGTCGCCTTCGAAATCGACGGCTACGACGTCCACGAACAGCAGGCCTGGAGCGTTGTTGCCCGCGGCGAGGCGGAGCTGATTGAGAGCCAGCAGGAAAAGGACGCCGTCGACGCCCTGTTGCTCGAACCGTGGCAGCCCGGCGACAAGGACTACTACCTCCGGCTCTCCCCCAAGGCGCTGACCGGGCGGAGATTCAAGGTCAACAACCCGGACCTGTGGACCACCAGGCTCTCCGATCCCCGCCGGGCATCGTTCGAATAGGCTACTGGGCGGCCGTGCCCGGCTTGGCCGGGGAATGGACGACCAGCACGGGGCAATGGGCGTGGGCCACGAGGGCAGAACTCACCGACCCGATCAGCAACCCGCCAAAGCCTCCGTGCCCGCGGCGCCCCACCACCACCATGTCGGCATCCCGGCTGGCCTCGATCAGAGTGTGCCGCGGGTGCCCCTGCACGAGGCGGGACTCGACGTTCGCGGGCGTTTGCGCCCCGAACGCTTTCTGCACCGTGTCCTGCAGGATTTCCCCGGCACGGACATCGAAGTCGTCGATGCCGACGGCGACATAACCGTCGTAGACCGGAGGGACGTCCCAGCTGGCCAGCGCCACCAGCGTGGCGGAGAGCGGTACGGCGAGGCTTTGGGCCTGGCGCAGCGCCTCCACCGAGGCTTCGGAGCCATCAACTCCCACCACAATGGTCCGGATGTCCCTGGCTTCGGTCATGGCAGATCCCTTCGTCGTACAGCCGGCGCGTCCAGCCTACAGTGCCGGTCCGGAGGCGGCAGCGGCTAGGGCCAAAAGGCACGGGGACAGGGGGTCCCGGCCGGGCCCCGTTGGGACCAAGGACCCTTGCCGGTCCCCGGGGCCGGGAGGAATATTGCAATCCTCGGGAACGGAACCGGCTTCCGCAGGGGACAATGTGAATCACGAAGTCAGCTGCGATGGTCGTGAAGTCAGTTTCGTCAGCAACGATGGATGACAATGGAAACAGCAGAACCACCCGCTGGCACGATCCGTTGAGCAGCCTGGGGGCACCGCACCATAGAGGGCAGCGCAAGCCGCCGGACAGGAGAATCATGATTGCCTGGGCAGACGCAGGTCTCACTAAACCCGACGGGGCGCGGGCCGTCATCCGCGTCTTTATTCTCGATGACCACGAACTCGTCAGGCGCGGCCTTCAGGAGCTCCTGGAGGGCGAGGGCTTCCTCGTGGTGGGAAGTTCCGGTTCCGCCATCGAGGCGACCCGCCGTATCCCCGCCCTTCACCCGGATGTGTGTGTCCTCGATGCCCGGCTGCCGGACGGCACGGGAATTGAGGTCTGCCGCGACGTCCGGTCCGTGGACCCCTCGCTGAACTGCATCATCCTGACCAGTTTCGACGACGAACAGGCCCTGCGCGGCGCCGTCCTGGCAGGCGCCAGCGGCTATGTCCTCAAGGAGATCGGCGGTACCGACCTGATCGGGGCGCTGCGCCGGGCGGCCGCCGGTGAGTCGCTTTTCGCGGAGGGCGTCGCCGCCGGCATCGTTGACAGCCTGGTGGAGGCCGACGAGGTGGATCCGCGGACATCGTCCCTCACCCCGCAGGAACGCCGGGTGCTGGAGCTGGTGGGCGGCGGACTCACGAACCGCCAGATTGCCGCGGAAATGTTCCTCGCCGAGAAGACTGTCAAGAACTACGTCTCCTCACTGCTCGCCAAGCTGGGCTTCGAACGGCGGACCCAGGCCGCCGTTTTCATCGCCGGCCCCACCTCCCCGGTCCCGGCCGGCGGCCATGCCGACGGAACCCGGACGCACAAGGTCCGCTAGCCGGCTTCCCGATTCGCGGCGCCCCCGTTCCGGCGGCGCCCGCCGCTACAGCGGCACCGACCATTCGAGGCTCGTGCCGGCGTCGGGGGCGCTGGTGATCGTGCATTCCCCGTCCAGCATCCGGGCGCGGTCCTCCAGGTTGGCGAGTCCCCGGCGTTTTTCCGGTTCGTCGAAGCCGGCACCGTTGTCCGTGATGACCACCGTCACCTTGCCCTTGACGACACCCACCGAGACGGCGATGGCATCCGCGCCGGAATGCCTGATGGCGTTGCTCAGGCCTTCCGAGATGACGGCAACGACATTGTCGGCCTTGTCCGGCGTCACGGCGTCAACCGGGCCGGTGAGGGTCAGCCGCGGCGTGAAGGCCATGGACTTCGCCGAGCTGCGGGTCACCCGCCGGATCCGGCCGCTCAACAGTTCCGTCTCGCCGCTGCTGCTCTTGAGCGAGTAGATGGTGTCGCGCAGGCTCCGGATCGCTTCATCAAGCTCGCCGGTGATGTTGCGGATCCGCTCGGTGGCCAGCTCATCCTTCGTGAAGCGGGTCAGGCTCTGGACGCTCAGCCCGGCCGCGAACAGCCGCTGGATCACCAGGTCGTGCAGGTCCCGGGCGATCCTGTCCCGGTCGGTGAAGACCAGCAGCTGCTCGCGGAGCCGGTGGACGCGGGCGAGTTCCAGGGCGAGGGCCACATGGGAACCGAAAACGGCCCCCATTTCGATGTCCGTCCGGGCGTAGTGGAGGGCGTCCGGGCCGCGGACCAGCAACAGGAGCCCGTGATGCGCGCCCTGGGTGCTCAGGGCCACCGCCAGCAGCGGCCCGCTGATCCCGCCGTCGATCTCCCCGAAGAGTGCGGACGCGTCATGGAGCACGAGCGGCTCCCCGCCGTCGAGGACGCTTTCCAACAGCGGCGAATCCAGCAGCAGCGAGCGGCCGCTGAACTGCGGGCTGCGTTGACCCGCGACGCCGGCGACAATATGGCCGGGACCGTTTGCGGCAGGCGCCACCAGCAGTGCCAGCTCGGAGCCTGACTCCTGCAGTGCCCGGCTGGCGATGGGATCCAGCCCGCCGGAGGTGTAGTCGCGGTCGGTGCTGAGCATCAGCCCGGCGACGTCCATGCAGGCCTCCAGCCAGCGCGCCCGGCGCCGGGCATCGTCGTAGAGCCGGGCATTTTCAATGGCAACCCCGGCGGCGGCCGCCAGGGCGACGGCCAGACCCTCGTCCTCGGCCGAAAAGTCGCTGCCGTCTTCCTTCTCGGTCAGGTACAGGTTCCCGAAGACCACGTCCCGGACGCGCACGGGGACGCCGAGGAAGGACTTCATCGGCGGGTGGTTTGCCGGGAAGCCATAGGATTCCGGATGTCTGCGCAGGTCATGGAGCCGAAGCGGGCGGGGATCGGAAATCAGCAGACCCAGGACGCCGTGGCCGGTGGGCAGCGGCCCAATGTGGCGGGCCAGCGGTTCGTCGATGCCGACCGTGATGAAGTGGCTGAGCGCGCGGTCGTCCCCGATGACGCCCAGGGCACCATAGCGCGCATGCAGGAGACGGCAGGCGGACTGCACGACACGTTCCAGCACTGCGTCAAGGCTGAGGTCCTCAGCGACGGCGACGACAGCTTCCAGCAGCCCGGCCATTCGCTCCTGGGACTGGAGCAGTTCCTCGGCCCGGGACACGAACCCCTTGAATACACTGTCAATCCTGGGCTCTGGCCCATCGGCCGTCTGGTCCGGACGTTCCTGCATGGAGTGCATGCTCATGGCCCCCATTTCGATACAACGGACACAACGATCGTCGGCGCTGACGATGGTGATGCCAGAATACCCCGTAACGGCGACAAAGGCCTCAGATGTCGGACCGCATAGCCCCGGATTGTGACCTTCTCCCCTACTCCGCCGCCGCCGGCGTGGCGTAGGCTCGGGCGCATGAGTACTGATCCGAACCCCGGCGCACACCAGAACAAGGACCAGCGGCCACATGACGTTGAGAACCTTGACCCCCACGAATGCTGGCGGCTGTTGCGCAGCGTCACCGTGGGCAGGCTCGCTGTGTGGGTCGACGACCACCCCGACATCTTCCCGATCAACTACAAGGTGGACCACGGGTCCCTGGTGTTCCGCACGGCGGAGGGCACAAAACTCCAGGCGGCCACGGGCGACACGCCGGTAGCGGTAGAGGCCGACGGCATCGACGCGGACAGCGGCATCGCCTGGAGTGTGGTGGTCAAGGGTCAGGCCGCACCGGTGCAGGACCCGCAGGAGGTCCTCGACACGGTGGGGCTCCTGCTGTTCCCCTGGCAGGCGGGCAAAAAGGAACACTTCGTCAGGATCACTCCGGAGACCGTAACCGGACGCCGGTTCAAGGTGGTTCCGCCGCTGACGTGGTGGACACCCCTGGACGATGCGACCCGCTCCGGACTCGAATAACCCCTGCCGGGACCCCCGTTGCGCTATCAGTTCCGGCTGCCCTGAGGGCTCAGAGCAGCCGGAACTGATAGGGCATCGAAGGGATGTACCCCGGAATCAGGCCAGCCGGGTGATCTCTACTGTCACGCAGAGCGCGGAGCCGCCGCCGCCGGACAGGATGCCCTTGAGCGGAGGCACGTCCCGGTAGTCGCGGCCCCTCGCCACGGTGACGTGGAAGTCTCCGGCCGGCTTGTGGTTGGTGGGGTCCCAGCTGCGCCATTCACCGTCCCACCATTCCAGCCAGGCGTGTGACTGGCCGGCGACCGTCTCGCCGAGGGCCGCCGTCGAGCGCGGGTGCAGGTAGCCGGAGACGTAGCGGGCCGGGATGCCCCGGCTGCGGAGCGCACCGATGGCGAGGTGCGCCAGGTCCTGGCAGACGCCCTGGCGCTGGTTCCAGGCCTCCTCGGCGTTGGTGGTGACGCCGGTGGAGCCCTTCATGTAGGTCATTTCCCCGCGCATCCATTCGAAGACCGCCATGGCGGCCTCGTGCGGGTTGCGGCCCGCCACGACGCCCGGAATGATCCCGAGGACCTCGGTGCCGGGCCGGGTGAGCTGCGATTGCGGAATCCAGTCGCTGAACTTGTTGAGGGTCTCCGGGGCGTCGAGGTCCTCCCAGCCGACGATGTCCGCCTCCGCCGGGATCCGCTCCGCCCGGTGGACCTCCACGGTCGTGGTGGACAGGACCTCGAGGTGCTCGTGCGGCATCTGCATGTCGAAGGCGGTGACGCGGGTGCCCCAGTAGTCGCGGTAGCTGCTCAGTGCCGCCTGGGACGGCGAGACCTTCAGCGAGGACTCCAGGACCACCTGCTGGGGGTCAGTCAGCGGGGTCATCCGCGCCTCGTTGTAGGAGAGCGTGACGCGTTTGTTGTACTTGTACGCAGTCTTGTGGACGATACTCAGCCGGGTCATGAAACTTCTCCCACCCAGGCCAGTTCGTCTGCCTGATTGAAGTACTTACGGGAAATGGCGTCCGAGGCCTGCGACACGGCCTTCTGCACGCGTTCCATATGTTCGGGCAGCTCGGACATCAGGTCGTCGGTGCGGTGGAACTCGAGGAAGGTGCGGGCCTGGCCCACGATCCGGCGGGCGTCGTTGATAAAGCCGACGCGCTGGGCCGAGGGGTCCAGCTTGGCGAGGCACTCGTCGGCGTCGCGCAGCGCATACACGATGGACCGGGGGAACAACCGGTCCAGCAGCAGGAACTCGGCGGCGTGCTGGTCGCCGAAGGCCGCGCGGCGGGTCCGCAGGAAAGATTCGTAGGCGCCGGCGCAGCGGAGCATGTTCACCCAGGACATGCCGGCGGAGAGTACATCCCGGGTGGAGAGCATCCGGGCGGTCATGTCGGCGCGTTCCAGCGAGCGGCCGAGCACCAGGAAGAGCCAGCTTTCGTCATGGCTGACAGTCGTGTCCGCCAGGCCGCTGACCATGGCGGTGCGCTCCAGCACCCAGTTGCAGAAACGATAGGTGCCGACGACGTCCTTGCGGTGCTGGTTCAGCCCGTAGTACGTGGTGTTGAGGCTTTCCCAGAGGCCCGAGGACACCGTTTCCCGGGCGCGGCGGGCGTTCTCCCGGGCCGCGCCGAGCGAACCGGCGATGGAGGTGGCGCTGTCCTTGTCGTAGGCGAGGGCGTTGAGCAGTTCGGGCAGGCCGAAGTCCTCGCTCTGCGCCCGGGCGCCCATAACGGCGAGGAGCTCCTGCGCGACGCTGCGCTGTTCCTCCATCGGCAGGTGGTTGAGCCGTTCGAGGTGGACGTCAAGGATCCGGGCGGTGCCGTCGGCCCGTTCCACATAACGGCCGATCCAAAACAGGGACTCGGCGATCCGGCTAAGCATTCGCGGTTACCTCCAGCACATCGGAAATCTGAAAAGAGCAAATCAGCGGAAAACGGGGCGGCATCGTGCCGCGGGTCATTGCTGCTGCTCCTTCTGGCTGTCGCGCCAGTTGCTCTCGACCGGCCAGACGGAGACCCGTTCGCGGACCGTGATGGCCGGGCGCGGCAGGTTCTCCACCGGCACCTCCGGGGAGTCCGCCAGGACCCAGGTGTCCTTAGAGCCGCCGCCCTGGCTGGAGTTCACGATCAGCGAGCCTTCCTTGAGCGCCACCCGGGTCAGGCCGCCGGGCAGGACCCAGACATCGTCGCCGTCGTTGACCGCGAAGGGGCGCAGATCCACGTGCCGGGGGCCGAACTTGTCGCCGCTGAGCGTGGGAACGGTGGACAGCTGCAGGACAGGCTGGGCGATCCAGCCGCGGGGGTCCGCGATGACCCGCTTGCGCAGGGCCTCCAGTTCGTCGTTGGAGGCATCGGGACCGATCACCAGCCCCTTGCCGCCGGAACCGTCCACGGGCTTGACGACGAGTTCAGCCAGACGGTCCAGGACCTCCTCGCGGGCTTCCTTTTCTTCCAGCCGGAAGGTGTCCACATTGGCGATCACCGGTTCCTCATTGAGGTAGTAGCGGATCAGGTCCGGGACGTAGCTGTAGACCAGTTTGTCGTCGGCGACGCCGTTGCCCACGGCGTTGGCGATCGTGACGCCGCCGGCCCGGGCGGCGTTGACCAGGCCTGGGCAGCCGAGCATGGAGTCGGCCCGGAACTGGAGCGGATCGAGGAACTCGTCGTCGATGCGCTTGTAGATCACGTCCACGCGCTGTTCCCCGGCGGTGGTGCGCATGTAGACGCGGTTGCCACGGCAGATGAGGTCCCGCCCTTCGACGAGTTCGACGCCCATCAGGCCGGCGAGGAGGGTGTGCTCGAAGTAGGCGCTGTTGAAGACTCCGGGGGTCAGGACCACCACGGTGGGGTCGTCGACGCCGGTCGGCGCCGTTTTCCGCAGGGCGGACAGCAGCCGGCGCGGGTATTCCTCGACCGGCCGGATGAGCTGCTGGCCAAAGGCTTCGGGCAGGCCCTTGGCCATGGCGCGGCGGTTCTCCAGGACGTAGCTGACGCCGGAGGGGACCCGGACGTTGTCCTCCAGGACACGGAACGTCCCGGCGGCGTCGCGGACCACGTCGATGCCGGAAATATGGACGCGGACGCCTCCGGCCGGTTCGAAGCCGTGCACCTGGCGGTGGAAGTGCGCGCTGGTGGTGACGAGCTGGCGCGGGATCACACCGTCGGTGACCACAGCCATCTTGTCGTAGACATCGTTGAGGAACGCCTCGAGGGCACGGACGCGCTGCGCCACGCCCTGCTCCAGCACGGTCCACTCGTCAGCCGGGATGACCCGGGGGACGATATCGAGCGGGAAGGGGCGCTCCTCCCCCGCGAAGTCGAAGGTGACGCCGCGGTCCAGGAAGGTCCGGGCCATGGAATCGGCGCGGGCGGTGACATCGGCGAGCGAAAGCTCACGCAACGCATCGGCGACCTGCCCGTAGGACTTCCGGGCCTGCTGCCCGGGGGTGAACATCTCGTCGTAGGCGCCGGTGCGGTCGGCGGCCACCGAGTAATCCTGGAATAGGTCAGACATGCTCACTAGACAATCACCTTTTTGTTGCGAAATCATTTCCACGCCCGCAGGCGCGTGACGCCGGAGGGCTGGAGGCAACGTGCCACGAGCCGGCAGACCGGCTGGCCGGGTGCGGCGGTGACGGCTTTCCCGGACTGTTGCGGCAAGGTAGTTGCGTGCCCCTCTTTTCTTCCCGCCCGCTGCGCAGCGCCAGTCCGCTCCGCTGCGCTGGCCCGCTGCCGGGCCTGCTGGCCGCCGCGGGCGCCGTCGTTCTTGCCCTCGCCGTGCACTCCCTGGTTCCGGTGCTCCCGGCCATGACCCTTGCGGTGGCAGCCGGGCTCCTCGCCGCGAACGTCCCGGGGCTGGCCGGCTGGACCGCCGGGCCGGGCCGCGCGGGCCTTGATTTCGCCGGCAAGCACCTGATGCGCGCCGGGATCGTGGTGCTCGGACTGAAAGTCAGTCTGATGGATGTGCTCGGCCTCGGCTGGGCGGCGCTGCTGCTGATCACGGGGGTGGTCCTGGCCGCCTTCGCCGGAACCTACGCCATCAGCCGGCTGTTCCGGCTGCCGCCGCCGGTATCACTGCTGATTGCCACCGGCTTTTCCATCTGCGGGGCCTCCGCGATCGGGGCCATGGCCGCGGTGCGGCGGATCCGGCAGCACGACACCGTGCTCCCGGTCGCCCTCGTGACCCTGTGCGGCACGCTCGCCATCGGCGTGCTGCCGCTGCTCATCCGGCCACTGGGACTCGGCCCGGAAGTCTTTGGGGCCTGGGCCGGGGCCTCGGTGCACGACGTCGGACAGGTTGTCGCCACCGCCCAGACCGCGGGGGCGTCGGCGCTGGCGGTCGCCGTCGTCGTCAAACTCACGCGGGTGATCCTGCTGGCGCCGATGGTCGCCGTCGCGGGGCTGCACCACCGCAGCAGCGCCGCGTCCGGCGCCGGACTGAAGCGGCCGCCCATCGTTCCGCTGTTCGTGCTCGGCTTCGTCGCGCTGGCAGCCCTGCGCAGCACCGGCTGGCTCTCCCCCGCCGTCCTCGACGCCGCCGCAGTGCTGCAGGACATTCTGCTGGGGATGGCGCTGTTCGGCCTCGGCTCGGCGGTCAGGGTGGGCCAACTGCTGCACACCGGCGCGCGGGCCCTGCTGGCCGCGCTGGCGTCCTGGCTGCTGATTGCCGCGCTGGGGCTGGGCGCCGCGTTCCTCATGATTAGATAGCGGGGTGCCGAACCAGAACCTGCGCCGCGACGAAGCCGCAACCCGCTCAGCCCTGATCACCACCCACAGCTACGACGTCTCCCTGGACGTCCGGCAGGCTGCGGATCCGGACGTCGCCGGCTACCAGAGCCGCAGCGTGATCACCTTCTCCGCGGGTGAACCCGGGGCCTCGACGTTCCTGGATTTCATCGGCAGCGAGGTGCACAGCGTCCTCCTCAACGGCAGGAACGTCCCCGTCGCCGACGTCGTGGACGGGTCCCGGATCCGGCTCGACAACCTCCAGGCAGAGAACGAGGTCACGGTCACGGGCACCGCGCTGTACAGCACCTCCGGGGAGGGCATGCACCGCTTCTTCGACCCGGCCGACGGCCAGTGCTACCTCTACACCCAGTACGAGCCCGCCGACGCCCGCCGCGTCTTCGCCAATTTCGAACAGCCCGACCTCAAGGCGGAATTCACGTTCCACGTTATGGCACCCTCCGCCTGGCAGGTGTCCTCGAACGGCATCGAAACGCAGCGCACGCTCCTCAGCAGCGGCCCGGACACCAGCCGCTGGGACTTCGCCCCCACCAAGGCGATGTCCACGTACATCACGACGGTGCTGGCGGGCCCGTACTTCAAGGCCGAGGACTCCTGGCGCGGGACGCTCGGCGACGGCACCCGCCTGGATATCCCGCTGGCCCTCTACTGCCGCGCCTCGATGGCGCCCTCGTTCGACCCCGAAGCCCTCTTCGCCCTGACCAGGAACGGCCTGGCCTTCTTCAACCAACTCTTCGATTTCCCCTACCCGTGGGGGAAGTACGAGCAGGCTTTCGTCCCCGAGTACAACCTGGGCGCCATGGAGAACCCCGGGCTGGTGACCTTCACGGAGAGCTACGTCTTCACCTCCCGGGCCGCCGATTCGCAGTACCAGGCCCGCGCCAACACGCTGCTGCACGAGATGGCGCACATGTGGTTCGGCGACCTCGTCACGATGCAGTGGTGGGACGATCTATGGCTCAAGGAGTCCTTCGCGGACTACATGGGCACCCTCGGTGTGGACCGCACCACGGACTGGGCCACGGCCTGGGTGAACTTCGCCAACAACCGCAAGGCCTGGGCCTACGTGCAGGACCAGCTTCCGACGACGCACCCGATCGTCGCCGACATCCCCGACCTCGAGGCGGCCAAGCAAAACTTCGACGGCATCACGTACGCCAAGGGCGCCTCGGTGCTCAAGCAGCTGGTCGCCTACGTCGGTTTCGAGGCCTTCGTGGCCGGCTCGCGGCGGTACTTCAAGGACCACGCCTACGGCAACACCACGCTGACGGACCTGCTCGCCGCGCTCAGCACCGCCTCCGGCCGGGACCTCGCGGGCTGGGCCCGGCAGTGGCTGCAGACCTCCGGCATCTCCACCCTCAGCAGCGAGATCGAGGAGCACGACGGCGTTCTCGGCGCGGTAACCATCATCCAGGACGCCGAGGACCCGACGACGGGCCGGCAGGAGCCGCGGCCGCACCGGCTGCGGATCGGCCTGTACGGGATGGACGACCGCGGTGCCCTGGTCCGCACCGACAGCGTCGAAACCGACGTCAGCGGGGCCCGGACCGAGGTGACGGCCCTGGTCGGGAAGGCGCGGCCGGCCCTGCTGCTGGTCAACGACGATGACCTGAGCTACGCCAAGGTCCGGCTCGACGCGCGCTCCGAAGCCACCGTGCGGGCCTCCCTGGGCGCGCTCAGCGATCCGATGGCCCGGGCACTGTGCTGGACCGCACTCTGGGACTCGGCCCGTGACGCCGTCACGCCGTCGTCCCTCTACGTGGACGCCGTCACACGCTTCGCGCCGGCGGAAACGGGCATCGGCGTGCTGCTCAACGTCCTCGGCAACGCGGCCACGGCGATCGAACGCTATGTCCCCGGGGCCGACCGGGCCGCGGTCCGCCGCGGTTTCCTGTCCCTCGCCGCCGACGAACTCCGGCGGGCCGCGCCGGGTTCCGACCAGCAGCTGGCGTGGGCGCGCACGCTCGCCGCGGGCAGCCGCTTCGACGGCGGCCGGCTGGACCTGCTGCGCGGCATCCTGGACGGCAGCACGGTCATTGCGGGCCTGTCCGTGGATGCGGAGCTTCGCTGGAACCTCTGGCACGCCCTGGCCGCCAACGGGCAGGCCACCGTTGCGCAGCTCGACCGGGAGCTGGCCCTGGACAACACCGCCGCCGGTAAATCCGGACACGCCACCGCCCTCGCGGCCCGCCCCGAGGCTGCCGTCAAAGAGGCGGCGTGGAAGGAGGCGGTGCACGGCACCTCGCTCTCCAACCAGCTGCTCAGCGCCACCATCGCCGGTTTCAACACCGGCCCGGCACCGCTGCTGCGCGACTTTATTGACCGGTATTTCGAGTGCCTGGAAGACGTCTGGGCCGGGCGCAGTATCGAGATCGCCAGCCGGATCGTCCGGGGGCTTTACCCGGCAGGGCAGGACCTCGACGGCGGCAGCCCCGAAACGCACGACGTCATCGTCCGGACGGACAACTGGCTGGCCGAACACCCGGACGCCCCGCGGGCGCTGCGCCGCATCATCATCGAACAGCGCAGCCACCTGCTCCGCGCCCTCACGGCCCAGGCCCTGACTCCGAACCCACCATCGGCTGCTCCGTAACGGCCCTTTTCACGGCTCTAAACGGCGGTTACGGAGCAACCGATGGGGTGGCGGGGGTTCTTAGGGGACCCGGTGCAGCCACTCCGGAGTGCCGAACTTGGACTCGACCCGGTGCTGCGCGGCGGCGAGCTCGGACTCGGTGAGCTCCGAGGGCGTCGCCGCGTAGCGTTCAGCGAAGACCTCCATCATGGCCGCGACAATCTCGGTCCGCGCCAGGCCGGTCTGCCGGCGGAGCGGATCCACCCGCTTTTTGGCGCTCCGCGTGCCCTTGTCGGAAAGCTTCTCCTTGCCAATCCGCAGGACCTCGACCATCTTGTCCGCGTCAATGTCGTAGCTCATGGTCACATGGTGCAGCATGCCCCCGTTCGCGAGCCGTTTCTGCGCGGCGCCGCCGATCTTGCCCTGCTCCGTGGCGATGTCATTGAGCGGGACGTAGAAGGCGCTGATCCCCAGCTTCCCGAGGGCTGCCATCACCCACGCGTCCAGGAAGCCGTAGGAGTCGGCGAAGCTGATGCCGTCCACCAGGGTCTGCGGCAGGTACAGCGAGTAGGTGATGCAGTTGCCGGCCTCCATGAACATCGCTCCCCCGCCGCTGATCCGGCGGACCACGCTGATGCCGTGCCGTTCGACGCCGGCGGGGTCCAGTTCGTTGCGGACGGACTGAAAACTGCCGATCACCACGGACGGTTCCTCCCAGTCCCAGAAGCGCAGGGTCGGGTTGCGGCGCCCCGCGCCGACCTCTTCGGCCAGGATCTCGTCGAGGGCGACGTTGACGTGGGTGGGCAGCACGGAGGGCGCAATGATGTTCCAGTGGTGGTCCGCCCAGCCGGTGGCCTTCGCGAGGGCGCGCCGCACGGTGACTGCCACGGCGTCGGCGGAAAAGCCGAACAGGATGGCGTCGGCCGGCAGGGCCGCTGCCACGGCGGCGGAGAGGTCCGCCGCGGAGGCATCCGCCGGGAGACCGGTGAGCGCCCGGTTGATCTCCGGCAGTGCCTCGTCCGGCTCCAGGAAGAAGTCCCCGCTGAGCGAGACGTTCGCGAGGACACCGTCGACGACGTCCAAATCGGCCACGACGAGTTTGCCGCCGGGAACCTTGTACTCCCCGTGCCGCCGGGCGCCGTCGTCAGCGCTGCCGGAACCGGGGATCGGGAGAAGGGGTGTCATGCGGTTAATCCTGCCACGCGCCAAACCCGCGGCCGGCGCGGGACGCAAAAAGCCCGCACCGTCGCCGGTGCGGGCTTTTCCAACAGACCTTGGGGAGAAGAAGTTACTTCTTGCCGCCGAAGCCCTTGAAGCGAGCGTTGAAGCGCTCGACGCGGCCTGCAGAGTCCATGATGCGCTGCTTGCCCGTGTAGAACGGGTGGGACTCGGAGGAGATTTCGACGTCGATTACCGGGTAGGTGTTTCCGTCTTCCCACTCGATGGTCTTCTTGGAAGACACGGTGGACTTGGTCAGGAACTTGACGCCGGAAGCCAGGTCGTTGAAAACAACAGCTTCGTACTTCGGGTGAGTATCAGACTTCATAATTGGACCTTTGTTCGCACAACTGGATTTTGCCAGTTGCCAGGTATGAATGGGATGGCCAGCGGAATGCACCGGACGGCCAGCTATCAATGATAGCGGAAAGTCAGCGCCTTCGCCGCCTGACCAGCGCTGTTTCAGCGCAGCAGCGGTCCAGCGCAGCGGTCCAGTCAGTCCCGGGGGCGCAGCTCCCAGAAGGCGACGGCGGACGCTGCCGCGACGTTTAGCGAGTCAACGCCCGCGCGCATGGGAATCTTCACGGCGAGGTCGACGGCGGCGAGCGTGCCCGGGCTCATCCCGGCACCCTCGGTGCCGAGCACCAGGGCGAGTTTCTCCGGCCGCCGGGCGGCCAGCGCATCGAGGTCCACGGCGTCGTCCGTGAGCTCGAGCGCGGCCACGGTGAAGCCCTGGCCGCGGAGCAGCTGCAGGTCCCCCGGCCAGTCCTCCAGCCGGGCCCACGGCACCTGGAACACGGTTCCCATGCTGACCCGGACGCTCCGGCGGTACAGCGGGTCCCCGCAGCGCGGCGAGACGAGGACGGCGTCGACGCCCAGGGCCGCGGCGGAGCGGAAGATCGCACCGACATTGGTGTGGTCCACGATGTCCTCCAGCACGGCCACGCGGCGCGCCCCGGCGAGCAGCTCGGGCAGCGGCACCGGGTCCGGCCGCTGCATGGCCGCCATCGCGCCGCGGTGCAGGTGGAAACCGGTGATGTCCTCGAGCAGGGCGGCGGAACCGATGTAGGCGGGGACGTCCGGGTACTGCGCAAAGACGTCGCCGAGGTCCTCCAGCCATTTCTCTGCCAGGAAGAAGGAGCGCGGCCGGTGTCCCGCCGCGAGGGCCCGGCGCAGCACCCTGGAGGACTCGGCGATGTACATGCCCTCGGCGGGTTCCCGGAGTTTGCGCAGGTGCACGTCCGTCAGCCGGGTGTAGTCCGAGACCCGGGGGTCGTCGGCGGAGTCAAGGTGGTGGAAGGTCATGGGGAGGCCATTTCAGCGGGGGATCTCAGCGGTCATGGAACGGGTCACTTGAAGAGGTTGGCGGTCATGAACCCCAGGGCGACGAGCCCCAGGACGAAGATGACGCCGCGCAGGACCACCGGAGACAGCCGCCGGCCGACCTTGGAGCCGACGAAACCGCCGATCAGTGAACTCACCGCGATCAGTCCAACGACGGCCCAGTCGATCCGGTCGAAGGCGAAGAGCAGGTAGGAGGCTGCCGCCACGACGTTCACGCCGAGGACCAGGATGTTCTTCATGGCGTTGGCGTTCTGGATGGTTCCGGTCATGAAGATGCCAAGGATCCCGACCAGCAGAATGCCCTGGGCCGCGACAAAGTAACCGCCGTACACGCCGGCCAGGTAGACCAGAACCACGAGGAGGACGCCGTGGCCGCGGTCGCGGATGGCGTGTTCGGGATTCTCCTCCCGGTTCCGGACCCACTGCTGCAGCCGGGGCTGGAAAACAACCATCAGGAGCGCGAGCACGATCAGGACGGGTGCGGCGTAGTGGAAGACCTTCTCGGGCAGGTGCAGGAGCAGGTAGGCCCCGGTGATGCCACCCAGCAGCGAGGCCGGCAGCAGTTTGAGCAGTTGCTTCCCGCGACCGGCCAGTTCCTTGCGGTAGCCCCAGGCGCCGGCGGCATTGCCGGCCACCAGCCCCATCGCGTTGCTGATGGACGCGGTGACCGGCGGGTAGCCGAGGGCGATCAGGACCGGAAAGGTGACGAGGGTTCCGGACCCGACCACACTGTTGATGGTGCCTGCCCAGAGCCCGGCAAAGAAAATGAGGACACTATTGAGGAACTCCACGCGCGGTCAGCGGCCCGCTCAGCGGCGCGCGGTTGCCGTGTACCGGCCGGCGCTGGCGCTGACGTCCAGCGGCAGCCCGAAGGTCTCGCTCAGGTTTTCGGCCGTGAGGACACTGTCGATGGGGCCCTGCGCCACCACACCGCCGTCGCGCATCAGCATGGCGTGGGTGAAGCCCGGCGGCACCTCTTCAAGGTGGTGGGTGACCAGCACGATGGCCGGCGCGGCCTCGTCGCGGGCCAGCTCGCTGAGCCGGTGGACGAGATCCTCGCGGCCGGCAAGATCCAGCCCGGCGGCGGGCTCATCGAGGAGCAGCAGTTCGGGATCGGTCATAAGTGCCCGGGCGATCTGGACGCGTTTGCGCTCCCCCTCGGACAGCGAGGCGAACGGACGGTTGAGCAGCGGGCCCATGCCCCACTCGTTCAGCAGGGCAAAGGCGCGGCGTTCGTCGTCCCTCTCATAGCCCTCGCGCCAGCGTCCCGTGACGCCGTAAGCAGCCGTCACGACGACGTTGAGGACCTTCTCGTGCTCCGGGATCTGGTTGGCCAGCGCGGCCGAGGACAGGCCGATCCTGGGCCGGAGTTCGAACACGTCGACGGCGCCGAGGATCTCCTCCAGGATGCCCGCCATGCCGCTGGTGGGGTGGATCCTGGCGGCGGCGATCTGCAGCAGTGTGGTCTTGCCGGCGCCGTTGGGGCCCAGGATCACCCAACGCTCGCCTTCCTTGACCTGCCAGTCCACCTTGTCCAGGAGCGTTTTTGCCCCACGTACAACGCTGACGGCGGCCATTTCAAGAACATCACTCATAGGAGTAGACACTAGGACAAAACAGCGGACGACTGATAACCGGACCGCGCCGCGTGCGCGCTCCCGCGCTGCCGCGGCGTCACCGGAGCGCAACGGATTCGGACCCCGCTCCGCGTGATCGATAGGATTGCAGTCATGAACCTGTTCGTGACCGCAGTGAGTTATGCCCGGAAACTGACCCTTCCGGAGGTGCAGCAGCTCAGGTCGCTGCTCGCCGGGGCGGGCATGGCGCTGGACGCCGAAACCCGCACGGGGGACGCCCGCTTCGAGGTCTACACTGCGGACGGCAGCGTTGACGCCGGACCCGGCCCGGTCCACCCGTCGGCGGCGCTGGCCGGTCTGCGCCGGGCGGCGGCCGGGCACGGCCCGGCCGGAGTGGACACCGCCATTGTGCCCGCCTCGCTGCGCCAGGCGCGGCGGAAGCTCCTCATCATGGACGTGGACTCGACCCTGATCCAGCAGGAAGTGATTGAGCTCCTGGCCGCCCACGCCGGCAAGCGTGACGAAGTCGCGGCCGTGACCGAGGCCGCCATGCGGGGCGAGCTGGACTTCGCCCAGAGCCTGCACGCCCGTGTGGCGGTGCTCGCCGGGCTGCCCGCCGACGTCGTCGATTCCGTCCGTGCCGAGGTCACCTTGAGCCTCGGGGCGGCGTCGCTCGTGGCCGCCTTCCAGGCCGCCGGGCATGTAGTCGCCGTGGTCTCCGGCGGCTTCAACCAGATCCTCCGGCCGATTGCCGAGGGCCTGGGGCTTGACTACTGGATCGCCAACGAACTCGAAATCGTCGACGGCGCGCTGACCGGAAAGGTGGTCGGGGAGGTCATCGACCGGGCGGCGAAGGAGAAATACCTGCGCGAATGGGCCGCCAAGGAAGGCATCCCGCTGGAGCACACGATCGCCGTGGGCGACGGCGCCAACGACCTGGACATGCTCGGGGCGGCAGGGATTGGCGTGGCGTTCAACGCCAAACCGGCGGTCCGCGCTGTCGCGGATGCCGCGGTGAACCTGCCGTACCTCGACGCCGTCCGGCACATCGCCGGCGTCTAAGGCTGGACCGGAACACACAGAAGACCGGGGCGGCGTCCGCCCCGGCCTTCTGTATTTAAGCCACTAAATCCTGTGTTCAAGTCGGGGCAGTTCCTGCCTGACTACGTGATGCGCTAGTGGTTGCCCTTGTCGAAGTAGTCGGCGCCGCCGACGTATTCGGTGTGGCCGCTGGGGACGTCGGCAGTGACCATCTTGGCGATCTCCGCGGCGAACTCCTTGACCGAGTACAGCTTCCCGGCCTCGGCGCGGCGGGCCTCGATGGCGCCCGGGTTGGAGCGGTCCAACAACGTTGCCGTGACGGTGCCCTCGATCATGTCGCCGGAGACGACAACCAGCGAGATGCCCTTCTCGGCCAGATCCGGAACGAGTTCGCGGAGTGCGTCCTCACCGGCGCGCTTGCTGCGTGCCACCGGCTCGTAGTTGGCCATGGTGGGCACGGTGTTGATGAAGTGGGCCTGGTGGCTCGTTATGAAGACCACGCGGCTGCCCTCGGGCATCAGCGGCACGGCAGCGTTGAGCATGTTCAATTGGGCGTCGCGGTTGAGCTTGAGGGCATAGTCCTCCGCCATACCCGTTTCCATCCCGCCGGAGGCGTTCAGGACCAGGACATCGAGTGAGCCGAAGTTCTCCATCGCGGCGCTGGCCAGGGCCTGGACGCCTTCCTGGGTGGTGAGGTCGGCGCCGACGGCAGCGGCACGGCCGCCGGCCGCCTCGATCTCCGCGACGACCTTGTTGGCGCGCGGCGCCTTCTGGCGGTAGTTGACGACGACGGCGGCACCCTCGGCGGCAAGGAACTTGGCGACGTCAGCACCGATGCCCCTCGATGAACCGGTCACTATTGCGGTCTTGTTGTCCAGCAGTCCCATACGAGCTCCTTTGTTCCAAACATCCAAAAACGGTGGGTCTGCAGTCCATCATGCCAGCGGCGCAGGAGTTTTCCGTTGTTCGAGTTCCACAAAGAAGCCGCGGCAGGCTAGTGACGGCCCGGCCCGCAGGCGCAGGCTCGCCCGCATGGATTGTCCGCACCCCCAGCGCCACCGGGGCGGCCGGACCGCTGGTGTCCGCCCGCCCCGCCGGACCGGCCGCGGTGCGCGGCACCCAGTCCGGCTGCTACGTGTGGTCAATCCTGATCTTTTTCGCCGTTGCGTCCGACGCCTTGACCGGGGCGGGCGCCCGCACCTCAAGAACACCGTCCTTGTACGTTGCGGTGATGTCCTCTTCCCTGGCGCCGGGGGGCAGCGCGATGCTGCGCGAGAAGGAGCCATAGCGGAACTCCGAGCGGTACCCGTCCTTGCCCTTGTGCTCGGTCTTCTCCTCCCGCTCCGCCCTGATGTGCAGCATTCCCTCACTCACGGAGACGTCAACGTCCCGGTCGGGATCAATCCCCGGAACCTCAGCACGCACCACCAGGGTGGTGCCGTCCACAAACTGCTCGACCTTGATGGAGGGGGTCATTGTCAGGTCACCGTCGAGGAAACGCTTGATCGGCTCCAGCACGTCCGATGGGACCCACTTGTTCAGTTCAGCCACGATTGTCCTCCTGATTCCATGCCCCTGCCGGTGTGTGGTCAGGGGCTGTAGCCCCATTACACACCCCGGCTGTCACCGGCGCTATGGCTGAAAGTCCTGTTGTGGCTGACCCGGTGTACCCCGCCGGGCGGGCGGACAGCTACGGCGGCTCCCGCCGCCGTCGTTAGCCTTGGGGCCCTGGCCTAGTGGCCCATGCCGAGGCCGCCGTCGACGGGGATGACGGCGCCGGAAATGTAGGCGGCCTCGTCGCTGGCGATCCAGCGGACCACGTTGGCGACCTCGGAGGCTTCGGCGAAGCGGGCGGCGGGAACCCGGGACAGGTAGTCCTTCTGGGTCGCTTCGGGGAGTTCGGCCGTCATATCCGTGTTGATGAAGCCGGGTGCCACCACGTTGGCCGTGATGCCGCGGGCGCCCAGCTCGCGGGTCAGCGAGCGGGCGATGCCGACGAGTCCGGCCTTGGACGCCGAGTAGTTGATCTGGCCGGGCGCCCCGTAGAGGCCGGAAACGGAGGAAATCAGGACCACGCGGCCCTTGCGGGCCCGGATCATGCCCTTGGACGCACGCTTGATCACGCGGAACGCGCCCGTGAGGTTGGTGTCGATGACCGAGGTGAAATCGTCTTCGCTCATCCGCATCAGGAGGGTGTCCTTGGTGATGCCGGCGTTCGCCACCAGTACCTCGACGGGGCCGTGGGCGGCTTCCACCTGAGCGAACGCGGCGTCCACGGAGGCTTCGTCCGTGACGTCGGCCTTGACGCCGAGGATGCCGGCGGGGAGCGCTGATTCGCTGCGGTACGTCACCGCCACCTTGTCACCGTTGGCGAGGAAGGCTTCGGCGATGGCGAGGCCGATGCCGCGGTTCCCGCCGGTGATCAGGACACTGCGGCCGGCGGTTGCTGTTTCAGACATGGTGGGGCTCCGGAATTCTGCGGCGGGAGGGCGCCGCGCTGGGGGAGGGATTTTCCTGCCTCCGATCTTAGCGCCCGGTGCCGCCCCGTTTGGGTGGCCCTGCCGTTGGTGAGAGAATTGGATTAAGCCTTGGGAGCGTGATCTGACAGCCTTGACACTCAAAAACCGACCCGGTGTACCTGTGCCCGGGAACCCGGGAGTACCCACTGGTGATTCCGAGGTTCACAGCATTACGGATGCCGCCGCCGCGCACTCTGAAGAGATGCGCCAGCGGATGATCAAGTACGCCGTGGCGATGGGTATCCGCATGGTGTGCCTGATCCTGATTTTTGTTGTGGACGGCTGGTTTAAGATCATCCCGGTCCTCGGGGCCGTGTTTCTGCCCTGGATTGCCGTCATCATCGCGAACGGCAGCGACACGGCCGAGGTCCACGCTGACGCGCTGCTGGACTACGCGCCGCTGCCCGAACTTGAAACGCCGGCCACCGGCGGGCCGGCTGACCCGTCGTTGACGCTGCTGCAGGGCGAAATCGTCGATGATGAGGACTCCCCGGAGGATGGCCGAGGCAGCCGCGGCGCCCCCGGCGGACAATCCGACATCGACGGTGACCATGGACGGGCGGCATCGTGAACCTATTTGACCTGGCCGGGGAGGGCGCGACAGCCGGCCCGGCGGAGCCCGTCTGCTCGCGCAAGGCCTGCCGGAGCGGCGCCGAATGGCAGCTGCTCTGGAACAACCCCAAGATCCACACCCCGGAACGGCGGAAGATCTGGCTCGCCTGCGGAGAGCACCGGGCCTGGCTCGAGGACTACCTGCAGACCCGCGGGCTCTGGAAGGACACCGTGGCACTGGACCCGACAGGCAAGGCAAGCTGAATGTACCGTTTTCTTTTCTCCAGCAAGTGGCTGGGGTATCTGTTGCTGGCCGCGATTTTTGCCGCCGCGTGCGTCGGGCTGGGCCGCTGGCAGATGGACCGCCGGGCCGAGACCCTCGCCGAGATCAACCGCGTCACCTCCAACTATTCCGCCGCGCCCGTCCCTTTCGCCGAGGTCAAGGACCAGTTCCGCTCGCTGGCGGGGGAACGCGAGTGGACCCAGGTGGAACTCCGGGGCAGTTATGACGCCGCCGGGCAGCGTATCGTCCGGAACCGTCCGCTCAACGGCCAGCCCGGCTATGAAGTCGTGGTCCCCTTCAAGGTGGAAACCGGCGAGACGGTCGTGATCGACCGCGGCTGGCTGCCGATCGGCAACAACAACCCTGGCCGCCCGGACGCCGTCCCGGCTCCCCCGCAGGGGACCGTGACGGTCATCGCCCGCCTCAAACCCGCCGAGCCCGAGCTCCAGCGTGGCGCCCCGGACGGCCAGCTGGCGTCGATCGACCTCGCCGCATACTCCGGACAGTTGGGCTATCCCCTGCTGACCGGCGCCTACGGGCAGCTGGCGTCCGAGAGGCCCGCGGTAGCGGACATGCCCTTCCCGTTCCCCAAGCCTTCCACCGAAGAGGGCACCCACCTGTCCTACTCGCTGCAGTGGTTCGCTTTCGGCGTGCTGATGTTCATTGGCTTCGGGTACGCCGCCCGTCAGCAGGCCCGAAACGCGGCCATTGACGCCGCGGACGCCGAAGGCCAGGCCGCAGAAGCGGACGGCTTCCGCATGCACTCGAGCGGCCCGGTGGCCCGCCGCCGGCCCGTTCCCCGCCAGCGGAAGAACGCGACCGCCGAGGAAGAGGAAGACGCCATTCTGGACGCCCAGGGGTTCTGAGGAGTGGCCAGGCTGTTGCCGGAGCCCGTGGTCCGGGTCAAGCTGGCGCTGGCGGCGCTCGGCGCCGAGGACACCGTGACGGTGTTCGATTCGAAGGTCCCGACGGCGGCTGCGGCGGCCGCAGCGCTGGGCTGCGACCTCGCCGCCATCACGAACAGCCTGGTGTTCGACGTCGGCGGCGCGCCGCTGCTGATCCTTGCCAGCGGTGCCGGCAGGGTCGATGTCCGCAAGGTCGCGGCGCAGCTGGACGCCGGGCAGATCCGCCGGGCCTCCCCCGAGTTTGTCCTGGAACACACCGGCCAGGAAGTCGGCGGCGTGGCCCCGGTCGGGCATCCGGAGAAAATCACGACGTTGCTGGACGAGTCCCTGGCGGCCCAGCCCGTGCTCTGGGCCGGGGCAGGCGACCACCACGCAATGTTCTCCATCAGCTACGACGAACTGCGCCGGATCACCGCGGCCAGGGTGATGCCCGTCCGCTGACGAAGCAGCCCGGCGAGAGCTACGCCAGCGTGATCAGGTCCAGGTAGTCTTCGTTCCAGTGGTCCTCGATGCCGTCGGGCAGCAGCACCACACGCTCCGGGTTCAGCGCCTCAACGGCACCTTCGTCGTGGCTGACCAGCACCACGGCGCCGGTGTAGTTGCTCAGGGCGCCGAGGATTTCGGCGCGGCTGGCGGGGTCCAGGTTGTTGGTGGGCTCGTCGAGGAGCAGCACATTGGCACTCGAGGCGACGATGGTGGCCAGGGCCAGGCGGGTCTTCTCGCCGCCGGAGAGCACGCCGGCGGGCTTGTCGACGTCGTCGCCGGAGAACAGGAACGAGCCCAGGATATTGCGCACTTCCGCGTCGTTCATGTCCGGGGCGGAGGAGCGCATGTTCTGCAGCACGGTCCGGTCCACGTCGAGCGTCTCGTGCTCCTGGGCGTAGTAGCCCACCTTCAGGCCGTGGCCCGCGACGACTTCGCCGGTGTCCGGCTTGTCGACGCCGGCGAGCATGCGCAGGAGGGTGGTCTTGCCGGCGCCGTTGAGGCCGAGGATGACCACCTTGGAGCCGCGGTCGATGGCGAGGTCGACGTCGGTGAAGATCTCCAGCGAACCAAAGGACTTGCTGAGCCCGTCCGCGGTGAGCGGGGTCTTGCCGCAGGGCGACGGATCCGGGAAGCGCAGGGCTGCCACACGGTCGGTCGCGCGGACGGCTTCGAGGCCGCCCAGCAGGCGCTCGGCACGCTTGGCCATGTTCTGTGCGGCGACAGCCTTGGTGGCCTTGGCGCGCATCTTGTTGGCCTGGTCGAAGAGGACCTGGGCCTTCTTCTCGGCGTTGGCGCGCTCCCGCTTGCGGGCACGCTCGTCGGTTTCGCGCTGCTGGAGGTAGCGCTTCCAGTCCATGTTGTAGAAGTCGATCTGCGCACGGTTGGGGTCCAGCAGGAAGACCTTGTTCACCGTGGCCTCGAGCAGTTCGGTGTCGTGGCTGATCACGATCAGGCCGCCCTGGTGGTTCTTGAGGAACTCGCGCAGCCAGGTGATGGAGTCGGCGTCGAGGTGGTTCGTGGGCTCATCCAGGAGCATCGTTTCGGCGTCCGAATACAGGATGCGGGCCAGCTCCACGCGGCGGCGCTGGCCGCCGGAAAGGGTCTTGAGCGGCTGGTTCAGCAGCCGGTCCGGGAGGGCGAGGTTGGAGCAGATCGCGGCGGCCTCGGCCTCGGCAGCGTAGCCGCCGGCAGCCAGGAACTCGGATTCGAGCCGGTCGTAGCGGTTCATCGCCTTGCGCTGGACCTCGGCGTCATCGCTGGCCATGTCCTCATGGGTCTGCCGGAGTTTGCCGACGGCGATGTCCAGGCCGCGGGCGGACAGAATCCGGTCGCGGGCCAGCTGCTCCATGTCCGGGGTCCGCGGGTCCTGCGGCAGGTAGCCGATCTCGCCGCTGCGGGTGACCTTGCCGCCGGCGGGCAGGCCTTCGCCCGCGAGCACCCGGGTCAGCGTGGTCTTGCCTGCACCGTTACGGCCCACGAGGCCGATCTTGTCTCCCTTGTCGATCCGGAAGCTCACCTGGTCCATAAGGAGGCGGGCGCCGGCGCGCAGTTCGAGATCCTGGACGGTAATCAATGCAGCTAAGGCCTTTCACAACAGGGAACGCCGCGGCACAGCGGTGGAATCTGCAGGGGGCCGGGGCAGTGCGGCCGAGAGCACGGCCTCTACAAGTCTACCGGCCCTGCCCCCGCCCGATGACAAGGGCCGCGCCGTTTGCGCTAAACGACGGACGACGGCGGCGGCGCCCCACCGCTGCCCGGCACCATGGGGGGCTTTTGGTGCGGTCCTCCAGCCAGCGGGCTTCCGGTTAGTGGAGCACCTACAAAAAACCCGGCCCGCTGGGCTCGTAAAGTCAAAATCTGATGCACGTAGTGATTCACTCGCGATAGGAACTTCCCATGACACAGACCGACGGCAGCGCCGCCGCCACGCCCGCCGGACGGCGGAACCGCTGGAACGCCACCGACCTTGGCCTGATCGCGGTTTTCGCCGCGCTCGTGGCCTGCTCCGCCCTGATTGCGGCCATTCCGGTGGGCGGGATGGGGGTCCCCATTACCCTGCAGACGCTTGCCGTGATGCTCACCGGCCTCGCCCTGGGCCCCGGCAGGGCCTTTGCCGCCGTCGGGCTGTACGTTCTCCTCGGACTCGCCGGGCTGCCGATCTTCAGCGGCGGACGCAGCGGGCTCGGAGTCCTGGCCGGCCCCTCTGCGGGCTACATCATCGGCTTTGTCTTCGCCGCGACGGCCGTCGGCTGGCTGACCGTCGTCGTTCTGCGCCGCACGGCGGGCCGTCCGGGCAAGCTGCGCGCGGTCCTGCTGTTCGCCGCCGCAATGGTGAGCAGCATCATCTTTGTCCACAGCCTCGGCATCCTGGGCATGATGGTCAACGCGAAGCTGGACTTCGCAAAGGCCTTCCTGGCAGACCTGGTCTTCTACCCCGGAGATGTGATCAAGAACGTCCTCGCGGTGACCATTGCCCTGGCGCTGCACAAGGCGTTTCCGGATCTGCTGATCCGCCGGGTCCGGACCGGCGGGACCGTGACCGCCGCGGCCGGCACCGGCATTCGCAGCGCCAAGGTGGATCACCTGCCGTGAGCACCATTGTGCTGGACCGGGTGGCGGTGCGCGTGGCGGTTGACGGCCGCCCCGCACCCAAAACCCTGCTCGGGGAACTGACCCTGCGGCTCACCGAGCAGCGGATCGGCGTCATCGGCGCCAACGGTTCCGGCAAGTCCACCCTGCTGCGGCTCCTCAACGGACTCGTGGCGCCGAGCACCGGCACCGTCACGGTGGACAAATGGGACACCGTCCGCGCAGTCCGGGAGGTCCGCCGGCGGGTCGGTTTCGTCTTTACAGACCCACTGTCCCAGCTGGTGATGCCGACCGGGCGGGAGGACGTGGAACTGTCCCTCCGGCGTTCGGTCCGGAACGGCCGGGAACGCAGCCGCCAGGCGGAAGCAACCCTCGACCGCTTCGGGCTGCTGCCGCTGGCCGACCAAAGCATCTACGAGCTGTCCGGCGGGGAGCGCCAGCTCCTCGCCCTCGCCGCGGTCCTCGCCGTGAACCCCGAGGTGCTGGTCCTGGACGAGCCGTCCACCCTGCTGGACCTGCGCAACCGGGAACTGCTGCGCAGGACCCTGGCCGGACTCAGCCAGCAGATCATCCTCTCCACCCACGACCTGGAGCTCGCACTGGACCTGGACCGGGTTCTCGTGGTCGACGCCGGTGCGGTGGTGTTCGACGGCGGCCCGGCCGCCGCCGTCGACCACTACCGGGCGCTGTGCGGTGCGGGGCTCACGCGTTCCGGCGCAGGCCAAGACCGGCCGGGCCTGGACCAGCCGGGTCCGGAGCGGCCGTGAGCGGCCACGGATTCCTGCTGGCCAATTACGTGCCGGGCAGCTCGCTGCTGCACCGCACGCCGCTGTGGCTGAAGTTCCTGCTGGTCCTTGGCTGCGGCATGGCGTCGTTTTTGATTGTGGACTGGGCCGTGGCGGCCGTCGCCCTGGCGGTGATGTGCACGGTGTTCCTGCTCAGCGGGGCGGGTCTGCCGCGGCTGTTCCGGGCGGTCCGGCCGGTGCTGCCGGTCCTTGCCATGATCGGGCTGTTCCAGTGGTGGCAGCTCGGCGGACCCACCGCGGCACGGATTGTGCTCAACGTGCTGGTCTGTATTGTGGCGGCCTCGATCCTCACCGCCACCACCCCGGTGCAGCGGCTGCTGGACGGCGTGGCTTCCCTGGCGCGGCCGTTCCGGCGCTTCGGCGCGGATCCGGAGCGCTTCGCGCTGACCATCGCCATTATGCTGCGCAGCATCCCGTTCATCGCGGGGGCGTACAGCGACGTCCGGGATTCCGCCCGCGCCCGCGGCCTGGAACGCAACCCCCGTGCCCTGATCCTCCCCGTCTTCATCACCACCGTGGCCTTCGCGCGCCAGACCGGCGACGCCCTCGCCGCGCGCGGCCTGGGCGAGGCGGACACCGCGGAGCATGCCCAGCCCGCGGACCCCGCAGACCCCGTGGGACATGCCCTCCCCTGACCCGGACCACTGGACATGCCCTCCCCTGGCTGCGGCCACTGGACGTAAGCCCACTATGTCCACTGGGTGTCCCCAGGACTGGGCATGTCCCCCGGGTGGCACGGCGGGGGCTTGCGCTTCCTGTCCCAGGGTCACGGGGCATGCCCTCCCTTGATCCGGGCCACTGGACATGCACTCCCCTTGCTGCGGCCACGGGACATAAGTCCACTATGTTCACTGGGTGCGCCCGGGACTGGGCATGTCCCCCGGGTGGCACGGCGCGGGCTTGCGCTTCCTGTCCCAGGGTCACGGGGCATGCCCTCCCTTGATCCGGGCCACTGGACATGCACTCGCCTGGCTGCGGCCACTGGACATAAGCCCACTATGTCCACTGGGTGTCCCCAGGACTGGGCATGTCCCCCGGGTGGTACGGCGCGGGCTCGCGCTCCTGTCCCAGGGTCACGGGGCATGCCCTCCCCTGGCTGCGGCCACTGGACATAAGTCCACTATGTTCACTGGGTGCGCCCGGGACTGGGCATGTCCCCCGGGTGGCACGGCGCGGGCTTGCGCTTCCTGTCCCAGGGTCAC